>CAZDHT010000027.1:0-18273 GCA_964505325.1 uncultured Planctomycetota bacterium | reverse complement strand
TGTTCGGCTGGTTGATGAAGAACCGCTTGCCGAGGCCGCCCCACATCGACTCGATGATGTCGGTGGCGTGGTCGGGTCCGAACTCGTCGACGAAGACCTGCGGATCGAGTTCGCCGCCGAGCCACTGATCGATCTGCGCCCACATCGCGTCGTGCCGCTCCTGCCGCTTGGGAGCGTCGAAGATGGCGAGCGGCGGGAACCGGTCCGGCGCGACGTTGTGCCCTTGCCAGTACGGCACGTATTCCTTGGTGTGGCCCATGCAGTCGGGCATCACGCCGTAGATGTCCCACAGCTCGAGTCCCATGCCGACGTTGAAGATCGACTTCGAGTGGCCGTCGGCTGATTCGTTCGCGGCGTCCTCTTCCTGTTTCTTGCGGATTGCGGGCATCAGGTCGTGGCCGTCGTAGGCCGCCGAAAGCACCCAGGTGAAGTGGTTGACGCCGCCGATGCGTAGGTCGACCTTCGCCCGCATCTCGTCGGTGATCTCGTCGGCGCTCTCAACGATGCCGCCGCGAGTCAGGTAGTGGTCGAGCAGGTGCGGCATGTGGTGGCCGTCGCAAAGCGCGAACGTCTTCAGGTCCGACGCGTGCCGCATCAGGGCGATGCCGTTGACCGCCGTCGGATTGATGTAGTTGATGAGCCAGGCGTCCGGGCACAGCTCGCGCACGTCTTCGACCACCTCCAGGATCACGGGCAGTTCGCGCATGGCGCGGAAGATGCCGCCGGGCCCGATGGTGTCGCCCGAGCACATTCGCACGCCGTACTTCTCGCTGATCTGGCAGTCGATCCCGCGGTACTTCACGCCGTCGCGGGCAAAGCTGAGGACGACGAAGTCCGCGCCGGGCAGCACGTCGCGGCGGTCGGTCGAGCCCTCGAGCGTGAGCGGCGAGTCGAGGTGCTCGACCATCAGCTTCGCCAGGCCGATCATCTTCTCCTGGCGTGCCTCATCGATGTCGACGTACGCGAGGGTCCCCGTGTTGAGCACATCCGAGTGGAGCATCTGCCACAGCGCCTGGCGTCCGAAGAACAGGCTTCCCGCGCCGATCACGACAACCTTGGGACCTTTCATGGTGCCTCCACAGAAAAGAAATGCCGGACATCGTTGCCCCAGAGTGTACCGGCGGAAATGCCAAATGACAAATGCCAAGTCAAATCCCAAGGCCAAATGGCGAAAAGGGCGCAACGCCGACACCTGTTTGAGCTTTCGCCTTTGGGCTTGAATTGACATTGGGGTTTTGACATTTGGCATTCCCGTGTACAATTGGCCGGCCGGGGCAACGGAACTCGGAGGCGAACGTGGACACCGTCACGCTTGGATCGCTGGAAGTCAGCCGGTTCCTCCTGGGCTCAAACCCGTTCAGTGGGTTCGCGCACCAGACACCCGAGGCCAGCGCCGAGATGGTGCACTACTACACCGTCGCCAGGATCAAGGAGACGCTGCGGCAGGCGGAGGCGCTGGGCATCACGGCGCTCGTGGCCCGCGCCGACAACCACATCATCCGCACCCTGATGGAATACAGGGACGAAGGCGGCGCTCTGAAATGGATCGCCCAGACCTGCCCCGGCGTCGGGCCCACGGAAAAGGTGGCGCGGATGGCTATCGACGGCGGCGCCGGCGCCGTCTTCATCCACGGCGGGGTGATGGATCATGCCTTCGCCAACGACGACTTCGACGATCCGCTCAAGGGCATCGAGCGCATGCGCGAGGCCGGGCTGCCGGTCGGCATCGCCGGGCACAATCCCGACGTCCACACGTGGGCCGAGGAGAACCTCGACCTCGACTTCTACATGTGCAGCTACTACAACGCCGCCCACCGCGACAAGAGCGCCGAACTCCAGAGCGGAATGGCCGAGTGGTTCCACGACGCCGACCGGCAACGCATGGCGGAGACAATCCGCGGCCTCTCAAAGCCCGCCATCCACTACAAGGTGATGGCCGCGGGCCGGAACGACCCCGCCGAGGCGCTCGGCTTCGCCGCCCGAGCGATGCGCCCCACCGACGCCGTCTGCGTGGGCGTCTTCACCAGGGACAAGCCGGACATGCTCGCCGAGGATGTCCGCTTGTTCGGAGAGGCATGGGCGCGACGGTCCGACGCCGGCTGACAGGCGTCCTTCGAGCACGGGGTCGCGGTCGCCCGTCTATTCTCCGCCGAGCGCCTGGATGATCTTGTCCTTCGTTTTGTGTCGGTCGCAGATGGCGCGGAGCTCGGCCCGGGTCAGCGCCGACGAGCCAGGCAACTCGAACTCGGCGAACTCGTCCACGGGGATCACGTAGCGGCTGTTGCCCAGTTGGTAATATTCGGCCTCCTGCCATTCGCCGCCCTTGCCCTTCGGCCGCACCTTGGGCGGGCGGACGTACGATGCGTTCAGATGGGCGAGCCGCACGCCGAGCGTCCCCCAGCACCGCGTCTTGCCGCGCACCACGCCCAGGAAGATCGGCAGCGAGACCCGGGTATCGAGCGCCAGGTCCGGGTCGCTGTTGATCTTCTCCAGCCAGTCGAGCGCCGCCTTCTTGGCGGCGGGCCGGTCAACCGGTTCGTCCTTAAGGAGCCTCGGCCGCATGCCGATGTCCTCGCAGGCGACGAGGTAGAAGCCGTAGAAGCGTGTCCGTATGGCGTCGAGCTCCTCGGCCACGTCCGGCTCGCGCCGGCCGCCCTTCCGGAGACCGTGCAACGCCGCCAGCCGGCCCTTACCCACCGTCGTCAGCAGGAAGTTCTGGAGGAAGGCATAGCCCCGGGCCGTGTGAAGGTAGAACGTCGCGGACGGCTCGAGGCGCAGCCTGGGACGAACCGCCTTCTCGCCAAGCGGCTTCGCCATGGCCGACTTCGGCGGCCCCAGCGACCGCGCGTGGGTCTCGCGCCGCTTGGTGATCAGCGCCTTGAACGCCTCGACCAGCCGCTTCTTGTACCGCGCGGTCAAGAGCAGCTTCTTCCTCTCTTCCCCTTTCGACGGCAGCAGCATCGTCTCCAGCGCGAACACCTGGTACTGGTACCATCCGTCCTTCTCTCCGGGCTCAAGCTTCACCTCGCCCGAGCGGATGCGGCGGATCAGCTCGACCATCAGGTTCACGTGCGGGGGCACGCCGAGCGGGAACAGCCGGTCGAACAACTCGGTCTCGCGGCTGGTCGACGGCGGAAAGACCGCGACCGTCGCCCGGCGCGCGCCGCGCTTCTTCGCCAACTCGCGCAGGGTCCCGTCCCAGCCGATCAGCGCGTCCACCGGCAGGCAGATGACCGGATTGGTCAGGCGGCCGTAGAACCCGTTGACGGCGCGGTAGTCCTTCCGCAGGCCTGGATTGTCCTTGAGGACGGCGGCGACGGCGCGCGGAATGCGGAGGTCCTTCTGGAATTCGCGCTGAAGGAACCGATAGAACCGCCAGACCTGCTGAAGCTCGGGCGTCCAGTTGTAGAACGAAATGGGCTTGCTCCGCGCCTCATCACGTCGGAACTCAGCGAGGAGGCGCGCTTTCCTCGCTTCCTGGTTCGGCTTGAGAGGAACGTTCCTGCCGGCCAGCTCGAGTGCGGCGGCGAGGAACGGCCGCGCCGCGCTCGCGGCCGGGAGCTTATCGAACACCGCCTTGACGAAGTCCGGTGCGGCGGGGGCAACACCCAGCTTCCCCTGATAACATGCGAGATCGAGCGCCGCGTACAGGCCGTCGTCGAACTGTTTCGCCGCACCATCGATCAGGTTCGTGCTCGGCAGCAGTTCGAGCCCGTGCTCCGCCGCAGCCTTCACCACCTGGGCGTACGAGGGCCGGAGCACGAGCATTGCCGCCTCGACGTCGGGCTTGATCGTCGGGCAGTCCAGCTCGATAACCGCGGCGCTCTGGTTCACCTCCCAGTCGCCGAGCGGACGGCTGTCCACCAAGTCCTCGTCGAACGCCGGGTTCTTGTCCTCCAGCCGATCATCGACCAGCTTCAGGTCGTCCCGCGCGGGCGGCTCCCCGTACTCCGTCCATTCCGTCGTGACGTAGCGCCCCGCGCGCCAGTACAGACCATACAGGCAGAGAGCCAGAACAAGGACGATGAGCAAACCAACAAGGACCTTGGTTTGGCGCTTCATGCGTAGCTCCCACACTGCTCCAGATGCAAGGCCGCCTCGCTCGCCGAAGGGCGTTCTATCACACAGCCGGCCGCCGGTCAAGCGCCGGCATCGCTTTACAGCCGCCGGCCGAAGGCTATAATGCTCACAATCACCCGGCCTTCGACGAAAGGAGCGTGCATTGAACATCATCCTGATCATCTCGGACACGTTTCGGTACGACAACCTGTTCGACCGCGCGACGTGGCTGCCGGTGCGGACGCCGGAGCTGGACAAGTTCGCCGAACGCGCGGTCAGTCTCGACAACCTGTGGGTGTCGAGCTTCCCGACCATCCCGCACCGGACGGACCTGACCACCGGGCGATACGGCTGGCCGTGGTACCCGTGGCAGGACCGGCGTAAGAGCGGCGAGAACCACCTGCCGGTGATGCTCAAAGACGCGGACTACGTCTCGCAGCTCATCTGCGATTGCCCCCACCTGTTCAACGCCGGGTTCCAGTTCGGCTTCGACGCCGCCGTCCAGACCCGCGGCCAGGAGGGCGACGTGTTCTTCACGCGAATGAACCGCCCCATCACGGCGGCGATGCCGCGCGAGAAGACCCGCCTGACCAAGAAGATGGGCGACCACGGACTCGTCGACATCTCGAAGTGGATCAATCCGTTCTGGTACCGCGAGATCGACCGCTTCCCACCGAAGACCGCGATGCTGGCGATGGAGTGGCTGGAAGAGAACTACCAGCACCACCCGTTCTTCCTGTGGGTCGACTTCTTCGACCCGCACGAACCGTGGGACCCGCCGGAGTACATGGTCAAGAAGTACGACCCCGACTATGCCGGGCCGCCGATGCTGCATCCGAACTACGGCCGGTCGAGCGACTACACCGACGCGGAGCTGCGCAACCTGCGCGCCCACTACTGCGCCGAGGCCGAACTGGTCGACCGCTGGGCGGGCCGCGTCCTTCAGAAGATCGACGACCTCGCGCTGTGGGACGACTCGATCGTCGTGTTCACCGCCGACCACGGGTTCAGCATCGGCGAGCACGCGCGGTCGGGCAAGTCGAACATCAACGAGGCCGACGACCGGTTCTGGCCGATCTATCCGGAGGTGGCGCACATCCCGCTGATGGTCGCCGCGCCGGGGCTGGAAGGCGGCCGGACCGTTGACGCGCTGCTCCAGCCGCCGGACATCGCGCCGACGTTGTTCGAGCTGGCGGGCGTCGCGGTCGAGCCGCCCGAGCCATTTCATGGCACGTCCTTCGCGCCGATGCTCCGCGGCGACGAGCAGGCGCCGGTCCGCGACTTCGCCATCTCGGCCTCGTTCGGCAAGCTCGACTACGACACGCTGCCGACGAAGGCAACCACACCCGTCGTCTACACGGAGAAGTGGGCGTACGCGCCCATCGGCGCGGAGGGCGAGCGAGAGCTGTACGACATCGAAGCCGACCCGCTCGCCGAGGACAACGTCGCCGCCGACCACGCCGACGTGTGCGACGGCCTGCACGCGAAGCTGGTGGGCTGGCTGGAGGAGATCGACGCACCGGAGCCGGCGCTCAAGCCGTTTGCATAAAGATCCTGTAACAGTTCAGCCAAGTCAAAAGACTGTGCCCTGAAAGGGCAACATTCGACAGCCCAGGGCAACGCCCTGGGAAACTGTAATGAATCGAACCCAAGCCCTGTAAGGGCGAAACCGAGACGTGACGCCCCTTCAGGGCTCCACGGTAATCGGTTCCTGGCTCCTGGGGCGTTGCCCCAGGCTGTCGAATTGCGCCCCTTCGGGGCTTATCCGGAAGTCAACGGGAAAGGGCCTTTTCACTTGCCTGAAGTGTTACGGGATCACTCGGCGCTTTCGACGATCTTGCCGTCGCGGTAGACCCGGAGCGGCGGGAGAGCCTTGCCCACCTCGCCGGCGAAGTCGAAGTGCAGTTGGCCGATCTTGACCCCGAACCCGGGCGGCGAGTGGCGCCACGACGCGCGCCACGTGATCGGCGGGCGCGTGAGCTTCGACGGTTTGTTCACCGCGGTCAGCACCACCAGCGCGGTCGTCTTGAACGGGAACTCGATACGCCAGCCGCCGGCCTCCGGGTCGGGCTTCTTCTCGACGGGCGGATAGTCCTTCCCGTTGACGAACGACCCCTTGCCCGCGCCGCCGACCAGCCGGAGCTCCGGCTGGCGCGGCAGGATGACCTCGCCCAACAGCTTGCCGTCCATGTGCGTAATCACAAACCTGGCCAGATCGAAGGACGGTTTCTCGATGCTATGAACCACCCACGTCGCGGTCAGGCCCTGCCGGACGACCTGCACGTCGTCGAAGACGACGAACGAGTCGGCGCCGCCGGCGTCGGCGGGATCCGGCCGCAGGTGGTAGAACGTCCGCAGCGCCTTGCGGACCTTTTTCGGCGAGTAGGAGCGCGTCGCGTCGCCGACGCACATGGCGAAGTGCTTCCCGTTGACGAACCGGACGATGCGGCCGACGTCGGACGGACAACCGGGCTTCCACTGCCCCGTCCGCGAGAGCCCCGAGGCGCGCATCTGGCCGCCGTCGTTACTGCCGCCCGTTCCTTTGCCGCCCCACACGCGGGCACTGAACGTTTCTTTCGGGTCAAAGACGAGGACGCCGTTGTGCGCGACCGTGCGGCAGTAGTAGTTGGCGCGGTGCGAGGTGTAGTCATTTGTGCCGCTGTCGATGGCAAGCGAGCCGAGCTTGTGGATCACGAACGTGTTGTTGTCCAGGTGCTGATGCCCCGCATAGAACGGCCCGCACTGGAACAGCGCGAATGCTGCTCCCTTCGCTCCCCAGGCGGAGCGGAAGTAGACGTGGCCCAGCTTGGGGAAGCAGCCGGCGAGCGGGAGGCCGAACTCTTTCGGCGACTTGGCCTTGAGCTTTGGGTTCCGCCAGAGGATCTCCTTCCAGCCCTGCTGGACGTAGCGCGACTGATGCTTCTGCGCCAGCCATTCGGCCAGCGGGTCGTTCAGGCGCGCGGCCAGGATGTGCATGAACGTCTTGAGATTCCCGCCGGGCTTGTAGCCGGAGGGGCAGTCCTCACTGCGTGCGAACGTCCCGGTGTCCGGCCGCAGGCCGTAGGCGTGCCAGACGCTCTGGCCGCGGAAGAACGACGAATTCTTGAAGAGGTCCTGGCCGGTGGCGACGCGCCACATCTCGCACGTCAGCACGAGGGGCCGCGCGTAGCCCCAGTCGTTGTACGAGAACCCCTCCGCCTGCCCGCCGACAAAGTACGGCCCGCGCTGTTTCGGCTCGGGCGGCTGGGCGAGGTAACTCAGATAAGGCGGCGTGGCCGCCCACTCCTGGCGGTTGAGTTCACCGGCGATCTCGTCGGCCGCGGGCACGGCGTGATCGAGCAGATACCCACGGCCGGTCTTCATCAACTTCGCAACGCGGGCCCGTTCGATGTCCTCGCCGTCCAGCAACACGGCGACGTACAGCACGGCGAGGTGTTCGTTCACAAAGTGGTTGCAGAAGTCACTGTGCCGCCAGACCTTGCTGAGCATCCACTCGGCCATCCCGAGGAGCGCCCGGCCGTACTTCGTGCGCTCTGCAGGCGTCAGGTCGTTCCAGATCCAGTCTGCGGCCATGCAGCCGGCGCGGATCCATTCGGGCGTGAGGTACTGGTTCTTCGGTGGGCTGGCGACGAGGACGTCGAGGAACTCCTTCGTCTTCGCCAGATACTGGCGCTGACCGGTGATGAGATACTTGAAGGCGGGATAGCCGACGTTGCTGCAGTCGGCCCAGCCAGGCTTGGCCGGTTGCTTCAGGATCCACGCGGCCTTGTCCATGGCGCGAAAGACGTCGCGAAGCGGGCCGGAGCATTTCTTTCGCAGCGCGGGCAGGTCGTCGGGCCGCACGTAGATGCGCGGGTGGCCCGCGCGGACCGCGGCGGCGCCGGACACGTTCGCAGCCAGACAGATGAGCAGCGCGACCACGGACTTGCTGAACGGGCCTGAAGCCATGGGGGGCATGGTAGGTCACGAACGCGCCGTTGTCAATCCGCGAAGCCGCTGTGCGGCTGTCCGTTGCGTGGCTCGGACGGGGCCGCTATAATCGGCCCGTCGGCAAACGTTTCCTGGCGAGCGAGGTGCCCGGTGGAGCCGAGGTCTCGCTCGCCGTTGTTGTTCTAATGGATGCCTGCGTGGACCCTTGGAAGAAGACGTTCTACGGCGCGTTTGTCGGTCAGTTTCTGTCCATCACGGGCTTCTTCGTCGTCGTTCCCTTGCTGCCCCTTTACCTGATGGCCCTGCACCCGGACCTGCCGAGCGCCGAACTGCGGATATGGGCCGGCTGGACTCGGGGCATCACGGGCCTGGTGATGGCGTTTTCCGCCCCGTTGTGGGGGGTGGTCGCCGACCGCTACGGCCGGAAGCCGATGGTGCTGCGCGCGATGTTCGGCGGCGTGCTGGTGCTGCTTCTGATGGCGTTCGCCCAGAACCTCTACCACCTGCTGGCGCTGCGTGCGCTGCAGGGCATTCTGACCGGGACGGCGACGGCGGTCGTGGCCCTGGTGTCGAGCATCACGCCGCGCGAGCGGTCGGGCTACGCGCTGGGAATGATGTCGGCGGCGGTGTTCGGCGGGGCAACGGTCGGCCCGTTCCTGGGCGGCGAGATCGCCGACGCGGTCGCACGGGTCCACGGCGACAAAATCGGGTTCCAGGTCGCCCTGTTCTGCGCCGCGGGCATCGTGTTCCTGGGAGCGATGGTCATCACGTTCTTCACGAGGGAGCAGTTCGAGCGCCCGCAACCGACCGGCGAGGGCCGGTTCGCATCGTTCGCCGAGATGTTCGGCACGGCCGGCTTCTTTGCGGCGCTGCTCACGCTCTTCCTGGTCCGGTTCGGCAACTCGTCCTTCCAGCCCATCTTCCCGTACTTCCTGGAGGAGCTGACGGGGACACGGTTGGGACTGAAGGCGCTGACGGGCCGCATCATCGGTGTGGCGGGCCTGGCGGCGGCGGTATCAGCGGGGATCCTGGGACGGTTCGGCGACAAATGGGGGCACAAGCACCTGCTGACGTGGAGCGTGATGGCGGCGGGACTGGTAACGCTCGCGCTGCGGTTTGCGACGAACATCCCGCAGGTCTACGTGATGCGGGCATTGTTCGGGTTCGCCGCGGCGGGGATCATGCCGAGCGCGAACGCGATCATCCGGCGGATTATTCACGAGAAGCACCTGGGCAAGGCCTATGGGATCCTGGCCTCGATCACCGGCCTGGGCTGGGGGATCGGCTCACTGTCCGGGGGCTACCTCTCGGCAGCGATGGGTTTGCGCGCGCCGTTCGTGCTCACCGCCGTGGTCCTCTTCGTCTCCGGCTTGATCGTGGCCTGGCAAGTCAAGGAAGCTTAGCCGCCGACCGGCATGCGGAACGCGTCAGCCACCGCCCGGCACAGGAGCTTGCCGTCGCGAATGTTGACCCCCAGCGCCAGGCCCGGATCCGATTCGATCGCCTCGTCCAGGCCCTTGTTCGCCAGCTTCAGCACGTATGGCAGCGTGGCATTGGTCAGCGCGAACGTGCTGGAGTGACTGACTGCACCGGGCATGTTCGCCACCCCGTAGTGGATGATTCCCTCCACGGTGTAGACCGGGTCGTGGTGTGTGGTCGGGCGGATGGTCTCGACGCAGCCGCCCTGGTCGACAGCAACATCGACAATGACCGAACCGGGCTTCATCGTCTTGAGGTCCTCGCGGGTGACGAGGCGCGGGGCCCTGGCGCCGGCGATCAGCACGGCGCCGATCACGGCGTCCGCAATCTTGAGGTGCTTCCGGATGGTCTGCGGGTTGCTGTGCAGCAGCGTCACGTTGGGCGGCATGACCTCATCGAGGTGGCGCAGCCGGTAGAGATCAATGTCGAGCACGACGACGGATGCCCCGAAGCCGGCGGCTACGCGCGCCGCCATCGACCCGACCGTGCCGCCGCCGATGACCATCACATACCCCGGTGAGGTGCCCGGCACCCCACCCAACAGGACGCCCCGGCCGCCCATCGGCCGTTCGAGGTACTTGGCCGCTTCCTGCACGGCCATCTTGCCGGCGATCTCGCTCATCGGCTCCAACAGCGCGAGCCGGCCGGCCGCGTCCTCCACCGTTTCGTAGGCGATGCAGGTTGCGCCGCTCGCCAGCAAACCTTCGGTCAGTTTACGCGACGCGGCGAGGTGCAGATAGGTGAACAGTATCTGTATCTGTCCTTCGCGGAGCTTCTCGATCTCGGCGGGCTGGGGCTCCTTGACCTTGACGACCATCTCGGCCCCGTCCCACACCTCGGCCGCGGTCGCGGCGATCTCGGCGCCGTGCCGCGAGTAGTGGTCGTCAGGGATGCCGCTCCCCTCCCCCGCCCCTTGCTGGATGAGCACGCGGTGTCCGGCGGCGGTCAGCATCTCCACGCCGACGGGCGTCATCGCAACGCGGTATTCATCGTCCTTGATCTCTGCGGGAACCCCAATGATCATCGATCGGTCCTCCGTTTCACGTTGCGGGTTCAGAGCCAAGAGTCTAGACGAAGAACGTGCCTAACCGCAAGACCGAAACCCCGGCCCTGGACACGGAAGTTGCGACTCTATTTGCCCGGCTGCGCCACGTTGCTCACCATGCTGCGGTTGTGTGAGTCGTCGAAGCTGCGCACGGCGAAGTACGTCGGGGCAATGTCCTCGTCCAGGCCGGTCACGGTGAAGAACTCCTTCTCGCCGGGCTTCCTGGGCTTGGGCTCGCCGTGCAGGTTGACGGCCATCCACCAGTTGCAGTGCTTGGCGTCCTGGTTCTTGGCCCACAGCTTGAGGAAGTCCTGATAGCTGACGATGGGCTTGTCGGAGTACTTGACCTGGTAGCGGACGACCTTGCCGCCGCCTTCGTCGGCAGGCGCGGTGAAGGACACCGTCGCCTTGTCGCCCTCGACCTTGACCGTCAGGTCCTTGATCGGCTTGGGCGGCTCCGGGTCCTTCTTGGGGTTCGCCCAGATGTAGAACGTCTTGCCGGTGAAGCCGACGGACTCGGAGTGGGGGCCGTTGCAGTTGACCCACGTGCCCACACCGCCGAGCCGGTGCATGTCCTTGGCCTGGTAGCCGCGGTGGCTGCCGCCTTCCCAGATGAGGAAGGCCCGCTGCTTGAGGAACTCCTCGCCGGTGTACTGATAGGCGCGGCCGGGAATGTCAGGGTGGAACAGGGTCAAGTATCCGGAGAACTCGATGCCCTTGGCCCGCTTGTTCTTCGGCTGGGTCCAGCTCGCGTAGTCCTTGCAGATGCCCTTCTTCGGGAAGTCGAGCATGAGCTTGTGATGGATGGCGTAGTGGTTCTCCTGGTAGAACAGGTGCGCGACGCCCTGGCCGTACGCGATGAAGTAGTCGAGCGCGTCTTCGTTCCCGCTCACGCGGTAGTAGCATTCCATCGCCCGCGAGAGCGGCGGGAACATCCACTGGTGGGGATAGATGACGGGCAGCCAGCGGGCCGGCGGCCGGGTGCGGAAGTCGGTCAGGGCGCCGTTGTACGGGTCGATGATGATGCCGAGCTTCTCCTTCGCTTCCATCCCCTCCTTGCCGACGTAGTCCTCGTACTTGAACTTCATCATGTCGAGCTTCTGGACGGCGGGGTTGACCAGGCCGCGGGGCTCGCGGATTTTCCGCTTGAAGAAGATCTGGGCGAGCAGGTCGCTGGCTTCGCGGACGAACTCGTCGTTCGGCGCGATGAGGCGCGTGGCGTTGGTCAGGCGGCAACTCCGCGTGAAGTCGCGGGAGAAGGTCGTCTGGCTGCCGGGCGCCTTGCGGAAGGCGCGGACCTGGGTGTCGATATTCTGCTCGACGTTGTCGATGGCGGTCTCGAGCGCGTCACGGTCGCCGGTGACGCAGAACCACTGGGCGATGCCCGCGCCCCAGTTGTGGCAGTAGCAGGCCTTCGAGTTGGCTAGGATGCCCAGGTCGCGGTTGGACGGGTCCTTCGCCCACACGGCGGGGAGCCCGTTGCGGCGGCCGCTGATGGGGTCCTTGTCGCGCTGCGGGCGGTTGCCGGCCGGGCCGCCAGCGGTCCACCACACCCCGCCGTCACGCCAGCGCCAGCCATCGGTGCGCCACGCCTGGAGGTCCATGTTGTTGTTCGCCCACGCCTCGGCCGCGTTGTAGAAGGCGCGCCCGCCCGTCCGCAGGTACATAATAACAATGGCCTCGACGATGTCCTCCTCGGTCTCGTAATGGTTGTCCTCACTCTTGACGTAGCGGCGGCGTTCGTACGAGCGCGTCGGGATGCGGCGCTTGTCGTACTTCCACTTCCAGAGGTCGTAGCACTTGAGTTCGTCGGCCTGGGTGCCGAACTTGCCGACGGAGAGCCCTTCGGTCTCGAAGTACCACGCGGGCGGGGCCATGGCGTGGAGCCGGTCGAGCGCGGTCTTCGCCATCTCGGAGAGCCGCGCCGGGTCGGCCGGCGCCGCGAAGTCGATCATATAGTGCGAGGTAATGTGCGTACAGTCGCACAGCCAGCGGACCTTGTCGTTCCACGGGTGGCCGATGCGGACCTTCTTTCCTCGCCAGGTGATCTCGGGGCCGTCGAACCGTTCGGTGATGCCGGTCAGGAGCAGCGAGTTCTTGGTGGTTCCGAGCCGGCGCGGCAGGTCGTGGACGAAGTACCGGTCGCAGGCGTAGACCACCTGGCCGCCTACCTTGGCACCGATCCAGCCCTGGGGGGTGTCCTTGGGCCCGACGCCCTCCCACACGAGCTTGTCCCCGCTCACCACCTTGGTGTGGCCCTTCACGTCCTGACGGTAGCTCGAGGTGTGCAGACCCTGAGTCATCACCGCGCCGCCGGCGACTTCGAGCGGCTTGGCCGCGCCGACCATCGTGCCGGCGTGGTCTGCTGCAAACTTGAGCTCGACCGTCGAGTCCTTGATCCTGCGGTACGTGTAGTGCTCGGGGTTCGAGTTGGCCAGCGTGTACTTGACGTAGACGTCACTGCGGCCTTTCCATGCGGTGATGCGCGCGATGGCGGTCAGCTTGGTCTGCTCGTCGTCGAGGAAATGCGCCCGCACACAGATCGTCGTCCGCATCGGGCCGTTGTACTCGACCACGATGCTCTTCGGCTTGTCGGCGACGTGGCGGACCTCCTCCTTGGTCACGTCCGTATAGCTGACCTCGCCGCCGACGACGAGCGGCTTGCCGTCCACCGCTACGGTACTGAACAGGGTGAACGGCTTGTCCTTGGCGATGGTGAACCTGATTTTGCCCGTGTCGACCTCGACGCCGTTGCCGGTGTTGCGGGCGAGCGTCCCAACCGGCTGTTCGATCGGCGCGGCGAACTTCAGGATGAACGTCTTCTTCTCGTTCGGCTTCAGGTCCGTCTGGAAGTCAAGCAGCACCCAGCGGAAAAAGCCCTTCTCGTCGGTAACGAGCGGCTCCACCTGCGCGGGGACGCGCTGGTCGCCGGCGTAGAGAGCGAACCAGCTGGGCTTGTTGTACACGCCCCACGGCAGGGGAATGCCGCCGGACACAGGCGCCGACTTCCTCGCGATGCCGAGCGGCTCCTGCACGGTGATGGGGATTGACAGGTCTGCCGCGAACGCGCACGTCGCCAGCGCCATGACGCCGCACACAAAACACAGCTTCTTCATTGCTCTCTCTCCAGCTTGGGGCACCGTTTGACAGGACCTATAGGACATATGGGTCCTATGGGGCCTGTGCGCTTGCACCTAATACCACCGCCAGCCCATGATGCCGTCGCTGAACGACGGCTTCTCCTCGCGGACCGGCGAGGCGACGAGCCGGCCGTCCTTCACCATCTGCTTGTCGCCGTTGTCGCTACACCACTCAATGAGGAGCCCTCGAAGCCGCTCGACGGTCAGGGCGTTGTCCGCCGCGACGTTATCAAGCTCCTGCGGATCGCCCTTTACGTCGTACAACTCCTCGGTCCCGCCCTCCTCGCAGTAGACGTATTTCCATTCGTGCGTGCGGACCATGTACTTCTGCTCGGGCGGGTCCCACGTCTGCGAGATGAAGTACTCGCGCCCGGGCGCGTTGTCCCACCGCAAGATCTCCGTCAGGTCGTCGCCGTCCACGGGCTGTGGCAAGGTGCAGCCGGTGAGCCTGGCCAGGGTGGGCAGCAGGTCGAGCGGGCCGGCCAAGTGCTGGCGGGTCTCACCGGCCGGGGTGACGCCGGGCGCCCGCCAGATGAAGGGGACCTTGACAGAGCCGTCGAAGAAAGAGCACTTGAAGAAGTTGCCGAAGTCGCCCAGGAGGTCGCCGTGGTCGGCCATGTACACGACGATGGTGTTGTCCGCCAGCCCCGCCTCCTCCAGGAAGTCGAGGACGCGGCCGACCTGGTGATCCTGGAACGAGACCATGCCGAAGTAATGGGCGCGGGCCACCTGCACGGCCTGCGGCGAGACGCGGTCCCAACCGTAATGCCAGGGCCGTCGGGTCAACTCGACGTCGCGGCCTTCGAGGTCGGCCAGGCCGCCGATCGGCTTCGGAACCTCGCGGGGGTCGTACATCGCGTCCCACGGCCGCGGCGGATCGTAAGGCGAGTGAGGCTTCGCAAAGGACGACCACACCAGGAACGGCTGGTCGGGCTTCTCATCCAGATGGCGTCTGAGCGCCGCGATGGTCCGGTCGGCCACCCACGCCTCCTCGTGGTACTCGGCCGGCAGCGGGCTGGGCGCCGGATGAATGTCGTTGTTGCCGATCATGTGCGCCCGCTCGTAGCCACCCCAGCCGACGGTGCACAGGTAATCGTGAAAATCTTCGAGACCGCGCAACGTACTTTCCGGGTCAAACTGCTTGATCACGCGGCCGGACTCACACAGCTCGCAGTATTGGAATCCGTGCAGAAGCCGTGGCTGGTCCGGCGGCGCGTACGGCACGTAGTGCAGCTTGCCGACGGCGTACGTCCGGTAGCCACAGGCGCCGAAGTGCTCGGCCATCTTGACCTGGTCGTCGCGGATCTTGCCGGAGTTGTCCTTGATGCCCGTGCACTTGTGCGGGTAGTTCCCCGTAGCCATCGATGCCCGCGCCGGGACGCAAATCGGATTGGGGGTGAACGAGTTCGCGAAGTTGACGCCCGACGCGGCCAGACGGTCGAGGTTCGGCGTCTCGACGACCGGGTTCCCGTTACACGCCAGCGCGTCGTGACGCATGTGATCCGCACAGAACAACAGAACGTTCTTCAACGGTCACTGCCTCCTAGAGGTCCAATAGGTGCTATAGGACCTATTCGTCACCTCGCGCGCGGCGCCTCATAGAACATCCGCACCGAGCACTCGGTCATCGTGTTGTTGTGCGCGCCGCGGATGTAGGCGAACGGGCCGACCTCGTCGTCGGCCGCGCACTGGCTCTTCCGCTGGTAGAGCCGCTTGCTGCCGCGGCTCCAACTTCGCTTGGCGAGTTCAAGCCACTTGGGATCCTTGGTGAACGAGTAGCACCGCGCGAACATGTCCGCCGTGTACCGCGCCGCATAGCCACTGTGCACGCCGCCTCCGTCGGCCGGGCACTTGTCGTGCGAGGCCGACCAGTCGGCCGGGTCGAGCACCTTGCCCTTGTCCGGCCAGCCGAACCAGGGCGAGCCGATCATGAAGTGGCACTTGTCCGACCAGTAGTGGCGGGCCACGCCCTCGGTGACCTCGATCAGCCGCTTGACCAACTCTTTGTTCCCGGTCAGCCGTGCGTAGCGTTCGAGCGCCATGTGACACGCAGAGAGCTCGAAAACCTGCGTGAGATACGTGACCTCCCATTCCTGCTTGCCCTTCTTGGCGATGATGGCGCCGCGATGGTAACGGCAGGTGACGCCGTTGTCGGTCAGGTACGTGTCCAGCCGCGGCGGGATGGGCCGGAAGATCTTCGACCATCTCGGATTGGACTTGATGTCGAAGTGGCCCTTCGTCCACGCCCGCGCGAAGTAGGAGTTCTTGATGCCGAGCCCTTGCATGTAGATCTGAAGGCCCGGGTCCCAGTTCTTGGCCTTGAGCACGCAGGCGACGGCGTTGTCCGCGGTCTTCTTCCACTTCGGATCGCCGGTCGCCTGCCAGGCGCTGATGACAGTAAGCAGGGCGCGGCCCCAAGCGCGCCCGAACGAGAACTTGCCGCCGGGCGTGCCGCGGGCGACGTCCGGCCCGACCTGCTCGGCCAGGTCGAGTCCCGCCTCCAGCATGTCGACGTTGCCCGTGATGTGGTAAAGGTCGAAGATGCCGCGGCCGTAGTGGTGGCAGCGGTGCATCCGCGTGTCGGGCCAGTTGTACATGTGCGGGCCGTACCAGTGGAACGCGAGGCCCTTGTTGACGCGTTTGCCGGCGGGCGCCTTGACGCCCCACCGCGGGCCCCAGTCGTCCCGGTAGATGGCGTGGCAGCGGTAAAAGCCGGCCCAGGCCTCGGCCCAGTCGTAGAAGCCGCGGTCGCCGGTACGGAGGAACTGGAGCAGGTAGCCCTCGACGCAGTCGTCCTCGCTCACGTCGTGGATCGATTCGCTGAAGACGAAGGCGTCGGGCATGTGCGGCAGGCTCGGCGGCTTGAACTTGCCCGTATCCCTCCAGCCCCACTTTTTGTACGTCGCCTTCTCGTCGGCCAGGGTGCCGAAGCGGCCGATGCCGAGGCCCTCGGTCTCGCTGTACCATTCGCCGGGCGCGAAGAGCATCAGCTTCGAGCGCAACGCCTTGGCCCGAGCGGCGTTGGCCGCCGCGTCGCGCGTGCCCTTGTAGAAGTCGAGCCAGATTTCGGAGTCCTTGTGGGCGCGGTCGGCCAGCACGAACACGCCGTCCTGGGTGAAACCGAGCGCGCCTTTCTCGGCGCCGCGGCCGGTGAGCTTTGGGCCTTTCGAGACGATCTCGACGAACGCCGTCTTGCCCTCGACCTTCTGGCCGTAGAGGCCGGGCCAACCCCGCGACGTGCCGCAGCCGAAGAGACTGCGCAGGTACGTTCCGGGGCCGCGGTAGATGCCGCCGGTGTGGCGGTTCTGGACGAGCAGGCCGACATCGCCATCGGCGCCCGCGGCCCAGTCGGCGCCGCTGCCCTGCGGCTTCGCGTCGACCGCCAGGTTCAGCGTGATCGCGGCCCGCTTGATGAATGCGTCGACCCCGCCGGCCGGATTCGAGTTGCGAAGCGAGTATTCCACGCGGACGGCGCCGCAACCGGCCCATGCCGTGATGCGCGCGGTGTACGAGAGCTTCGGGCCGCCGACGCCGCCGTAGTCGCCGTCGATCCTCAGCGTCGCGCGGACCGGGCCCTTGTACTCCCACTTCAGCCGCCTCGGCGGGCCGGCCGAACACGTGAACGTCTTGCCGTCCGCCTTGAGTGTCGTCACCTTCCGCGCGCGGCGGCCCTCGCCGACCGTCTTCTCCTCCAACTCGCAGTTCCGAAGCGTGGCCCCTCCGCCGTCTGTCACCGCCTTATCGCCGACCTTCGTTTTGCCGAAGAGCTCGTACTCGGCCTGTCCGCCCTTATTCACCGAGAACGTGAGCACGCCCGTGTCGAACGTTGCCCGGTTCGCATCTTCGGTGACCTTGAGCGGCGTCTTGGGTGCGGGATTCTTCACCCCGGTCTTGAGCGTGTACTTCGCCACCCCCCTGGCGGGCACGCTGCACAGGAAGCCGACCAGCACCCACCGCGCCGAGCCGTCGGCGTGCTTGTTCAGCACGGTGAACTGCGCGGGAACCGCGTTTCCGTCCGCACCGACCAACGCCAGATCGGACACGTCCTTCACGTCGCCAGGCTTGAACGGGATCCCGCCGGTACACGGCTCCTTCGCCCGTGCGATCCCCGCCGGCTCTCTTACCGACACATGGACCTCGACGGCTGACGCCGCTGGCATCAGCAGCAGGGCCACGAGGCAGAATGCGTGCACTTTCATGCTGGTCGCGCTCCTATCGCTAATCGGGAGCCGCCGCGTTCCACATGCGCCATTTCCAGAGCAGATCAGGCAGGCCGGTGCTGGACCGACTTCAGTATACCAGCCCGACCCGTTGAGTCAAATCGCAAAAAAGCGGGGCGCGCGGCCGGGACCGCAACCTGAGGCGGTTGACAGCCGCCGGCTGGGGGTGTAGGCTCGCCCGCGCAGGTTACCGCGAGGAGGGCAGACGTGAACTATCGTGAATTGGGCTCGACAGGCATCCGGGTGAGTGAGATCGGGGTCGGGTGCGGCGGGCTGGGCGGCGAGCGGAAGCAGGGGCTTGAGCCGGCCATCGAGCGCGCGCTCGAGCTCGGCATCAATTTCTTCGACACCTGCGACACGTACGCGGAGAGCCGCAGCGAGGAGACCCTCGGCCGCGTCT
>CAZDHT010000026.1:0-33591 GCA_964505325.1 uncultured Planctomycetota bacterium | reverse complement strand
GGACCTGCTTCGCCGCTCTTCTTGCCGCTGCCGCTCAGAGGCAACGTCAGCTTTTCGAAGTTGCGGGACGCCGGCGTATCGAAGGAGATGGCCCGGGTCATCGACCACGCGCCGGCCGGCTCATGTGTTGCGCGGGGCATCCCGTTCAAGATCGGCCGGCCGGTGGTAATCAAGGACAAGCCGGTGTCGGTCAGGCTGGCGCCGGTGAGAGCGCGGTGGCTTGTGTTCATGCACACGTCAGACATCCGGCCGCCGAAGCCGGATCGGGACGGTTTCATCTCGCCGATGCGCGGCCACGGCCAATTGGGCGAGCACGCGGCGGACTACGTGATCGTGTACGCCGACGGCACCGAGGTGCGGATGCCGATCCGCCGTCGCCATCAGATCGGCGCGGTGGCCCGGCCGTGGGGCGAAAACTGTTTCGAGGCCGTCGGGCATCACAAGCCGCACCCGCTGAAATCGCTGCCCGGCCAGAGCAACCCGAACCAGGAATGGGGGCGCCTCCAGACCCGCGCCAACTCCGCCGATGGGTGGCCCTGGCAGAACTGGCTGTGGGCGTGGGAGAACCCGCACCCAAGGAAGGCGGTCGTCGGCATTCGCTTCGAGCCGGTGAGCGGCGCCGTCGTGGTCTCCGCCGTCTCGGCGGGCAACGTCGCTGCCCATCCGCTCCGCTGGCGGAGGCGGCGGAAGGCCGTGCTCGCGCTGCGGCGCGGCGAGGCGCTCGATCCGAACGTGGATGACCAGGGCTTGCTGGCGCAGATCCAGCTCGACCTGGGGCAGGTGATCTCGGCGGCCAGTCGACCGGTCTATCCCAACCGCACGTGGTCGCGGACCTACAACAACCGGCTGCCGGAGATCTCGAGCCGCGAAGCGCTGATCGAGTACACGTCGCACCCCGACGCGCGGTTCCACCTGTCCGGTGGCCGGACCGTGCCCGCGGCGCGCCTGGAGAAGCAGCAGAAGGCCGGCCGGCTGCGGGTGGTCGCGCCCGCCACGCAACGTGTCACGCTGCGGGCGGTCGAGAAGGAGACGGGCAAGCCGGTCCCCGTGAAGCTGCACGTCCACGGCCGGGCCGGCGAATACCTGGCGCCGGTGGACCGCCATCGCATCATCAACTGCGACTGGTTCCAGGACTACAGCGCCGACTACGCCAACGAGGACATCCACCCGTGCACGTACATCCCCGGCGAGACGGACATCGACCTCCCGCTCGGGAACGTCTACGTCGAGGTCTCGAAGGGCTTCGAGATCCGGCCGGTGCGGAAGGCGGTGCGCGTCACGAGGGCGACGCGGGAGATCGTCGTCGAGATTGAGAAGGTGCTCCCCTGGCGCGAGAAGGGCTGGGTCAGCGCCGACACGCACGTCCATTTCCTCTCGCCCGGTACGGCGCTGCTCGAGGGCGCCGGCGAGGGGGTGAACGTCGTCAACCTGCTCGCCACACAGTTGGGCGAGCTGATGACGAACGTGGGCGATTTCGACGGCAAGACCACGCACGGCGACGGCGAATACCTCGTCCGCGTCGGCACCGAGAACCGCCAGCACGTGCTCGGCCACATCTCGCTGCTCGGTTACGACGGCAAGATCATCGCCCCGATGACGACCGCCGGGCCGACCGAATCCGCCTTGGGTGACCCCGTCGAGGTGCTCCTCACCGAATGGGCGCGGCAGTGCAAGAAGCAGGGCGGGCTGGTGGTCCTGCCGCACTTCCCCAGCCCGCGCGCCGAGTTGGCCGCGACCATCGTCAGCGGCGACGCCGACGCCACGGAGATCCGCGTCGAGGGAGCGCTGGGCAATCTCTACGGCGGGCTCAGTCCGTACTCGCTCTCCGACTGGTACCGCTATCTGAACTGCGGCTACATGACGGCCGCGGTCGGCGGCACGGACAAGATGTACGCGAGCACGGCGGTGGGCTGCGTCCGCACCTACGCGTGTCTGCGGCCGGACGAGGCGTTCACCTACGAGGCGTGGAAGGCGGCGGTGCGCCGAGCGCACACGTTCGCCACGTTCGGCCCGCTTCTGGAGTTTGCGGTCGACGGTAAGCCGCCCGGCTCGCGCATCGCGATGTCATCGAACGGCGGCACGGTTGACGTGACCTGGCAGGTGGCGAGCGTGACGGTGCCGATGTCGAGGGTCGAGCTGGTGGTCAACGGCGAAATCCGCGAGAGCGTGGCGGTGCGGCCGGACGAGGACGAGGGCCACTGGTCGGTCACCGTCGGCCGCAGCTCGTGGCTGGCGCTGCTCGTGCGGGGCCATTATGCCGACAAGCCGGAGATCATCGCGGCGCACTCGACGCCGGTGATGATCAACGTGGCCGGCTCGCCGTTCCTCGCCGCCGCCGACGCGGTCACTATCCTCGAACAGATCGAGGGCGCCCTCGCCTACCTGGACACGGTGGGCACCCGGGCCGAGGACCGGGCCTACAAGCGCATGCGGCTGGTGCTGACCGCGGCGCACCGCGACCTGCACAACCGGATGCATCAGGCCGGCCGCTACCACGATCACACACCGGCTGACGACCACGCGGAGCATCATTAGGGAGGACTGTTCGATGCCAAGGGAAGCCGTCCTGCTGTCGCCGGACGAGGCGGAGATCCGCGAGTACGACGAGCCCGAGCTTCGCGAGGGACACGTCCGCTGCCGGACCGAGTTCGGCTCGCCCAAGCACGGGACCGAGCTGGCGTTCTTCAAAGGCTACACGCGGCACCGCGGGCCGTACGACGAGGACCTGGGTGCGTTCAGCATGGAGCCGGGGCCCGAGGAACCCCGCGGCCCGGTGCGGATGGGCAACATGTTCGTCGGCACCGTGACCGAGCTCGGGCCGGGAGTCACCAAGCTGGCGGTCGGCGACCGCGTGCTGTCGTACGGCCCGCTCCGCGAGACGCAGGCGCCGCACGAGGACCGCTGCTGGAAGATGCCCGAGGGGCTCTCGTGGAAGTCAGCCGTCTGCCTCGACCCGGCCGACTTTGCGATGGCGGCGGTTCGCGACGGCCACGTACGCGTCGGCGACGCCGTCGCCGTCTTCGGCATGGGCGCCATCGGCCTGATGGCGGTTCAGATTGCGAAGCTCTCCGGCGCTCATCCGGTGATCGCGGTCGAGCCGCTCGCCAACCGCCGTGCCGCGGCCGAGGCGTGCGGCGCAGACCTCGTCTTTGATCCCACCGGCTGCGACGTGGGTCTGGAGATCCGCAGGGCCACGGACAACCGCGGGGTCGACGTGGCCATCGAGTACAGCGGCGCGATGCGGGCAATGCAGGCGGCGCTCCGGGGCGTGGCCTACGGCGGCAACGTCGTGGCCGGCGCGTTTCCCGGGCCGTATGACGCCGGCCTCGACTTCGGCGCCGAGGCGCACCTCAACATCCCGAACATCATCTTCTCGCGCGCGTGCAGCCAACCGGACCGCGAACACCCGCGATGGGACGAGCCGCGCGTCTACGCCACCTGCTGGCGGCTGATCTGCGAGGGTAAGCTCACCGGCGAGGCGGTCGTCGATCCGGTCGTGCCGTTCGACGACCTTGTCACCGAGCTGCCGAAGATCGCGACCGACCCGGGCGCCAACATCAAGCTCGGCGCGGAGTTCTGAACGACACCGTTACGACAAGAGGGCAGGGGAATACGGCCGGCGGGGCCGGAGGTCGCGTTCGGGCTTGCGTACGGCTTCGCGAGTTGGGTGGAATGGGTGAGGGGCGCCTCGCGTCAGTAGGCGACGTAGAGGGTGCCGGTGAAGTCGCGTACGCGCGCGGCGCCGCGGACGGCGTCGGCCTCGTACGGCACGGGCGTGTCCCCCGCAATGATGGGCTGGAGATCCAAGCTCCCCGTGCTCAGCGCGTCCGGCTTCGGGTAGATGGTCACGTCGGCATTGACCAGGCCCGCGAGCGAGAAGTGCTGTCGCCTGCCGACGGGGACGGGCATCGCCTTCGTCTTCACGACCCCGTCCCGCATGCGTACGAACGCGCGCACCTCGTTGTGGAACGTCTTGCCGAAACACTCCCCTGCGTAGCCGTTGACGATGGGCATTTCCGTTTCCATGTAGCACGGCGCGCCGTCCGGCGTACGGACCCAGAAGCGCACGGACGTATCGGGCTTGTGGCCGGTGAAGAACCACGCGCCATCGTATCGCTTGACGAAGACGTTGGCCGGCTTGGCCGCCTCGCTGCGGCGGTCCTGCACGATGTCCAACCCCAGCTCGGCCAGCAGCCGCCTCGGCCAATCGTCGGGGCGCAGGAACTGCCACGGCGGGTCGAACCGGGGCTCGATGGTCTTGGGCGCCGGATCGAAACAGACGGAGCCGCGGATCCATGCGAGCCGGCCGCCGTTCGATTCGGCGGGGCTCCGCACGACGGCGTAGGCGCGTGTCTGGCCGTGTTGGGTGGCGGTGATGCGGACGCCGTCGTCGGTCGGGTCCGCCACAGCGCGCAGACCGCCGCCGCTCACCACCGCGCGGTGACGGAGGGGGCGACTCGCTGTTGCAGCGGTCGCACCCGGGTCGCCATCCATGCCAATCGAAGCAAGGAACGCGTCCTCGGTCGGAGCACAAGGTAGCTCAGCAAAGCGGTCAAGGATGACACGACAGTCCATCTCGAAATCGCCCTCGAGTGGCTCAGTCAGCGTCAGGTCGAGCGCATCGAGCAGTTCGCGCGAGACGTCGTCCATCGGGCCGTACAGCAGCGCCTTGCCGCCGGACCGCGCGTGCGCGAGCAGCGCGTCAGCGTATGCCCAGCCGGCCGCCGGCGCGGGAGCGACGAACACGGCGTCCGGCAAGCGCCCGGCCTCCGCCAGCGCCGCGAACGCGTCGCTGCTGCACACCGTGTTCAGCGGCATGCCGGCGTTGACCATCGCGCAGGCAAACCAGTCGTGCGCAAAGACCACGGGCAGCCGGTCGCGATTGCTCTTCAGGATGGCGTGGTATTCGTCGAACGGGTAGATCCAGACGACCGGTCCCGCGGCGTCGGCACGGGTTTCCATGGCGCGGAGCAAATGAGGGATCACCTCGGTCGCCTGATCGCTGAGCAGTTCGCCCTTCTCGGTGTCGATGGTGAGCAACGACAGGTCGGTGGGCGTCTCGACGCCGCCCTGGTCGTTCAGCCGCGCGGCGGACATTGGCACGTAGATGTCGAACGGCTCGCGGTTGTAGTAGTCGTACCAGGGCGTGGAGACGAACCATGGATCGTTCAGGTAGTAGCGGAAGGGCAGGGCGGAGCCGGGCGTCTTGCTGATCCGCGACAGGTAGCTGACCATTTCGAGGCCGAGGGCGCGCGAGCCCCACGGCGGGTTGCACGGCGGACGTTCGAGCCTGCCGGCGGCGGCGATGTCCACGTGCGACACGCCGTTCGCCGCGATGTCCATGCCGACCGAGAAGTTGGTGCCGCGGACCTGCACCTCGGCGTCGGGGGCCTCGCGGCGGAAGTCCATCCAGAACGCCGCTGCCTTCTCCATTTCGGAGTTGGCCCGGTCGCCGTCGAAGCTCTGCCCGTCGAAGACCTCGCCCTGGAACGTCCACGGGAAGTGCGTGTAGCCGAAGCCGTTGGAGAGCCAGATGTAGTCGTAACCGAGGTCGCGGCGCAGCGCGGCGAACTGCCTGCCGAGAAACGTGCCGAACGAGGTCGGCTCGTTCAGACCGTCGGGGAAGCCGGCGTAGACCTCACCGTCCGGCTGCAGCGTCGACTGGTGGGTGAGGAAGTGCATCATGCACGGCATGCGCGTCTGGAGGTCTGGGATCAGGATCTCCGGGTGTTTGCCGAACTTCCAGTCGTTGTGCACGAACTCCGGCCCGGGGTCGACGGTGGCGCCGACGAGGATGTCGCGGCCGAGCAGGCCACGCGCCGTTGCCCGCAGCGCGGCGATGATCCGCTTCAGGTCGCCGAACGTGATCGTCGGCGGATTGTCGAGGTACGGCACGGCGCGGTTGACGCGGTAGTGGCGGTTCTCGGGCGGGAAGGCGCCGGGCGTATCGTAGTTGCAGAAGCCGATGGACTCGGCGTGGGGCACGGGCGCGTCCCAGTCGCCCTGCCACTGGAGGATTTCGCTCCCGTCGCCCACCCACAACAGGACGAGGACTTCGCCGGCGCGCTCGACCAGGCGGTCCCAGTTCCGCCACAGGCGCGTGCAGGTAGCGGCGATGGATTCGTCGTCGAGCTTGAGGAACGGCTTGAGGCTAGTCTCCAGGCAGACGCGTTGGTAGGCGGGGTCCATACTACCACTCGTCGCAGGGGGTGACGATGGCGCTCTCGACGCCGAGCAGGTCGGCGATAATCTTGATCGTCTTCGCGTGGTGTCCGACGCCGAGGGTGAAGTGGTGCGTGGGCCCTTCGGCCACCCAGCGTTTGAGGAACGTCTTCACGTCCGGCGCGAAGTAGCCGCGGGTGTTGGTGTTGCCGGTCGCCGGGATAGGCCCGGCGACGGACTCGCCCTCGGCGATCACGAACTTGAAGCGGCCCTCCGCATTCGAGCTGATGCTGAGGATGGTGATGGGGCCTTCCTTGACCTTGAATTCGACGGACGCGCCGCTGCCCGGCTTGCCGTGGTACTTGACCAGGCTGCGCAGCGCGGGCCGGCCCTCTGCGATGTTGATGTGGTGTGGTCCGTCGTGACCCACCAGGACGAAGCCCTTGCCGAAGTCGATGGGATGAAACTCGGCGAAGCTCCCGCCGATCTCCAGCCGGTCCATGATGAGCATGGCCAGGAGCGTTTTGAGGTCGCTCTCGCCGCACATCGGGAACCCGGCGGCGGTGAGGAGCGAGTTGCCGACGATCAGGCTGGCGGCGAGCTTGCGCACGTCGCTCTCGGGCTGCCCCTCGTAATAGTACGCAAGCCCGTCCAGGTCATAGTGGTCGATGAACTTGCCGAGCGCCACGGCCACGCGCGCGGAGTAGGTCAGGTCGGCGTCGGTCAGCTTCCGTGTGACCGGATCGACGCCGGGGTCGGGCGTGTCAAACATGCCGAGGACCTCGACCTTCTTGGCGTCGATTTCGTCGTCGGCCACCTCGCGTTCGAGGCGGAGCAACTCGTCGATCTCCGTCTGTACGATGTGCAGACCGAATTGAGCCGTGAAGGCGGTCGGATCGGAGTGCATGTCCAGCATCGACTCGAGCACGTGGCCGAAGTGCCCGATCCGGGCGCCGCGGACGTCGTGCAGCACCTTGGCGATCTGGCACCACCGCCCGATCTCGGCGTCCGCGTCCGCGTCGCCCTCCAGCGTCCCGATGATAACGTGTGGCGGCGGCCGGCCCATGCGGACCGCGACGCCGGTGAACTCGGGCACGGAGCAGATGTTGTCGTTGCACAGTTGCATGTAAATCGTGGCGTTGGGGTAGTCGAGCGCCGAGAGCGGCTGAAGCGCAACCAGCACGATGGGCACGTGCATCTCGCGGATGAGAATGCCCCACGTGGAGCTGGTGGCGTAGGTGAGCATGTCGCAGAAGAGCAGGTCGAGGTCGGCGGCCCGCAGTTCCTTGAGCTTGGCGTAGGCGCTCTTCGCCGTGTCGATCATTCCGAAGTTGACCACGTTGGCGCCGTGGCCCTCGACCTTCTCCTCGAACACGTCGAGGTAGCCCATCAGTTCGTCAAGGAGCCCGTCGAACTGGCGCCAATACGTATCGTGGCCGACGCCGAAGATGCCGACGTTGGCGGTCAGAGGCTTCCGTCGCGGGACCTGCATATTCGTGGTCTCCGGGAATTCGCTCTCGACGACACCGACGGGAGATTCTATCATATTGTCTTGATTTGCCAAGCCCAGCGTTACTCGCGGAAGATGACATGAAGACGGCCAAGTTCTACGAATTCCAGAGCGACCCGTCGCCGGACAGTTGCTGGAGCCTGTCTGCGGCGGCGGACGGGCGGATCTACGCCGCGTCCTGCTGCGAGGGGATTCCCGGCGGCGGCGCGACCATCGTTCGCTACAACCGCGAGACCGACGCCCTCGACGCCATGGTTGACGTCGCCGAGGCGACCGGCCATCCCCTCGACTCCGGCCAGGCCACCCAGTGCAAGATTCACTACAGCTTCGCTGCCGCGCCTGACGGCGTGCTCTATGCCGCGACCCATCTCAGCGCCCCGGGCAAGGGCCGGCGGCGCTATTCGCCCTGGGCCGATTGGAAGGACGAGCCCCGCGCGTTCCCGCACTCGGTCCTCCTGGCCTTCGACACCGCGCGCGACAAGGTCCTCTGGAGCGATGTGTTCATTCCTCGTGAGGGCTGCCGGTGCCTGGCACTGGATCCCGACCGCGGGAAGCTCTACGCGATCAGTTACCCGCGGGACCACTTCTGGATCTATGACCTGAAGACGAAGACAAGGCGTAGCCTCGGCCGACTGGGATCGGTGAACTCCCAGGCGATCTTCACCGACCGGCGGGGCCGCGTGTTCACCAGCAACGACAAAGGGCAGTTCGTACGCTATGACCCGGAGACCGACCGCCTGGAGGAGCTTCCCGTCTTCGTGCCGGCTGCAACCGGGATGAGCGGGTGGCATTGCGTGTTCTACGACGTGGTCGGCAGCCCGGACGGCGAGTGCGTGTACGGCGTGCCGTGGAACGCCGATCCGCACCTGTTCCGCTACTGGCCCGAGGACGGCCCGGTCGGCCGGGTCGAAGACCTCGGCCCCGTGCATCAGGAGCGCGACCGGACGATGCCGATCCACTTCTTCCTCGACCACTGCGGCGGGCTGGTCTTCGGCGCCGACGGCATGCTCTACTTCGCCACGGCCCGCTGGCCCGAAGGGACGGAGCGGGACTTCTCGGGGCGCGGGATCACGACGGAGGGCGTGGTCGTCCAGATGGACCCGGCCACGCTCGAACGGCGGGACTACGCGCTCCTCGACGCGCCGCCGGGCTATCCGGGCCACTATGTTTCACGCGGCGGGCGCGACCGCCACGGCGATCTCTACTTTGGAATGGTCAACCACCGCGGCCCGGTCGGAATGTATCGGCTGCTGATGGACGCCGATGGTGACGATCTGCACCAGCCGGTGCGGACCTGGGGCTGAGGAGCAGACGGATGAGCGAACGCAGGAGCAGGCGGGCGCACGATGGCGTGCTCGACTGGCGGAACATCGGGGAGTTTATCCGTGAAGGCGTTATGGTGGCCGTGCCTCTATGCTTCCCAGGCCAGACGGTCCCGCCGCCCGCGGGCGAGACGGCCATCACCACGTTGGCGGTCGATCCGTTGCGGACAGTCTACTGCGGCACCGCGGGGAACGCGGCGCACGTCCTGGCCGCGATGATCCACCAGGACAGCGGCATCGTGCACGACCTCGGGACCGTGCCGGGCGCGACCTCGGTGGACGCGCTCGCCGTTACCGGCGACGGCCTGGCCATCCTGGCCACGGGTTCGGCGGGTACCTCCCTGTGGCGGACGGAGCGATTCAGCAAGAGCTTCCTCATCCAGGAATGGACGATTCGCCGGCCGCCCATCGAGAAGGTGGCGGACGTGTTGGGGCCGGATGTGACGCCTGCGGCGGCCGCCTGTCTTGACGGTCGAGTGTTACTGGGGCTGACCGCGCCGACCGGCGAGTTGTTTCGGCTGGACCTGGCGACGGGCGAGTGCACGACCCTGGCCGCGGTCGACGAACGCGGACACTTCGGCCGGGCCGTGGTGCTGGATTCGTCCGGGCGGCTGTGGGGCTCGGCGGGCAACGCGAGGCTATGGGTGTACGACCCGGAGGCCGACCGCCTGGAGAAGACGGGCATCGAGGCCGTCGCCGCGGCGGGCCGGTCCCAACACTCACAGGTCTCGGCGTGGGCGCCGGCGCCTGGCACCGGCCTGCTCTACGGCGGGACCGAGCCGGACGGCTTTGTCTTCCGCTTCGACCCGGCCCGGCGGGAGATGACGCCGCTGGGCAAGCCGACGCGGTGCGAGCCGGTCACCTGCATGACCGCGGGCAACGACGGGCGTGTCTTCGGCATGACCGGCGGCGACGACGACCTGGCGCACATGTTCGTCCATGATCCGGCCAGCGGTGCGCTGTGCGATCTGGGCATGCCCGTCGCCGTGCTGGGCGAGCGGCAGTACGGGTATCACTTCCGCTGCGCCGCCACCGGCCGCGACGGCGAGATTTACTTCGGCCAACACGAACGCGTCAACCACCTGTGGGTATACTTCCCCGCCATCCGCCGGGCCGTGTAGCGGACGTTACTGCTCGGCCAGCCACAGGCAATCGAGAAGCACCAGCTTGACGTTCGTCCGCCCGCGGGCGATGTAGAACGCTCCGCCGTTCTTGTCCGGCTGCCACGGGCCGATGTCGAAGACCTGCCACTGCCCGTTCACCTCGTTCGCCTTGATGCTCCGGCTGCACGTGCGGCGCCGGCCGGGGTTGTGGATGCCGACGGTGATGGCGGTGTCGTCGTTCGGCTTGGCCATCGCGGCTTTGACGCGGATGAACAGGCGGTACTTCGACCCGACCTTGAAGTCCCACGGATGGCCGAGCTTGTGCACGATGGACCAGCCCGGCGAGATCACCCGCTGGACCCACCCGTCGCCGGCGCCCGGGGCCTTCTGGAGGAACTTCACCTGCCGGTCAAGCTGGGCGGCCTGGAGGAAGCGGACCTTCTTCGGCGGGAGCTTCCGGACCTCGGCGGGCAGCGTGCTCTTCGGATCGGCTTCGATTTGCCTGGCGTAGTCTTGCGCCCAGTCGAACAGTTCCGCAGCGTGGTCGCCCTCGGCGGCGCGGTTGATGCGCGCGGCACGTCCAAATGCGGCGAACTCGCGCAACACGTTCGGCAGCGGCCGGTCCGCCGTGAACGTCATGTCGGCGGGGCGCTTGATTAGCACGTACAGCACCGGGACGTGGTCGGTCTGGACGCGCTTCAGCAAGACCGGGTCGCCGTTGACCGCCTGCTCGGCCCGGCGGAACAACTGGTCGGCCTTCGTCATCAGTTCGGGCGTCAGGTACGGCGCGCTGAGGTACGTGCGGCGGGTACACCAGATCGGCATGCGGGGCTTCTGGATGGCCTGGTCGAGCAGGTTGGCGTACTCGAGGACCAGCGCCCCGGCCTTCGGGCCGTAGTAGCCGAGGCAAAATTCTTCGACGAGCTTCCGCCCGTCCGCGTTCGGATTCCACAGCGCCTTGGCCAGCACCCACATGCACAGCGGGGCGAACTGCCCGTGCCGTGTCGTGTGGCTGCCCTGGGCCATGTAGCCCCGGACCTTGTGGTCGGCGAAGAACTTCACGTTGGGCTGAAGCACGTAGTAGTTCGGATACGGCAGGATGTAGTGCGTGAAGTTCGTGGTGTAGTCCCAGATGTAGAGCTTGGGCGACACGCGCGACCAGGCCTGGATGTCGGCCTTGAACGCGGCGTTCTCCTTGGGATAGCCGTCCGCGAGGGGCTGGCCGAAGTTGCACTCGATCGAGCACAGCGTGGTAACGCTTTTCTTCTCCGGCGCGATTCCCTTGGGTGGCTGCCGCGTCCAGCGGTACGCGGGCACGTTGATCACTACGCCGGGATAGTCCTCGTGGACGATCTTCGCGACGCGCCGGGCGAAGTCCAGTTGCGCTCCCGAGCCACCGTGCTTCTTCATCAGGGCGGCGCACTTCTCGCAGCGGCAGTAGTTGTTGTTGTCGTTCTGGCCGAGCGTGATGTGCTTCCATTCCGGGTGCGCCTTCAGCTCGCGCTTGATTGAGTCGGCCATGATCTTGACGGTCTCGGGGTGCGAGAAGCACGGCTGGTGCGTGCTGCGTTTGCCCCGCACCAGGGCGAAATACTCGGGATGGTCCTTGAAATACTTGCCCGCCGGCATCAGCCGGCCATAGCTGTGGACGAGGGTGTCGAACGTCCACGTCCCGCCGTACTTCGCGTCCATTCTCTTGTAGAATCCGCCGTTGAGCTTGTTGCGGGCACGCCACAGCATGGCCGGCTCGGAGCTGTTGTTCTCCCCGTAGAGCATGTCGCGGTATTCCATTACCGGGGCCTGCGCGTCGTCGAGCGGGCCGATGCGGAGGGTCTTGGTCTTGGGGATGGAGCTTTCGCCGGGGTACCACCAGCGGCAGCCGAGCGATTCGAGCACCGTGTAAACGCCGTACATCGTCCCGCGCCGGCGGCCGCCGGCGATCACCAGCCGCTTGCCGACCGTCTTGATCACGAAGCCGTCGTCGCCCGACTGCTTCGGGTCGATCTTCACGCCGAGCGACCGCGCCGCGGCTCCGTCGCCAATGATGACCGCCTTCGCCGGTAACGCGCCGCCCTCGGGCCGGACCTTCAGCGTCGCGCCGGTCATCTGCTTGACGTGGGTGACGAAGTCCGCCGCCGCCCACTTCTCCGACGCACTGGCGTCGCGGCACAGCACCACGACGTAGTCGCTGGCGCCGTCCATGACCAGCGCGATCGGCCTGGCCTCGGCCGCCCGGACCCGAGCCGACATAATCGTTAACACGATGTAGCAGGGAGCCAGGAACGCGGTCCTGAGCATCGCAGGGCCTCCTTATCCTTGACGGGTCACCGCAGCCATGTTAGCCGGCGGCGGCCGGATTGCAACACCGGGTCATCGCGGGCGGGGAATTGAAATGCCGGCCCCAATGGGGTACCATCGCGGCTGTGCACCGGGGAGAGCCGGCTGTGTGGAGGTAGACGGTGATGTCAATCCGCCGCGCCGTCGTTGTTTTGGTGCTTCTGACGTTCGCCCTGATCCAGCCGTGTCTGGCGGCCGGGAGGAAGCCGCCCCGAGTGAACTACCGCAAGCTCGAGGCGCAGATCCAGGTGCACAACGCCGCCCGCCAGGACAAGGGCGGGCGCGTCAGCGTCGATCTCATCGGGCCCAAGACGGGGATGGACCGGCGGGCCATGGCGCAGCAGTCCGCCGACGGCAACGTCCACTCGCGCTGCGTTACCTGGGGTGTCCCCATCCGCTTCCGCATCGAGCTGGTCGGCAAGCTGCCGGTCAGCGAGATCAACTTCATCCGTTCGGACTACGCCATCGAGGAGACGCCCAAGGACGTCGAGATCAAGCTGTCCGACGGCACGGTCATCAAGAAGACGCTGACCGCGGAGAAGACGAAGCGCGGCCAGTACCCGCGTCCGCGGCAGCGGGTCCCCGTCGGCAAGGACATCGCGTGGGTCGAGGTGACGGTGCTGAGCAACCATCCCGGTGGCCTCACGTCCAAGGGCAAGCGGATCACCTGGGGCGGCATCGGCGAGATTGAAGTCATCACGACCGCCGACCTGGGCAGGTACCTCGTGGTGCCCGACTACGACCCAAAGGCCCCCGTGTACATCCGGGGCGCTTCGCCGAGGAATGACTACTCCGCCATCAAGGTACAGATGCCGGCGAAGATCCCGCTGGGAGAGCACCCGGGGATCTATCTCACCCGCGCCGAGATCCTCAAGATGCGCGAGGAGATCAAGAAGGACCCACGCGCGAAACAGATGATGGACAAGATGATCGCGGGCTGCGACACGTGGGCGGCGAAGAAAATCGTCCTTCCCGATCCCAAGGTACCCGCGCAGATGAAGGACCGCGGCGACGCGCAGGCCCGCGCCCACGACCTGACGAGCAAGATGGCCGGTTGGCTCGGCTGGGCCTACCAGCTTACCGACAACGAGAAGTACGCCCGCACGGCCCGCGAAATCCTGGTCGGCTACGCGAAGCTCTATCCCAACGACTACAAGGAGCACAAGGGCGTCCACGGCAGCGACACCTCAAAGGTGATGGCCCAGCGCCTCAGCGAGGCGATGTGGCTGATCCCGCTCATCCAGAGCTACGACCTCGTCTACCACGCTGAGTGCATGACGGCCGCCGACCGCAACCTCATCGAGACAGACCTCATCCGCCACGCCATCCGCTTCATCAACCGCAAGCGGCCGGCCAAGGCCGACGCCGCCGCGCGGGATCGGCGCGACCCGGACTGGCGCACAACGATCCCCAAGCGAACGCGGTCGGTTGTGGGCAACTGGACCAACTTCTACAACGCCGCCTACATCCAGGGCGGCACCGTGATGGGCGATCAGGACTGGATCGACCTCGGCGCCGCCAACACCCGCTACAACCTGGTCAACGGCATCGGCGACGACGGCATGTGGGGCGAGGGCGCCATCGGCTACCACCTGTTTGGCCGGCAGGCGCTGGTCGGCTGCCTCGAGGCGCTGGCCCGCAAGGGCATCGACCTCTACGGCATGAAGCAATGCGTGTTCAAGAACCTGTTCGACTCGCCGATGAAGTACGCCTATCCCGACGGCACGGCGCCCGGCATCAACGACTCGGGCCGGGCGTCCATCGGCGCGTCGTGGACCGCGATGGCCTACGACTTCGCCTACCTGCGCTACGGCGACCCCAACTACGGCTCTATCGTGAACGCCGCGCCGCGGCAGGTCTTCCAGTCGGCGGCGTGTTACTTCCCCACGGTCGTCTACGGCAAGCTGCCCGAGCGCCCGATGGCCGGGCTCAGTAGCCTCGTCTTCGACAAGCTCGGATACGCCATCCTGCGCGGCAAGGACGGAGGCGACACGTACCTGCTGATGGACTACGGCCCGCACGGCGGCGGCCACGGGCACCCGGACAAATTGAACCTGATTCTCTTCGCCGACGGCGACGAGCTGGCCGGCGAACCGCAGTCCTTCCGCTACGAAGACCGGCGCCACGCCGATTGGACGCGGCCGTCGATCGCGCACTGGACCCTCAGCGTCGACCAGCACGCGCAGACGCCGACCACCGGCAAGCTGCTCGCCTTCTGCGATGCGGGCGAGATCAAGGCGATGCGAGGCCAGGCGGCGGGCGCGTTCGCCGGCGTTGTCCTCGACCGCACCGTCGCCCAGATGCCCGGGTATATTGTGGACGTGTTCCGCGCGTGGGGCCCGGCCAAGCACACCTACGACTATCCCCTTTGTTTTCGCGGTGCGCTCGACGCGTTGAACGGTGTCAAGCCCGCGGCGCTCAAGCCGATGGGGTTGCCCACGCAGCGCGGCTACAAGCACATCCGCGTCACCGCGCCGAAGAAGATGGGCGACAGTTGGACCGGCGTCTGGCGCCGCGAAGCCGCCAAGCCCAACCCGGACGCTAAGGCCACCGACGCCCGGCGCGGCGGCCCGGCCAACGAGGTCAAGGTCATCGTCCTCGGCGAGAAGGGCAGCGCGGTCTATACCGGTCTCGTGCCCGGCGACCGGCAGCAGGCGATCATCCGCCGCACGGGCAAGGAGGCCGTCTTCGCCGCCGTCATCGATCCGTACATGAAGTCCGACGCGGTCAAGGCGGTGGAGCGGATCGAGGTGCACGGCCCGGTCCGCGCTTGCGGTCTGAAGGTGACCCGCAGCGACGGCGGCACGGACATCATCGTCGTCCGTTTCGATTCGCAGAAGGACGGGGTGCCGGCCCTGCCATCGGCGTTCCAGGGCGGAAAGACGGACGCTCTGGTCTCGGTGGTCCGCCTGGACGAGGCGGGCAAGGTGCTGCGGCTCGGGATGATCGGCGGCACCGGGCTGGCGGCGGGCGGCAAGACGCTCCGGTCCGCCAAGCCCGGCATCGTGTTCACCGGCGAGTAAAGGAGGGACCCAGATGCAATCAGCCGCGACTTGTCTGTTGATCCTGCTGGGTGGCGCCGGCTGTGTGCTGGCGGCGGACGAGACCCCACGAGATCTGCTGGCGACTCCCTACGCCGAGTGGAAGCTCGGCCCGAGCAAGAGCGCCGACTACTTTCCCATCGCCGTCTGGCTGCAGCAGCCCAAGTACGCCACGCGCTACAAGGCGGCGGGCATTAACCTGTACATCGGCCTGTGGAAAGGCCCGACCGAGCAGCAACTCGCGACGCTCAAGGCGGCGAAGATGCCGGTCATCTGCTCGCAGAACGCGGTCGGCCTGAAGCACAAGGACGATCCGCTCATCGTCGCCTGGATGCACGGCGACGAGCCGGACAACGCCCAGCGGATCGGACGGCACTGGAAGACCGCCGAGCAGATCGCTGAGGCCTGGCCGGACCTGCCGAAGAAGCCGCTCGCCAAGTGGGGCACTTACGGCCCGCCCATCCCGCCGAAGTACATCATCGCGAACTACAAGACCATCAAGCAGCGCGACCCGTCCCGCCCGGTCGTCCTGAACCTGGGCCAGGCCGTCGCCTGGGACGGCTACATCGGCCGCGGCGTACGCAGCCGCCACCCCGAGGACTATCCCGAGTACATCAAGGGCTGCGACGTCGTCTCGTTCGACATCTACCCGGTCGTCCACCGCAAGCCGCAGATCGCCGGCAAGCTGTGGTACGTCCCCCGCGGTGTCGAGAGGCTGCGCCGGTGGACGAAGGATGAGAAGGCGGTGTGGAACTGTATCGAGTGCACGCGGATCAGCAACGTGAAGGTGAAACCCACCCCGGCCCAGGTCCGCTCGGAGGTCTGGATGGCGATCATCCACGGGAGCCGCGGGCTGGTTTACTTCGTCCACCAGTTCAAGCCGCGGTTCAACGACAACGCGCTGCTGGACGATGCCGAGATGCTCAAGGCGGTCACTGCGCTCAACAAGCGGATTCACTCGCTGGCGGCGGTCATCAACAGCCCGACCGTCGCCGCCGCCGCCGTGAGTGTCAAGAGCTCGAACGCGGCGACGCCGGTCAAGACGATGACGAAGAAACACGGCGGGGCGACCTACGTGTTCGCCGCGGCGATGCGCGACGAGCCGACGACGGGGACGTTCACGGTCAAGGGCGTCGGCGGCGCCACGGCCGACGTGCTCGGTGAGGACCGCGAGGTGGCCGTGAAGGGCGGCTCGTTCACGGACACGTTCGATGGCTACGGCGTTCATCTGTACAAGATCAAGTAGGAGCGACACGATGCGGAGTGCACTCGCCCTGACCTGTGCGTGCGCGCTGACGGTGTCCGTCTGTCGTGCGGCGGACGTCGTCCCCGCCGCGCCGCCCGATCTGACGGTAACCGTCAAGGCTGGCCGGATCGTCCTGCCCGGCGGGAAGACGGTCAGCTATGCGCGGATGGTGCTCAAGTTCGATCCGCCGCAGATGCGCGACGTCACCGTCCGCGAGAGAGGCGGCGAGGCCCCCCTGGTCCCGCGCGACCACGCCAAATGGTACGATCCCTGGGAGCCCTGGCCGAGGAAGGGCAGGGACGGCAAAGTCAACGTCATCGCGCTGTCCCCTCGCTACTGTCGGGATCGCGTGCCCATTCTTGGCGGGCTGTACCGTTCGTTTGTGCCGGACTCCGTCAAGGTGACCTCCGTCGACGGAGCGAAGGTCTTCAAGATGGGCGCGGACTACAAGTTCAACGCCGACTGGGGCCAGATCGCCAACCGCGACGGCCGCCTCGGCAAGAGCTTCGTCGATCGCGTGAAGGTCACCGGCTGCTACGCGATGCAGCGCCTTGACCTGATCCAAGTGGACGTGGCCGGGAAGGTGTCCGTCAAGAAGGGCAACTCCGCGACGGTCTGTCCGGCGCTGCCGCAAGCCGACGCAGGCGCGGCTCCGCTGGCCGGCATCTACATCGCGTCCTGGCCGGCGGCGGCCAACCCCAACTTCGACGCCGAGCGCACCGCAGTCAAGCCGGCGACCAACTACGCCATCACGCAGTACGAAATCCTCCCGATCAAGCCAGCACCCCCCGTCCAGCCCATCAACAAGGGCGGCGTGGCGCGGACGTTCGGGGGCCTCGCCGCCGGCCGCGCCATCAGGATCGCCTTTATGGGCGACAGCATCACGCTGGGCGCCGAGGCCGGGCGGTGGTGGGACCGGAAGATCAAGTTCACCGAGAAGGACAAGTCGTATCGCGGGCGCGTGATTCACGGCCTCCGCAAGCGGTTCGCCAGGGCCGAGGTTACGCCCATCGAGGCATACAAAGGCGGCGCGACGACCAAGTACGGTCTGAACGTCCTTGACAAAGATGCCCTGCCTGCCGGGCCCGACCTGGTCTTGATGGCGTTCGGCGCCAACGACGCCTCCGGCCCCATCGGCCGCGGCCCCAAGAACCCGCCCGAGCAGTTCAAGAAGGACATGCTGGCCCTGGTCCGCAAGGCCAAAGGCGGCGGGGCCGAGGTGATGCTGGTCGTCGGCATGCAGATGAACCCGTGGCTGAAGAACGGCGCGGACCGACGCTGGGGCGCCTACCGCAAGGCCATCCTCGATATCGGCGCCACGGAGAACGTGGCCGTCGCCGACGTCTATACCGAGTGGATGAACCTGGCGTCGCGCGGCATCCCGCCGTTCACTCAGTTGCACAATTGGATCAACCATCCGGGCGCGTTCGGTCACGGCGTATATGCCGACGTGATCCTGCGCTTCTTCGATGGCAAGGCGCCGTCTCCGCCGCCGGAGAAGCCCCGCCCCGCGCCGCCGCCGAAGAGAACCGGCCTGACGCAGCCGAGCATCATTCCCGGCAAGTGGAAGCTTACGGTGCAGCCGCTGCCGCCGCTCGCGGCCATCGTCAAACGACCCGCCGCCGAGCTGCCCGTCTACGGGCTGTACACGTGGTGCGGCGAATACCGCCGCCACCGCGACAGCATCAAGAAGGTCGGCTGGCGGGCGATGCGTGTCGGTGGGCCGATGGACGACAAGACGATGGCGATGCTGGCCGAAGACGGAATGGACGTGATGATGGGGCTGGGCCTGCGCGTCGGCGGCAAGGCGCGCCGGCGGCCGGATTACCCGTCCGACGACGCGTTCATCGCCGACTACGTCAAGGCCGTGCAGGCGTTCCTGACCCGCTACGGTCCGGGCGGGACGTTCTTCAAGGACCATCCCGAGGTGCCGGTGCGGCCGATCAGGCACGTTGAGATATGGAACGAGCCGAACTACCAGTACATGGTCCCGCCGCGCCGGGGCGCTCCTCGCAAACAGATGGAGGCCGAACGCGAAGCGCTGTATGCCAAGGTCCTGCCAGCTGCGTTCGAGGCGGTCAAGAAGGGCTGGCCGAGGGTGACCGTCGTCGGTTTCGGCGCGGGCGGCTCCAGCAAGGGCGACGTGCGGTTCATCCAGCGCGTGCTGGCGAAGGACGCCAACGTCCCCCGCAGCTTCGACGTGCTGTCCACGCATCCGTACTCTCACTCGGCGCCGCCCGAGGCCGATTGCGTTCGCTCGTGGGGGAGCTACTCCGCGGCGGGCAGCCTGGCCGAGATTTGCCAGGCGCTGAGCAAGCACAAGAAGGGCGGCGCGCCGATCTGGTACACCGAGGTCGGCTGGCCGGTGTCGAAGGAAGACGGCGGGCGGTTCAGCATGCCCGCGTCGAGGACGGTGCCGCCGGCCCTGCAAGCCGCCTACGTCTGCCGGATGTACGCTCTGGCGATGCGGCTCGGGGTCGATCGCGTGAACATCATGTTCGCCACGGACACCGACAACTACAACGGCGGCTTCTTCCTGCGGGACGGGTCGTGGAGGCCGTCGGCGCACGCCGTGCGCCACATGATCGCGCTGATGCCCCGGCCGAAGCTGCTCGGCACCGTCACCGACGGTCAGGAGGGATTCTACGCTTACCGGTTCCAGCCCGACGCTGCGAAGGAGGACGGAGAGGTGATCATGGCGTGGAACGTCGCCGGGCCGAAGACGGTCAGCATCCCCTGGCGGCGCGGCAAGGCGACGATCATCGACATGCTCGGCCGCGAGAAGGCGCTGGTCCCCAGGGACGGTAAGCTGTCCGTGGAAGTCGGCCCCTGTCCGGTCTACCTGAAGTAATGAGGCGATCCCAGCGTGAAACAGATGATGAGCGTGATGGCGCCGATGCGCGACGGCGTGCGGTTGTCCTGTGACATTCGGATGCCCGATGGGGCTGGCCCGTTCCCGGCCGCGCTTCTGCGGACGCCCTACAACAAAGCCATGCTGACGACGTCGCCCGAGCCGGCCGCCTTCGTCAACGCCGGGTATGCCTTCGTCACTCAGGACACACGCGGCAAGCACGAGTCCGGGGGCGAGTACACGCCGTTCCGGGGTGAAGATGTCGACGGCTACGACACGGTGATGTGGGTGGCCGAGCAGCCGTGGTGCGACGGCAACGTCGTGATGACCGGCGCGAGCTATCCGGGCTGGACGCAGTTCGCCGCGGCCAAAGGCGCACCACCGCCGCTGCGCGCCATCACGCCGTCGGTCATGGCGACCGACCCGTTCCGCGACGTCCTGTTCAGCAACGGCGTGCCGAGGGGCTCGATGATCTGGTGGGCGATCGTCAACGGCGGCCGCAGCCAGCGGGGCGACCCGTCGGATAACTGGGCCGAGGTCCTCACCACCCTCCCCCTGCGCGACATCGACAAGGCCGTCGGCTACGACCGGGAGCCTATCCTGCAGGAGTGGTTCGACCATCCGACCGACGACGCGTTCTGGGAAGCGGCCAGCATCGTGCCGGGCTATGGCGACATCACCGCGGCCGCGCTGCTCATCGGCGGCTGGTACGACGTGTTCAGCGCCGGACTGATGCGCGCGTTCGCCGGTCTCACGGCGGCGCGCGGCGGCGCGGACAACCCCCTGCGGCTGGTCATGGGGCCGTGGGGGCACAGCGCCGCCGAGAGCCGGGTTGTCGGGGACGTCGATTTCGGTCCCGGCGCGCTCCTCGACATCGCCGGGCTGCGGCGGGGCTTCCTCGACGCCGTCGTGCGCGGCACCAACCCGCCGGCCGAGCTTGCCGCCCCCCTCCGCGTCTTCATGATGGGCGCCAACGAGTGGCGAAACGAGCAGGAATGGCCGCCCGCACGCGCGACGAGCGCTGCGTTCCACCTCGGTTGCGCCACCGCGGCGAACAGCATGCACGGCGATGGCACCCTTTCACGGACGGCGGCGAGCCCCAGAGAAACGGACGAATATACTTATGACCCGCTGAACCCCGCCCCGACCATCGGCGGCGCCGCGCTGCTGCCTGACCGCCCGCCCGGCCCGATCGACCAACGCCCGGCGGAGCGGCGCGACGACGTGCTGTGCTACACGTCCGACGTGCTGGACGAACCGCTGGGAATCATGGGCTTCGTGAAGTTGGAGCTCTACGCGTCGTCGTCGGCCCCGGACACCGACTTCATCGGCCGGTTGTGCGACGTGCGTCCCGACGGCCGCAGCATCAACCTGTGCGACGGCATCCTCCGCACCCGCTTTCGCGAAGGGATGGACAGGGAAGTAAGGATGACCCCGGGTGAGGCCCATCGGTTCGAGGTCGACATGGGCTCGACGGCGCACGCGTTCCTGCCCGGCCACCGCATCCGCCTGGAGGTGACCAGCAGTTGTTTCCCGCGGTTCATGCGCAACCTGAACACGGGTGGGAGCGTCTTCGACGAGACCACGCCGATGCCGGCGAAGCAGACGATCCACCACTCGCCCCGCCATCCGTCGAAGCTGATCCTGCCGGTCGTATGACGGGGCCGCGAGGCGTCGCTCGGCCGGGCGAGCGGAAGCAGGAGCAGTGAATCATGCAGACACCGCCTCGGATTCTCTCTTTTGGGGCCCATCCGGACGACACGGAGTTCCGCTGCGGCGGCACGCTCGCGTTGCTGGCCCGGCGCGGCTGGCAGGTGGGCATCGCCACCGTCACCGGCGGCGGGGGCGGCTCGCGCGAGCATGACTTCGAGCAGACGCGCAAGATCCGCCTGGCCGAGTCCAAGGATGCGGCGGCCGTCATCGGCGCCGAGTTCCACTACGCCGGAGGGGCCGACATGGACGTCGACTTCTGCCACGATCTGCGGGTAAAGGTGGTCCACGTTCTGCGCGCCTTCCGCCCGGACGTGGTGATTGCGTGCCCGCCGGACGATTACCATACCGACCACGAGGAGGCCTCCCGCCTGGTGCGCGCGGCGTGCTTCTTCGCGCCGATCCCCAACTACCCCGAGCAGACGCTGGAACCCATTGAGGCCGTGCCGTACCTCTACTACACCCACGCCGGCACGGACATCATGGGGCGCCCGGCCCCCGCGCAGTTTCTTGTGGACATCAGTTCCGTCGTGGCCGTCAAGAAGCAAATGGCCTGCTGCCACCGCAGCCAGCGCAACTGGATCCGCGATCACCACGGCGTGGACGACTACGTCGCGAGCCGTGAGCGGCACGACGCCGAACTCGGCGCGCCGGCCGGCTTTGCCGCGGCCGAGGCGCTGTGCCAGCATCTCGGCGCCGGATACCCGCACGACAACATCCTGGCCGAGGCGTTGTCGGACAAGGTCTGGCTCAACGGCGACTGACCGGCGGGCGTCCACAGCCAACAGCGCGCCGGCGTCGGCGAAACCGGCGCACCCCAAAAGGCGTGCCGCAGACAGCCCGGATAGCCGAAGTGCCACGGAGTCCGAAGTCCGGGCCGGGCTTGTCAAAGGCTGTAGACTGGATACAATCGCCGGAAAGCTCGAGATGGTCCCGGGCCATCTGGGCGAGAGTGGCTCGTGGGGCAAATTCCGGATCATGTGACGCGCGAAGAGAACGCGAGATGAGACTGGCTCGTATCGGTATTGCGGTGATCGGCCCGTTCGTGCTTGTCCTTGCCGGGCTGTGCCGCCCGGCGGCCGGCCAGGAGAAGGCGCAGCCCGCCGCCCCGCAGGTCGTGGTACTGGACGGCAGGAGTTTCTGGCGGCTGCACCAGACGCTCGGGCCGCCCGTGGTCCAACTCGACGGGGGCCTAAAGCAGGTTCTCGTGAAACAGTACTGGCTGAATTGGAGGACTCCTGAGCCGCCGCCCGCCTGGCGGACGCCTGGCTTCGACGATGGCGGCTGGGTGCGCTTCCCGGCGCTGCGGGCGGCCAAGACGCCGTACCTCGCTCGGCTGTGCCTGCGCGGGCGGTTCACCGTCGGCGACCCGGCCAAGGCCGGCAAGCTGACGCTGTCGCTGGGCTATCACGGTGGCGCCAGTGTCACGGTCAACGGCAAGGAAATCGCCCGCCGCCACATGTCCGGCCGTGGTGCGAACGCCCTGGCCGAGCCCTACCCGCTGGAGACCTACGTCGGCCCCGACGGCAAGCTGATGCATTACCGCAGGGCGAGCGCCGAGGCGAGGCGCCGGATGGCGATGCGCGTGAGGCGCTGCGAACTGACCATTCCGCCGGCTGGGCTCCGCAAGGGGGTCAACGTTCTGGCGATAGAGATCGTCCGCGCCCCGTGCCACAAGGTGATCGAGGAGAAGACCTCCTCCGGCGAGAACCGGGGCAAGCCCTCGCCTTACGACGTGAACTGGAACACGTGCGAGGTCCGGTCCGTGCGGCTGGCGGCGGCCGGCGGCGCGGGGGTCTCGGTCGAGTCCGTCCGCCCGGCGGGGCTGCAGGTCTGGAACAGCAACATGCTGGCCGCCGATTTCGACCTCGACTTCGCCGGCCCCAGTGAGCCATTACGGCCTGTCCGGATGGTCGCCGCGCGCAACGCCGCGTGCAGCGGCAAAGTCGTGGTCGGCTGCGACAAGCCGCTTCGCAAGCTGCGTGCCTCGATGAGCGACCTGACCGCCGCCGGAAGGCGCATCCCCGCCTCGGCCGTCCGCGTGCGCTACGCGCTGCCGTGGGGATGGCAGCACGTCGTCGGGCGAACGTTCGGGGGCCGGACCAGCCCGTACCGGGCGGCGCCGGCGTTCCTCAGCGCCTTGGTCGACCCACCGCCTACGGACGTGCCCGGCAAAGCCACGGCCCCCGGTCGCAGGAGGAACGATCCGCCGCGGCCGCTGGACGCGGTCGTGCCCGTGTGGATGACGGTCAAGGTCCCGGCCGACGCGGGGCCGGGGACCTACACGGGCAAGCTGACCATCCGCGCCGAGGGCGCCCAGGCCATCACCGTGCCGGTGGAGTTGAAGGTCATCGACTGGGTCATGCCCGCCCCCGACCGGTGGCGGACGTGGGTCGAGCTGATGCAGTCGCCGGACACGTTGGCCATGGAGTACGGCAAGGAGTTGTGGTCCAACGAGCACTTCGAGCTGATCGGCAAGAGCTTTGACTACTTCAAGGAGGTGGGCAGCGGCGTGGTGTACGTCCCGCTGATTGCCGAGAGCAACCTGGGCAACGCCGAGTCGATGGTGCGATGGATCGACAAGAGCAACGGCCGCTGGGACCATGACTTCTCCGTCATGGACCGCTACCTCGATGTCGTCCTCAAGCACATGGGCAGGCCGAAGTTCGTGGTCTTCCCTGTTTGGGACGTCTACATCATCCCCGATGAGCGTTTCGCCAAGGCCACTCACGCCGAAGCCAATGCCATGAAGTACCTCCGCGAGCACAAGAATCTCCTCGGCGCCGGCCCGGCCGTGACCGTCGTCGACCCGGCGACCGGCAAGACCGAGAAGCTCCACCTGCCGCACTACACCGGCCGGCGGTGCAAGGCCATGTGGAAGCCGTTGTTCGAGCGGTTGCGGCAGCGGATGAAGCGTCTGGGCCTGGCCGACCGGATGTTGCTGGGCATGATGAGCGACGCCCGCCCGACGTCCGAGGAGATCGCCTTCCTCAACGACGTCTCCGGGAAGCTGCCGTGGATGGTCCATTCCCATCACGGCGCCGGCGCCGAGGTCCGGGGCGCCAGGATCGCCTACCAGGCCCGCGTGTGGAACATCTCCTTCGGCGACTATGACCCCGCCAGGGGGCGCATCTACGGCTGGCGGAAGGCCACGCTGATGGCCTGCTACGAGCGGCGGGGGACCCTGAACAGTTTCCCCCACACGCACTGGCGCAACGCCGCCGAGATCTGCATCACCGGCTCGACGCGGGGCCTGGCCCGGATTGGCGGAGACTTCTGGCCGATCCTGAGGAACCGGGACGGCCGGCGCGCGATCACCCTGGGTCACCGCTACCCTCACAGCAGTTGGCGGAACCTCAATCTCTACAGCTCGGTGTTGGCACCGGGCCCAGACGGGCCCGTGGCCACCAGCCGGTTCGAAGTCTTCCGCGAAGGCGTGCAGGATTGCGAGACCCGTATCTGCCTCGAACGGCTCCTCGCCGACAAGGGGCATCGCGGCAGGCTCGGCGCCGATCTGGCCGGTCGCTGCCAGGCGGCCCTGGACGAGCGCCTGCGGTACATCATGGTCGGGCTGGCCAACCTGCAACTGACGGGCGCCCGCTGGCAATACACCCAGCGGTGGCACGACAGTCCCGGGGTGGCCGGCCACCTGTGGTACATCGGCTCGGGGTGGCAGGTCCGCAGCGAGAAGCTGCTCCGCCTCGCCGCCGAGGCGGCGCGGAAGCTGGGCGCGAAGAGCGGCAAGCCGGGACAGTGAGCAGGCGGGCCGCAACTCTGCGGGGAGAAGGGGAACGGGAGGTGCTTGACCGCGTCGATCAGGCGCAGAGGGTAGTCGAGGAACAGGTCCAACACGTTCACGACGAAGCCCGGCTGGTCGTATGAACGATTCGACGCATTCGTTCACCCACGCCCGACCCAGCCCGATGTAGAGCGTCTGAGCGTCCCACGCCTTCAGCCGCGTTCGCCCAGCTCTTCGTAGAGGAGGCATCGGATGCGCCGGCCCTGGGTCTCGGTCTGGGCGGGAACGACCTCGCGACAGCAGTCCATCGCCTCGGGGCAGCGGGGGTGGAAGACGCAGCCGCTGGGGAGATCGGAGGGATCGGGCACCTCGCCGTGCAGAACGGCGCCCAGATGCTCCGCCTCGGGATCGGGCTTCGGTGACACGGCCAGCAGCGCCCGCGTATAGGGGTGCAGCGGCTCGTCGAACACCTGCCGCTTCGTGCCTTCCTCGACCAGCCGCCCGGCGTACATCACGGCAACGCGGTCGGCAATGTGTCGCACCACCTCCAGGTCGTGGGCGATGAACAGGTAGGCGAGGCCGTGCCGTTCCTTGAGGTCCATCATCAGGTTGAGGATCTGCGCCTGAACGGAGACGTCGAGGGCCGAGACGGGCTCGTCGCAGACGATGAGCGCGGGATTGAGCGCCAGCGCGCGCGCGATGACGATCCGCTGCCGCTGGCCGCCGGAGAACGCGTGCGGGTAGCGGTTGAGGAACTGAGCGCTGAGGCCCGCTTCTTTGAGCAGCCCGCGGACGCGCTCCCGCCGCTCCTTGCTCGTGCCGACGCGGTTGACCTTGAGCGGCTCGGCCACGATCTGCTGCACCGTCATCCGCGGGTTCAGCGACGAGAAGGGGTCCTGGAAGATCATCTGCATGTGCCGCCGCAGCGGGCGAATCTGCTTCTGGCGCAGGGCCGACAGCTCGTGGACGTCGCGGCCGTCGGGGCTGAACTGTACGCTCCCCTCGCGGGGGGCGATGGCGCGCAGCACGGCGAGGCCGGTCGTCGTCTTGCCCGAGCCGCTCTCGCCGACGATGGCGAGGGTTTCTCCGCGGCGGAGTTCGAAGCACACGTCGTCCACGGCCTTGACCCACGACGTGGGCGCGCCGAAGAAGCTGGTCTCCTTCGGAAACCACACGCGCAGGTGTTCGACTCGCAGAAGTGGATGCATCGTCGCCTATGCGTCTCCTTTTCCGTACAGATGGCAAGCGGCCATCGTCTTGTCGTCCACCGGCTCAAATTCCGGCAGCACACAGTCACACACATCCGGGATCATCCGGTCGCACCGCGGATGGAACGGACAGCCGGCGACGCGCTCCAGCGGCCCCGGTACCGTCCCGCGGATGGTCTGCAAGCGGCCGTCGGACGCCAAGGGCGAGCCGATGACGGACTTCATCAGCGCGACCGTGTAGGGGTGTCGCGGCGACGCGAAAATGGTCTTCACGTCGCTCAACTCCACGATCCGCCCCAGGTACATCACCGCCACGCGGTCGGCCGTCTCGGCCACGACGGCCAGGTCGTGCGTGATGAGCACGACGGCCATGCGCGTCTGCGCCTGGAGCGACCTGATCAGTTCGAGGATCTGCGCCTGGATGGTCACGTCGACGCCGGTGGTCGGCTCGTCGGCGAACAACACGCGTGGATGACACGCCAGCGCGATGGCGATCATGATGCGCTGGCGCATCCCGCCGGAGAACTCGAAGCTGTACTGCTCCCACCGCTTTTCCGCGTCGGGGATGCCCACCTTGGTCAGCAGGTCGCAGGCCCGGTCGAACCGCTTCCGCCGGTCGAGGTCCGTGTGCAGGCGGAGCACTTCGTCCAACTGCGTCCCGATGCGGTGGACGGGGCTCAGGGCGGTCATCGGCTCCTGAAAGATCATCGAGACTTGCCCGCCGCGGATGCGGCGCATCTCACGGCTGTTGCGGTGGAGCCCGGCGAGGTCAACCGGTCCGCCGCCGTTCGGGTGGAAGAGAATCCGGCCGCGGGTCACGCGTCCGGGCGGCTGGATCAGCCCCATTGCGGCGTAGGCGCTCTGGCTCTTGCCGCAGCCGCTCTCGCCGACCAGGGCGAGCGTCTCGTCCGCGAAGACCTCGTAGCTGGCGCCGCGGACGGCATGGACGATCCCGTCGTCGGTGTTGTACTCGACGTGAACGTCCCTGAGTTCCAGCACGGGCTCGGGCATCACACGTCCCTAATCTGCGTAGGGGTCTGCGGCGTCGCGCAGGCCCTCACCAACGAAGTTGAGCGACAGCACCGTGACCACCACCATCGCCGCGGGGAGCAACAGCCACGGCTGGTTCTTCACCACTTCGACGGAGCCGGCCTGTTCGAGCAGGACGCCCCAGCTCACCATCGGCGGGCGCAGGCCGAGGCCGAGGAAGCTGAGCGATGTTTCGGCCAGGATCATTCCGGGAATCGCCAACGTCAGGCTGGCGATGATATGGCTGAGGAAGTTCGGGATGAGATGCACAAAGATGATCCGCCGCTCCGAGGCGCCGGCCAGCATCGCCGCGCGGGCGTAGTCCTCCTCGCGCAGGGCGAGCAGCTTGCCCCGCACCACTCGGCACAGGCCCGTCCAGCCCATGCAGGCCAGGATCAGGGTCATGCCGAAGTAGACCTGGAAGCTGGTCCAATTCTTGGGGATGGCTGCGGCCAGCGCCAACCAGATGGGGATTTTGGGGACCGACTGGAACACCTCGGCGACGCGCTGGATGACCATGTCGATCTTGCCGCCGTAGTAGCCGCTGATACCGCCCAGCGCGATGCCGAGCACGAACGTGAGCAGCACGCCGGTCAGGCCGAGCAGCAGCGAGATGCGGCCGCCGTAGAGGATCCGGCTGAACAGGTCCTGCCCCAGCGGCCCGGTGCCCAGCAGGAAGCAGGGCCGTCCGTCTGCGGCGCCGAACAGGTGCAGGTCCGTTCTGAGCAGGCCCAGGAACTTCCACTCGTGGCCGCTTACGAAGAAGCAGACGGGGATCCGTGTCTCGCGGTCCACGCGGTATTGCCGGCGCAACGTCACCGGGTCCTTCTCCATCACGAACGGATGAACGTAGGGCCGCGGCAGAACGGAGCCGTCTACTCGCCCGACGCGGAGCATCTGCGGCGGCAGGTTCACCGCGCCGGCGTGGATCTTTCGCGGATCGTACGGCGCGAAGAAGTCACAGAACAGGCACACGGCGTAAAGCAGCAGAACGACGTGGACGCACCAGAAGGCGATGCGGTGCTTGCGGAACCGCCGCCACATCAGCTTCCACTGCGAGGCTTCGTAGTAGGCGACCTTCTCCGCCGCCTGCGAGTCGCTCCGCGGTCCCGCTTGTTTGGCTTCGTCCGCCATACCCTCGTCTTACTTGCCGCCGAACTTGATCCGCGGGTCCACGACCGCCAACAGAATGTCCGACAACAGGATGCCGACCACGGCCAGGATGCACTGGATGAACACGATGCTCGCGGCCAGGTAGGTGTCCTGGCTCTTCAACGCCTGGAGCAGCTTCGGCCCGACGGTTGGCAGGCTGAGCACCTGCGCGACGATCACCGAGCCCGAGATGATCCGCGGGAGGATAAGCCCCACGCTGGAGATCAGCGGGTTGATGGCGACCCGGACCGGGTAGCGCAGGATCACCAGCGCGGGATGCAGCCCCCGCGCCCGGGCGCACAGCACGTACTGTTTCTTCAATTCGTCGATGACGTTCGCCCGCAGGATTCGGATCATCCCCGCCGTGCCGCCCACGCCGAGGATAAGGATGGGCACGAGCAGGTGTGCCGCCACGTCCCACACCGCGGCCACGGTCAGCGGCTGGCCGACGAACTGCCGGCTCATGAGGCCCGTGGGGTCGAAGCCTGGCCAGAGCGCCTGCAGGATGACCTGGAAGACCAACGCGATGACGAACGCCGGCGTGGCCATCGCCGCCAGGCCGATGAACGTCAGGATGTAGTCCCACACCGTGTTCCGCTTGACCGCCGCGATTATGCCGAAGGGGATCGCAATCGCCCAGGTGAAAAGCAGCGTGCAGACGCTGATGGCGATGGTCACCGGGAGCAGGTCGGCCAGGACCTCGCTGACCTCGGCGTCGTCCTCGAAGCTCTTGCCCAGGTTGCCGCGAACGAAGCCGGCGATCCAGTGGTAATACTGGATGATGAGCGGGCGGTCGAAGTGGTAGCGGCCGCGCAGGGCCTCGATCTCCACCCAGTCCACCTCGCCTTCCTTCTGCATCGCCTCGATGCGGCTGTCGAGGAAGCTGCCCGGCGGCAGCTCGATGACCAGGAAGACGACGAACGAGATGACGAGCAGGACCGGGATCGCGATGAGCAGGCGTTTGATGACGTAGCGTCTGAGCACGGTCAGCGCCTCTGCTCGATGTAGAAGACTTCGGGGCAACAGTTGGCCGGCTCGTGGGCGATCCAGCCTGCCAGCGCCAACTTCGGAACGTTCTTGAAATCGTTCCGCACGTACACCGGCTTCCCCGGCGACGTCATCAGGCCGATGATGGGCAGGTCCCGCGCCGTACGCTCGGAGAGCCGCTGCCAGGCCTCGAGTTTCGCCTTGTCGTTGGGCGCGGTGATGACCTTCTCCCACAGCCGCTCGATCTCGTGCATGCGGTCGGGCGGCTCCCAGCCGCTGCGGCCGCCGCTCCGCATGTACGCCACCCACTGGGCCCACTGGCCGCACTCGGCCGGGTGCGTCGGCGCGTATCCGCCGGCGCAGAGCGGGCCGAAGTAGTTCCCGCCCTCCTTGTGCACCCCGACGTCGAGGATGCCGATCGAGATGTAGCGGTTGAGCAAGCTGCCGCTGCGGATTTTCACGCGGGCGTTGACGCCGATCTTGCGGAAGTACTCCGCGGCCATCTGGACGACCGGCAGCGGCCGCTCGGGCGCCGCGTCCAGGTTGATGATCAGCGGCCGGCCGTCCCACAGGAGGCGAGTGCCGTCCGCCGCACGCTTGGTCAGTCCCATCTCGTCGAGCAGCCTGTTCGCCTTGTCGGGGTCATGCTTGATGGAGATCTTCGCGTGCACGTCGCTGTAGTAGGGCGAGCCCTTGGGGACGGAGAACTGGGCCGGGGCGCCGATGCCCTTGTAGACGACGTCGATGATCTCCTGTCGATTGAGCGCGAGCGACAGGGCGTGGCGGAAGCGGCGGTCGCCGAACAGCCGCGCGTAGACGGGGTCCTTGTGCGCCTGGAGCGGATAGAAGGTTACCTCGCCGCAGTAGTCGTTGGCCCAGAGGCGGATCTCGTAGCCGCCCTGTTTCTCGCTCTGCTTGAGCACGGTGAAGTCTTCGAACGAGATCTCGCGGCACTGGAAGTGGACGCCCCCGCTGGCCAGCTTCATCAGGATGTTGTTCTTCCGCGTCTCCTTGATCGTCTCGATCGCGTCGATGTAGGGGAGTTGGTTGCCCTGCACGTCCACCTTGTAGTAGTACGGATTGCGCACGGCCACGAGCACCGGCTCCTTCTTCTCGGACACGACACGCCAGGCGCCCAGCGTGGGCATGTGCGGGTTCTCGTCGGGGTGATAGTTCCCCAGCGCCCGCAGTTGGTTGACCCAACTGGTGTACTTCCGCGGGTGACTCTGGGCGGCGCGGTTGAGCGCGTCCTCGCGGTTCTTGGCGACCAACGGCGCGCCGGCGCCGCCGGTCTGGCACGCCGCGCGGAGCATCATCAGATTGAAGCGGAAACGCTCGGCGTCGCTCAGGCCGCCGATGCCTCCCTTGTGCACGCGCGCCAGCAGATCCTCGCGGACCAGGAGTTGCTTGGCGCGGTTCATCCCGGCGCGGTCTCGGCGGAGTTGGGAGAATCCCTTCGCCACGAGTCGCCCGTACTCGGCGGAGAGATCGATCCCCGACCACGCAGCCTCGTCATAGAACATCTTGCTGTTCAGGGCTTTGTTGACGGCGTCGACGATCCCCCGCCGGTCCGCCTCAGCCGGGCCGGCGGCGATCTTCTGTTTGGTCGACTCGTCGAGCAGCGCTTGCAGGCGCCCGGGCGGCGTGCCCTCCTGCTGGATCGCCCGGAGGAAGCCCGGCCAGTCGAGGACATCGACGACGTTGAGGACGGCCGAGCCCTGGGGGTGGTACCGGGACGTGTAGTGCCGGGGCAGCCCGAACAGGCCGCGGTAGAACATGAACGTGGCGGTCTTCTCCAGGAAGATCGCATTGGGCCGCGGGAAGGTGAAGCGGATGATGTGGCTGGTGTCGCCGTCGGCGTCGGGCACGGCCTCGATCTTGACCCGCTTCAACCGCGCGATATCGACCAGCCCCCGATACGCGGCACGAAAGAGCAGCAGGTTGAGCTTGCTCAACTCGGCGGCGCTCAGCGCCGCGACGTCCTGCCTCGCGCGCTCGAACAGGTCGTTCCGTTCGAGCAGCAGAATGAGCCGCTCGAGCTCCTCCGGCGAGAGCCGCGAGGCCCCACGCCGGCGCAGGGCGTCCGGCCCCGCGTTCAAGTCCAGCCCGGCCCAGGTCGCGGCATCGAACAGCTCCTTCCTGCGGAAGCACTTGTTGAGCAGGCCGACGATGCGGTAGCGGGCGGCCTCCGGCGGCGGGCCGCCCCGGGCCTGCTTGAAGAGGTCGAGCAGTCCCTTGCCGCCGACCCCGGCGACCTGCCGGCCGGGTGAGGCCCCCTCAGCCGACGCCTCCTGGACGATCTTCGCCGCGAGGCCCGGCCAGTCGAGCACGTCCGCCACGTACAGCATCGCCGTCCCGTCCGTCGCCTGCATCCAGTTCGGCGGGCTGGGCCAGTGGGCTGACCCGATCAGCGTGTTGCACACACACAGGATGTCCGCCGTGGTGAACGGATGCCCGTCGGACCAGCGGTGTCCCTTGCGCAAATGGAAGGTATAGACGCGATTGCTGTCGGTGACCTCCCACTTATAGGCCACGCCGGGCTGGACCCGGCCGGACGGATCGAACCGCACGAAGCTCTCGCTGCCAATCTTGCGGTCGATGTCGTAGTAGGCGTTGGTGCAACGCCGCCACACGCCGCCGTACTGGCCGATGCCGTCGGGGCCGCGAACGACGGCGGGGTTCCGCGGCAGCCGCTCCGCCACCGGCGGGAGCGTCTCGGGGTAGTGCCGGCGCCAAGCCTCGGGCATCCGGCCGCGGTCGGTCAGCATCGGCGCCTGGCCGAACCGGGTGATGACCACCTCGGGCCCGCCGGTGGCGTCGGGGAACGCATCCCGGTAGCTGAACCCGGGGAGCGACACGCGGGTCAGCACGGGGGAGGGGATCTTCGCCGCGATGACGTCGGCCACGGTCACCTGCCGCGTGGGCGGGCGGCCGTCCGCCGCCCCAGACGTGTCGCCGGCCTCGTCGCGGGTGAGCGCGTGCTGCGTGATCACGAGCGCGGCGACGCAGACCGCGACGACGATCAGCATCCTCACCAGGAATCTCAGCACGCTCGCGCTCCGAACGGGGCCGGCCTACTCCGGCTTGGGCGGGGCCGCTTCTTCGTCCACCATGACCGCGAAGCCGCCCTTGCGTTCGCCTTCCAGCGTCGATGGGCTGAACTTCCCCGTCGCCGCCTGCCAACCCCAGGTGTCCTTGAACTTCGGCCCGGTCACCGTGATGGTTGCGCTGTCCTGGCCGGCGGGCTTGAACGCGACGTCCAGCTTCGCCAGCCCCCAGGGATTGTAGGCGCTCAGCACGCGAAGCGACTTTGTCTTGGCTGTGGCCTGGAGCTGCTGCCAGCCGAGCGGCTTGCCGCGGTTGTCGGCGGTCGAGACGGCGATCTTCGAAGCGAGGGGTTGGTCGGCGAGGATTTGGAAGGCGCAGAGGGCTTTGTCTTTCTTGAGCCGATACTTGCCCGCCGTCTTGTCGACTTCTTCGAGCGTCGGCCCCTGCATGAGCCAAGTGACCTCGACCTCGCTGGGGGCGCGGATGTCGTCGAGCACGAGGATGTAGCTGCCCTTGACCCAAACGAACGTCCGACGGTAGCGGCTGAGCCCCGGCCGGGACCGGCCCGTCTTTCGGTCGGTGTACTTGAGGTACGACCCCGCCGCCTCGCCCTCGACCACGACCACGTCGCCGGCATCCTTGTACGCGGTGACCACGGCCATCTTGGTCATGTCGCCCCTGCCGGGCTGGGTCCAGCCGCCGCCTTCCGGCCGCCCGACTGACATCTGGCCCATGCGGTTGATGAGGATGGTGTTGTGGTTGCTGCTCTGCTTGTGCTTGGAGTAGCCGTCGGTTTCGGCCAGCATCGCGCCCTTCGCGTGGAGGATGAACGTGTTGGCGTCGGGGTCGTCGTGGGCGACGTTGATGTACTTGAAGTTGCTCTTGTTGCGGAACTCGTTGAGCTTGTATCCGCCGAACGGTCCGCACTTGAACATCGCCGCGACGTCGTTCACCTTCCAGCCGTCGCGCGCCACCATCACGCCGACGTCGGGGAAGAACACGGTCTTGGGCAGCTTGTCGACCGATCCGCCCGCCTGCGCCGGGTCCAGCCACACGAGCGACATCCATCCGAGCCAGAAGGAGCCTGGGTTCAACTCCCGCATCTTGAGCAGTCCGGCCAGTTCGTCCGCCCGCTGGTGGTGCGAG
>CAZDHT010000025.1:0-33718 GCA_964505325.1 uncultured Planctomycetota bacterium | reverse complement strand
CTTCCTCCACAATCCGAATTCCTTTCTGCCTCACGGCGTAGAGTTCGTGCACGAGCCGGTCGATCTTTCGGTCCGTTGCCTCCGTCGCTGTCCGCAGTAGCTTCGGCCAAAGCGGATGGCGCTGGAGGAGTTCCTAGTCGCGCTCGCGTTCGGTCGTGTGCAGGCGGAAGCGCTGGGCGAGCTTGGCGACGGCGTTCCCGGCCTGGGCGAACGTGGGCAAGGTCGGTTCCTCCCGCAGGCTCCGCCTGGGTGCAAGGGTGTTATACGCGGTGCGGGAGCTTTGTGCAAGCGCGAAGGCTGGCTCTCTGCGCGGGGCGGCGGCGGCGACGTGGTGGGCCTACGCCGTCTTGCCCTTGGTCTGGCTCTTGGCGGAGACTTCGTAGACGCTGCGCTCGCCGCGAACGACGGCGCCGTTGATGACGTAGTCGCTAATGTCTTTGTGCGAGGGCAGCTCGTACATGATGTCCAACATCAGTTCCTCGATGACGCCCCTCAGCGCCCGCGCCCCCGTATCGCGCTCCTTGGCCTTCTTGACCACCTCGGGGAGGGCATCCTCGGTGAACTTGAGCGAGCATTTCTCCATCTCGAAGAACTTCTGATACTGGCGGATGAGGGCGTTTTTGGGCTCGAGCAGCACGCGTATCAGCTCGTCCTCGCTCAGCGGCCCGAGCGCGCTGATCACGGGCAGGCGGCCGATGAACTCGGGGATGAGACCGTACTCGAGGAGGTCCCCCGGCGCGACCTGGCGGAGCAGTTGGCCGCGCTGCTCTTCGTCTACGTCGGTGACGTTGCGGTTGAAGCCGATGACTTTGTGGCCGACCCGGCGCCCGATGATGCTCTCGATGCCGCTGAACGTGCCGCTGCAGATGAACAGGATCTGTGAGGTGTCGATCTGGATGTACTGCTGCTCGGGGTGCTTGCGGCCGCCCTGCGGCGGGACGTTGGCGATGGTGCCTTCGAGCATCTTGAGCAGGGCCTGCTGGACGCCCTCGCCCGACACGTCGCGCGTAATGGATATGTTGTGGCTCGTCCGGCCGATCTTGTCGATTTCGTCGAGGAACACGATGCCCTGCTGGGCGCGGGCGGGGACGAAGTTGCAGTTCTGGAGCAGCCGGAGCAGGAGGTTCTCGACGTCCTCTCCGACGTAGCCGGCCTCGGTGAGGGTGGTGGCGTCGCCGATGGCGAATGGCACGTCGAGGATTTTGGCCAGCGTGCGAGCCATGAGGGTCTTGCCGCTGCCGGTGGGGCCGATGAGCAGGATGTTGCTCTTCTCCAGTTCGACATCGTCGGTGTCGACGCCTGCCAGGAGGCGCTTGTAGTGGTTGTACACGGCGACCGCCAGGACTTTCTTGGGCGCCTCCTGTCCGATGACGTATTTGTCGAGCTGCGTCTTGATCTCGACCGGCGTGGGCAGGCGCCGCATGGTGAGCTGCTGCGGTTCGACGGGCTCGTGCGGCGCGCCATAGCCGAGGATGGTGCTGCAGACCTCGACGCACTCGTTGCAGATGCACGCGCCCTTGGGCGATGGGATGAGCATGTCGACGTCTTCGGCCCGTTTGCCGCAGAACGAGCATCGCTGCATGCCGGGCGTCCCCGGGCCTCGGCGTCCGCTAGATCGCTTGGCCATGCGGAGTTACCCTTTCGCGTACTCAAGTACTTCGTCGATGAGGCCGTACTCCTTCGCCTCCTCGGCGGTCATGATAAAATCCCTGTCAGTATCCTTTTCGATCTTTTCGAGCGCCTGTCCAGTGTGAAATGCGAGAATTTCGTTGATGCGCCGCTTGGTCTTGAGGATGTCTTCGGCATGAATCTGGATGTCGGATGCGGCGCCGCCGATCCCGGATGCCCACGGCTGGTGCAGCATGATCTTCGCGTTGGGCAGTGCGAAGCGCTTCCCCTTCTTGCCGGCCGCCAGCAGAACCGCCCCCATGCTCGCTGCCATGCCCACGCAGTAGGTGGCCACCTCGCAGCGGATAAAGCGCATGGTGTCGTATATCGCCAGCCCGGCGTCGACCGATCCGCCCGGGGTATTGATGTAAATGTCGACCTGCGCCTTCGCCTTGTCCGTCTGAAGGAAGAGGAGTTGTCCGATGATCACGTTCGAGACGATCCGGTCGATGGTGTTGCCGATGAAGACGATTCGGTCCTTGAGCAGCCTCGAGAACACATCCCAGTGAGTCAGATGCTCGGTCGACTTCTCGACCACGCTCGGGCTGATGAGCGGCTCCTGGTTGAGGATCCCGCCCGCACTCACAAACTTGTTCATCACCATACCTCCGCGCTCTTCAATTTGCTCTTGCGGCGGCCGGACAGTTCCGGGTCACAGACGTTCGCCCAGCTCTCGCCGCCGTGAGGGCCGGAGCGCCGCGTAACGGCCGGGCCGGCCACGCCTATTGGCTGGACTTGGCGGCTTTCTTCGAGGACGATTTCGGCTCCTTGATGGTCGCCTTCTCCAGCAGGAACGCCCTGACGGCCTCTTCTCGCATCGAGGAACGCAACTCCGCCAGCCGGCCGCTGCTCTCCAGGTCGCGCCGAATCTGTTCCGAAGAGCGGTCCGAGTTGCCGGCCATGGTGTCAATGCGAGCACTGACCGCGTCTTCTGTGACGAAGATCCGCTCCTTGTCCCCGATCTTGTTGAGTATGAAGTACAGCTTGGCCTGCTTCTCGGCCCGCTCACGAGACTGGGCCTTCAGCTTGTCGAGTTGCTTCTTGATCTCCTCCGCCGGGACGCCCTGGTAGCGCAAGCTCAGGCTCTGGCGTACCAGGCCGCTCTCCGCCATGTGGCCGATGACATCCTCCGGCAGGTCGAAATCGACCTTCTTCAGAAGCTGTTCCGTCATCTGCTCGGTGAGCTCGTCCGTGGCGGCGCGCTCCTTGTCCCGCCGCACGGCATCACGGACCTCTTCGTCGAACTCGTTCCGCGAATCGAACCCAATCTTTTTCAGCCACTCCTCGGTCAGTTCGGGCAGCATGGGCCGCTGGATCTTCTGGAGCCTCAGCGCCAGCGTCATCTCGGCGCCGCGTTGTGCCTCGTCGGGATATTCGTCGGGGAGCTTGATCTTCTTTTCGACCGCCTCACCCACTTTCGCGCCCTTCACCAGCTCGACCGTCTCGTCCAGGGTCATTCCCACCAAGACGTGGTCGCCAACGACGAAATGGTGATCCGGGATGTCGCGGTAAGTCTTGTCGCCCTCCGTGAGGGTGATGTGGCAGCTCACGACGTCGTCGGCCTTGGGCGACCCTTTGGTCACTTCCTTCAACTTTGCACGTTGCCGCCGGATCATCTCAACACGTTCTTTCAGCTCGCCCTTCGTCGGCTCGGCCGACGCCCTCTTGAGCTGTAGGCCGGTGTAGTCGTCAATGTCGAAATCCGGGCGGACCTCAATGGTGACGCCGAAGGAAAGCGGCTCGCCGGGCTTGAACTCGATCTCCTCATCGAATTTCGGCTCGCCGATCGGCTCGAGTTTGTTCTCCGCGACCACGTCGTCGAACGACGTGGCGATCAACGTTTCCTTGGTCTCGTCGTTGATTTGCTTCCCGAACTTGCTCTGCATCAGCCAGCGGGGCACGTGCCCCCTGCGAAATCCCGGAACGGGCACGGTGTCGTTGAGCTGCGCGTAGGCCTTGTCCAGCTCCTCGTTGACCTTCTCCGGCGGGATCTCGATCTTCAAGAGCTTCTTGCATGGTCCCACGTCTTCCACCTGAGCTTGCATCGGCACGCCATCCTCATCGTCTGGTGAACGTTGCATTTGCCCCCGGCCTCCGGTGGGGCAGGGCGGGCCTCGGACCAAACTGGAGCGGGCGAACGGATTTGAACCGTCGACAGCCACGTTGGCAACGTGGTGCTCTACCACTGAGCTACGCCCGCGCCGCCACTTTCTGCTGCGACGATTATAGCAGCGCGGAGATAGCATGTCAACTGCGGGCGCGCCGGGCGTTTTTTCTTGCTTACGGGAACAAATGCGATTAAAATGCGGTCATCCCGGAGCATCGAGGGATGGCGCGGAAAGGGGCCGCCGAGCCGTGGTCAGCTTGGGGGAAGACTGGACGTGAGTGTCAGCGCAGCACGCAGCCACTACGAGACCCTCCGCGTGCCGCAGAACGCCTCCCGGCAGCAGATACAGACTGCGTTTCGAGGGCTGGCCAAACGGTACCACCCGGACAAGAACCCGCAGCGCATCTCGTGGGCCGAGGCCAAGATGCGCGAGTTGCTTCAAGCTTACGAGGTCCTTTCGGACGAGCGGCGGCGCATGACCTATGACCGCCGGCTCGGCGCCCGCCGTCCACAGATGTCATTCGCCGAGCGGATGAGGACGAAGAAGGATGACCTCCGCGCCCAGTCAAAGCTCGTCCTGCACTACCTGCTCGAGGGCGAGTTCGATCAGGCGATGGAGTTGCACGAGAGACTGATCCTGCGGCAGGTGACCTTCAGCCTCGGTCATCACCTCGACGAACGCGACTATTTGGACGCTCTCTTCCTGCTCGGCGAGGCCTATGAGACCCGGCGTCAGTGGCACACCGCCGTCAGCTTCTACTGGGAAGCCTATCAGCGTGAACGGGCCGGACCGCGGAAGCGCTACTTCTTTGACGAACTGAAAGATCGGCTTCGTGTTCTATTCTCGCAGCGCTTGGTCCGCGGGCTCTCGCCGGAGGAGGCTCTGAGGAACTATCGGCGCGCCCTGGCGCTGGACGTTGGCAAGCGCGAGGGCGCGATGCTATACAAGAAGATCGCATCGGTGCAGAGCCGGCTCGGGCGCCATGACGAGGCGGTGAAGGCGCTCGACAAGGCGAAGCGCCTGTGCCCCGGCATGAAGAGCCTCGACGAGCTGAAGAAGAAGATCGCCGGACACTAGGGCCCGCCCATGGACCTGCCCCCAGCGGTTACCGAGACCAACCTGGAGGGCGTCGCGCTCCTTCGCCGGGGCAAGGTGCGCGACATCTACGAACTGGGCGAGAGACTGCTCATCGTCGCCACCGACCGGATATCCGCGTTCGACTCCGTGCTCGGGTCAGGTATCCCGCTCAAGGGCAGCGTCCTGACCGCCCTGTCGCTATTCTGGTTCGAAAGGCTCGACGCCGCCTCGAGCAACCATTTGGTCACTGCCGACGTCGGCGAGATGGGGGAGACGGTTGCGCCCCACGCCGCGCTGCTCCGCGGCCGCAGCATGCTCGTCAGGAAGGCCGACGTGATTCCCGTGGAATGTGTGGTCCGCGGCTATCTGGCCGGATCGGGTTGGAAGGAGTACCGCGAACGGGGCTCGGTGTGCGGGATAGAATTGCCCGAGGGACTGCTCGAGAGCAGCAGGCTGCCCGAGCCTGTCTTCACACCGTCAATCAAGGCCGAGTCCGGCCACGACGAAAATATCTCCTTCGAGCAGGCGTGTGAGATGCACGGGAGCGAGATGGTGACGCAGTTGCGCGACCGGAGCATCGCTCTGTATCGGGAGGCCGCCGAGTACGCCGCCGGACGCGGCATCATCATCTGCGATACGAAGTTTGAGTGGGGGATGGCTGACGGCTCGCCCATCCTGATCGATGAGGTGTTGACCCCCGATTCGTCGCGCTTCTGGCCAAGTGACCAGTACCAGCCGGGCGGCCCGCAGCCGTCGTTCGACAAGCAATACGTGCGCGACTGGCTGGTGACCGAATCCGGCTGGAACAAAGAGCCGCCCGCACCCGCACTCCCTCAGCACGTGATCGAGCGCACGGCCGAGAAGTACCTCGACGCCTACCGCAGGCTCACCGGACGCGACCACCTGCCGTAGCGCCCCAGCCACCCCGCGCGATCAAACCAGCCACTGACCGCCACCGAAGACAACAGGCGCTTCAGACAAGTGGTACTTTTTGGGAACAGGTGTCGCCGAAAAGTACCAGCTGCCGCTTCACACTAGTGGTACTTTTGGGGAACAGGTGTCGTTGAAAAGTACCACTTGCCGTGCCCTGCGTTTCGGCCACGTGGTTGCCGGGGCGAACGTGAGCGCCTTCACGGGGAAGACGGTGCGTCGGCTTCCTCGACGACCTGAGTCTGGAGGCGCCTCACGTACTGGAGAGCCTTCTGTCTCATCCACTTGCGCGGAAGCAGTTCGGCGGGCAGCATGGGGTCACGCTTCTCCACGGCCGCCAGCTGTCGTATGGCCCACAGCGTAACCCTGGCTCGGCCGCGCATCGCCTGCACTTGCCTCCCCCTGAGGGCTCGGGCGCACTTGCGGGCCAGCACCATGTATGCTCTGTTGATGCCTTCGAGATTCCACAGATCGGCCGAACACCGTCCGGTCCTGCCTGTGAGCCACACGACGTCCGCCGACCGGATGTACGAGGCGACCCCGCCGAAACCCCAGTTGCCGAAGACCTCGTGCAAGGCTTCAGACCAATCGTAAGGCGATATCCACGAACTTGCACTCAGCATTGCGAAGCCCATGCGGTGCAGGATTCCCACGAGTCGCTTGCGGGCGGTGGCATGCGGCATAGGGACGTCATACGTGAGGATGCTCCACTCGCCAGGCCACTTCCGCGCGCTCAATTCAATCTTCCGCTTGACGATCCTGTCCGGCTCGCAGGGGCTCGCGACGCTGAATCGCGCGTCGCAGCCCTTGCCGTGCCGAATCAGGCGGCGCTTGCGAACGAGGTAGCGCAGCATGTGCCGCAGCCTGCCCTCTGTGATTGTTGAGCCCAGCACGGCTAGCAGATAACCCACGGTCCTGGCACCGGTGTGGTGCGGCAGCATCCGAAGGCACTCGAGCAGTTCCGAATAGGTGAACGCGTCCCTTATGCCAGGCATCACAGGTTCCCCCAACAGGTCCGAAGTGGTACATTTCGGGAACAGGTGTCGCCAAAAAGTTACACTTTTCTCCGTCCGTGATCAAGAGCGGCCGCGGTGGACCGGGCCGCAGTGTCGGGACCGGTGCATTGACGCGTCTTCTTTCGGTGCCACGTGCTAGCTTCTTAGGACAGGTGTCCATGGCGAGTCGTGCCTTGCTCTGCACGTATCAAGTGGTACTTTTTGGGAACAGGTGTCGCTGAAAAGTACCACTTCTTTCGGTCTGCGCGCGTTGTGGCGCGCGGGCCGCTGCACGGCAATATCCCGTTCGCACAAGAACCATGCGCGAAGCTGGGCGACAAGGCCAGGCGACGCCGTACGTTGTCTCTTTCCTTCCGCCCTCGGCGGAGGTAAGATGCCCGCGTGAAGATCGTTGCCGACAGCAATATCCCGTTCGCTGGAGAAGCCTGCTCGAAGCTGGGCGATGTTGAGACGGTGAAGGCCGGCGACCTCTCGGCCGAGCGACTCCGCGATTGCGATGTCCTCCTTTGCCGCTCGACGCGGAAGATCAACGCGGAGATGCTGGCAGGGACAAACGTCCGCTTCGTTGCGACCGCCACGATCGGGTTTGATCACGTTGACCTCGACTACCTCGACCGCCGCGGGATCGGGTTCGCCAGCGCTCCCGGCTCGAATGCAAATTCTGTTTCGGAATACATGATGTCGGCGCTGTTTGTGCTGGCTGGTCGGACGGGGCGGCGGCTCCGGGAGATGAGCATCGGGGTCGTGGGGGTGGGCAACGTGGGCAGTCGTGTCGTGCGAAAGACGGAGGCGCTGGGGATGCGCGTCCTTCAGAACGATCCGCCGCTGGAACGGAAGGCCGGCGAGGCGCGTTTCGTGCCGATCGATGAGCTGATGGACGCGGACATCATCAGTCTTCACGTCCCGCTGACCACGGACGGCGCAGACGCGACGTATCACATGGTCGACGACGCGTTCCTGGCACGCCTGAAGCCCGGCGCAACGTTGATCAACTCGGCGCGCGGCGCCGTCGTCGACAGCGCGGCCCTTCACCGGGCGGTCGACTCGGGCAGGCTGGGCGCCGCGGTGCTGGATGTTTGGGAGAACGAGCCGCTGATCGACATGAGTCTCGTCCCGAAAGTACTGATCGGCACGCCGCACATCGCGGGGCATTCGTTTGACGGCAAGGTGAACGGGACGAAGATGGTGTACGAGGCCGCGTGCGGGTTCTTGGGCGTTCCGGCCGAATGGGACGCGGCGGGGGCCATGCCGCCGCCGGATATCCCGATGCTCGCGCTCGATGCGGCGGGCCGAGATGATGAGGACGTGATCCGCGAGGCGGTGCTTGCTCTGTACGACGTCCGGCGCGACGACGCCGAACTCCGCAAGATCGGGGATGATCCGGGCCGTGGCGAGCGATTCAGCGCGTTGCGGCGGGACTACTGGAAGCGGCGTGCGTTTCACAATACGAGGATTCAACTCACCGGGGGGCCTCCCGAGCTCCGCGCCAAACTGGCTGCCCTCGGCTTCAAGGCGTGACCGACAGTCGCATCCCAAGTTTTCCAGAGGTACGTTCGTGGTGTCAGCGTGGCCGCCGCGGCTGTCTCAGAGCGAAGCTTGGCTCCGGGCCGGTTCGGGCAGAAAACCTACGCGGCCGGCACATTGAATTAAAGTTTCCCAGAGAATGTGTCGAAACAAGTATTGAGACGGCGGCGGCGTCCTCTTGGCCGCGCCATGTCGGTACCGCCTTCGGCGCCATCACTAGCAGATAGTCCGGCGTTCTGTGAAGATCCTCGCAGTTGAGACTTCCAGTGTGCGTGGTTCGGTCGCCCTTCTGGACGGAGACCGGGTGCTCGGCGAGAAGGGCCTGGGGGAGGGCTCGCAACACGCCAGGGCCCTCGTGGCATCGGCGGACGCGCTCCTTGGCGGGCACCCGGAGGCAGTGGATCTGCTGGCGGTGAGCGCCGGGCCCGGATCGTACACCGGGCTTCGGGTTGGGATCACGTTCGCCAAGACGTTTGCCGTGCAGAGGGGCACGCCGCTGGTGACAGTCTCGTCGCTGGACGTGATCGCGGCGAACATAAGCGATCCGGTCCGGCTGTGCGTGGTGGTGGATGCGAGGCTCGGGCAGGTTTATGCCGCGCGGTACGACGCCGACCGGAACAAGGTGGCAGGCGACATCGCCGCGCGGCCGCTCGACGTGGCGGCAGGCCTCGAGCCGGGGACGGTGGTCATCGGTGACGGGCTGAGGCGCTACCGCGAGACGTTCGCGGAAATGGCAAAGGTGGTCGACGACGAGTCGGCGTGGTGGCCGCGGGCGGCCAACGCCGGCAAACTCGGACGCATCAAGTTCCTCGAGAAGGGCGGCGAGGATCCGCACGCGCTGGTGCCCCGGTATCTGCGCCGTCCACAGGCTGAGGTGATATGGGAAAAGCCACCCGGCGCGTCTGGGCCGAGATAGACCTCGGCGCGGTTGCCCGCAACCTGAGATATGCGCAGGTGCGCGTGGGGAGATCCGTCGGCATTCTCGCCGTGCTCAAGTCGAACGCCTACGGGCACGGCGCGGTCGAGGTCGCCCACGAGGCCGAAGCTCAGGGAGCGAAGGCGTTGGGCGTCGCCACCCCGGGGGAGGCCGTCGAACTGCGGGGGGCCGGCATCCGCCTGCCCATTCTGGTCATCGGATCGTGTCTTGAGGGGGAGGTCGAAACAGCCGTCGAGCACGACGTGTCGCTCTCGTTGTCGCCGGGCGAAGTGTTCTGGCCGATCGTCGAAGCGGCCAGGAAGCTCGGCAAGAGCGCTCGCGTGCATTTGCTGGTGGACACGGGCATGTCGCGCGACGGGCTCAGTCCCGCCGACGCGCTCGAGCTTGCCGACCACATCGCGGACACCCCGCAGGTCCATCTGGAGGGCACGTACACTCATTTGGCGACCTCGTCACTGCCGGACAAGACTTTCTGCCACACGCAGCTCGACCGTTTCAACCAAGTGCTCACCGGCCTTCTGAGCCGGGACATTCATCCCGGGCTGATTCACTGCGCCAGCACCGGCGGGCTGTTCACCCTGCCCAGTTCGCACTTCGACCTGGTGCGCCAGGGTATCAGCCTGTACGGGCTCGCGCCTTCCGAGCACGTCGCGTCCCAAGCCGACCTGGCACCGGCGATGTCGGTGAAGAGCCGGGTGATCTCGGTCAAGGAGATCGGGCCGGGCGAGAGCGTCGGATACTTGCGCCTGTTCATTGCCGAGCGTCCGACGCGGTTGGCGACGGTCTCGATGGGCTATGCGGACGGGCTCCGGCTGGCGCTGTCAAACAAAGGTCACGTCCTGATCAACGGGCGCCGGGCCCCCATGGTCGGCCGCGTGATGATGGACTGCACCGTCGTGGACGTAACCCGCCTGCCCGGCGTCCGGGTGGGCGACGAGGTGGTCATTATCGGCAAGTCCGGCCGCAACGAGATCACCGCGGCGGAGGTCGCGGAGTTGTGCTACTCCAGCCCTTACGAGGTCATGTGTTCCCTGGGCCGGCGGGTCAAGCGGATTTACACCCGCAACGGGAAGCGCGTCATCCCGCCTGGCCACAACGGTCTCGCGCGCAAGGGTCTCGCGCGCAAGATCGCCGAAGACCGGGAGCGCCTGCGCCGTCCGACAGATATCCCCGCCCCTTAGCCCAGATCGACATCCAGCCCGCAGACGGTGAGCACTGCTGTCTGAGACCTGGCTCCGACAGACACTAGCCTCGTGTCGCGCCAGAAGGTATGATAGGGGACACAGCTCTTGGAGAGGCGCCGGCACTGTGCGTCGAAGAACGAAGAAGAGGCTGAAACGGCTGGGGATCGCACTCGCCGTACTGGCCGTCTTGGTCATCGCCGCCGTAATCCTGGTGAGCAGCTTCCTTGCGAATCTGCCGGAGTTGGCGGTCGAGCGCCTGGAGAGCTATTTCCCCGTCCTCGTTCACGTGGGGCGGGCCTCATACTCGTGGCCCACAAGCGTCACCCTGGAAGATGTCACGCTGTGCCGTGACTCGGACGAGAGCGAGATGATCTCGGTCAAGCGGCTGGAGGCCCGGTGCAGCCTCCGGGGGTTGCTCGCCGCCAGGCTGAGCCCGGAGTCCGTCCTGCTGGACGGCGTGAAGCTCTCGCTGAGGGAAGAAGACAAGCGGTTCCTGAGGATGTTCTCAGGCGGGAGGGAGGAGTACCCGATCCAGATCCGCGACCTCACCGCGACGATCGCCAGAGGGGAGGGCGCCCAGGCGAAGCCCTGGCTGGCCCTCTCCGGCGTCGGCCTGGCCATGGCGCCGCAGGGGGCGGGTTGCCTGGCGGTGGAGGGATCGGGGAACAGCCAGGCGATGGGGCGGTTTCGGGTCAACGGCATACTTGGCGGGCGGGTGCTCGACAGCCGCGTCAGTGTGTCCTTCCCGCAAGTTCGTTTGGCGTCGGAGCTTCGGGGCATCCTGCCCGAGTACGCGACCCGCGTGTGGGACGACCTGGACCCGGCCGGGCAGGCGACGCTGGCGACGGAGCTGACTTGGGCGAGCGGGGGTTCCAGTGACGCGCCGGACCTGGGCCTGAGATGGCGTCTCTCGGTGAGCGGCGCTTCGGCCAAGCCCCGGGCCCTCTCCGAGCCCATCGCTGGCGTCAACGCCGTCCTGGAGGGTACGGCGGAGGGTTTCGCGGTGACGGAGGCCACCGGCACGTATCGCTCCGCCCTGCTGAGCTTCCGCTGCAACTCCGTCCGACGTGGGGACGTGCTGAGTGTGATTCTGCGAGGTACGGCCCGCGACCTGGAGCCCGCTCCTGAACTGGTCAAGCTGCTGCCCACCGAGGTGAGGAAAGAGATCCAGCGGCTGCACGTCGAGGGCGGCCGGGTGGACGGCGAGGTCGAGATGCGGCTGCCGTTGCCCGCCGGCGCCTGGAGCGGCCGGCTGCCCAAACCCGATCTTCTGCGCGTCTCGCTGAAACTGCGCGATGGCTTCGGCAAGCCCGATTTCTTCCCCTATTACGTACATGATATTACAGGGGGCTTCGACATCAGCCTGGACGAGATGGTCATTACCAGCCCGCTGACCGGCTGGCACGGAAAGGGTACGGTCAGAGCGACCGGGCGCATCGGTCTCAGCGGGAGGCGGCGCGGATCGGAGTTGATCATCGAGGCGGACGATATCAGCGTGGACCAGGAGCTCGATCAGGCCCTTGCCGCATCGGACGAAGGAGTGTATGGGGCGTGGAAGCGCTGCGCGCTTCGCGGCGGCACGCTGGACGCCGTGGTCACCATACGGGGCTCGCTCTGGCGACGCGAAGAGCTGGAATGGGCGGCACGCCTGTCCTTCGACGGCTGTAGCGGAACGTACAGCGACCACCCCTATACGCTGACGGAACTGACCGGCCGGGTCGACGTGCGGCCGGCCAGAGTCTCGTTCGACAACGTGACCGGGTGGCACGGTGACGCCACGTTTCAGATTACCGGGTGGCTCGACCCACGCGAGGACCGCCGCGAGATGAACCTGCGAATCCGCGGCACAAAAGTGAAGCTGGACGACGATCTGGCGGCGGCGCTCGATCCCGACTCGCGCGAGATGTGGCGGCAACTCCGGCCCAAAGGCGTGGCAGACATCAACGTCGTCCTGTCTACGCCCACCACGGCAGGCGAGAAGAGCGACGTCCGGGTGATCGCGCTCCTCAAGAACTGCTCGGCCCGGTTCCCCATTGGCGAGAAGTGGTTGACCCTGACCGACATGACCGGCCGGGCGGAGTCGTTCGGAGACGTGTCTCGGTTCATCGGCATGAATGCGCGGTGCTTGGGCGGGTTCGTGATGCTGGACGGGGTCCGTATCAAGACCAAGCGCCTGACGAAGCTGAAGGGCGAGCTGACGGGTGACAACCTCTCGGTTGGCGAGCTGGTGGCGCTGCTGCCGAAGGAGACCGCGGACAGCCTGCTGTTGCTGAAGCCGTCGGGGAAGATGAAGGCCCGGAAGTGCAGCGTGGACGCGATCCTGCGGCCCGGCAAACAGGCGGACCTCCAGTACAGTTGCACCGTCGACCTCCGCGACGCGAGTGTGTTCATCCCCACTTCCGGTGGGAACAACAACGGGGGCGGGCCGCCCCGCCGACTTGCTGCCTCCGAGATCAACGGTCGGCTCCGCGTCGAGAACCGGCGGGGCCGGGCGACGGTGGGGTCGTTCGAGCTTGACAAAGTGCGGCTGCCCTACGGGGCCATGCACAACGCGGTCGGGAAGATCAGGAAGACCGGGCCGATGGTCTTCCTGGAAGACGTGCGCGGCGAGATGTACGGCGGCGAAGTGCAGGCGTCGCTCAAAGTGGCATCCGACCTGTTCTTCTTTGCCCAAGCTGCCGTGAGTGGAATGGACGTGGCCAGACTGTGCCGCGAGACGGGGCTCACCACCGAGCGCGTGTGGGGCGACCTGAGAGCCTACGTGCAGTTGAACGGTGAGCGGATTGCGGGCGGAAAGCGGCCGGTCTGGCGACTGAGTGGGAACGGGACCCTCGACATCGACCGCGCCAACCTGGGCCGGACACCACTGGTCCAGAGCATTCTCGACTACCGGGCGTTCGTCGTGGGCGAAGAGCCGGTCGTCGAGGAGGCGAGTGCAGACTTCGAGATCACCTCGACGCACCTCCTGGTCGACCGACTGACGCTGACCGGGCCGTCCGTCAGCGCCCGGGGCGGCGGCACGATCGAGCATGGCAACGACATGAAGGTCGATCTGTACTTCTACCGGAAGTCCGATGTCAGTCTCTTGCCGGACTTCATTCTTCTCGATCCTCTTGGCAAAGGCCTGAACTGGGTGGCGGAGAGGATCCAGAACCAACTGATCATGGTGTACGTTGGCGGCACGCTCCGGCAGCCCAGGATCTCACCCACCGTGCTGAGCGATGTTCGAGATCAGATCAAGAGCCTGATTATTGCCGGCGTCCGCGAAGACCGGGAAGAAGAAGCTGAAAAGTCGTCGGAAGGCGGAAAGGGCGGCAAAGACTAGGCTCTGCCTGACAAATCGGCAGACAGGAATGTCCGCCCCACCGTGTCGTGAATGTCGGTCGGTGGGGCAGGCATTCTTGCCTGCCAATCGCGCTTGCCCAGGTGAGAGTAACATTTGTCAGACAGAGCCTAGGCCGGAGCCGCTCGGATAAGGGCCCCCTCGGATGCGAAGAAAGATCCTCTTCGCGCTGGCATCTATTGTGATCATCCTGACCGTGGCCGCACGCATCTACGAAGAAGTTGTCAAGCGCCGGTGGCCGACGCCCGGGCCGCGACTCCTGCGGTACTGGAAGAGCGAGGCGGAACTGCCCGTCGACATCAGCCGGTTCTTCAACAACGACGGCATCGCCTCGGCCGCCGATCCCTCAGACGCGAATTTCGACTGCCCCAACCATCCGCCCCACATCCCGGGGTCGGGCTATCCGGCGGAGAAGCTGCCGGAGGGCGGCTCCGTACTCAAGCTGGAGAAGGCCGGCCTGTCGTTTCTGTTTCCGGTCGTCGCTTCGGGAGAGTACAACAACGTCGCCTGCGAGGGGCAGCGCATCTCCGGAGTGATCGACTTCAAGTCGGATGAAATACCGTACACCTACCAGGAGATCGCGGTCCTTGGCGCCGCGGAGAACGGCGCGGCTTCGGCGAAGCTCAAGCTCGAATATGACGACGACACCGCGCAGTCCGTCCAGCTTTCGTTTCCTGATTGGTGTGTCAGGCCCGGGGACGAGGTGACTATCGCGGCGTCCGCCCCCTATCGCTACACACCCGGGCAGGGGGCTCGTAAGAGCATCAGGGAGAAGATCGACTGCTTCATGTACGTGAGGCGGCTGCGGGTGAATCCGCGGAAACGGCTGGTTGCCATCGTGCTGCCCGATCAGCCCAACCTGCACATCTTCGCCATGACACTGCGGGTCGGTGCGCCGGGCAAGGCCGTGGCCCACCTCGGTGACAAGCTGGCCCGCCGCTATCACAGGGTTGCCGAGCTGGCGAAAGAGCCGCCGGCCGACTTGACCCAGCCGGTTGAAGAGCTGGCAAAGGGGCTGAAGGATGCGGAGCAGAAGATCGAGCCCGGGCTCGCGCGGCAGCTCGTCTGGCAGAACCCGCAGCACGAAGACCTCGTCTGCCGGCTCGGCGGCCACCTCGTTCGACGCGGCTCCCGCACCGAGAGCTGGGCGCGGAAGAGCGTGGCAAGCATCAGCACCGACCTGAACGCGCTGCTCGGCGGCCGCGATCCGTTCCGGCTGCGGCGAGGCCACATCCTCAAGGGCTACGTCTCCGAGATCGACGGCCGGGTTCAGCCGTACGCGCTGTACGTCCCGAAGGAGTACAGGAAGAGCGACCCATGCCCTCTGGTCGTGCACATGCACGGTCACGGGTGGTACCGACCGTTCCAGGGCGTGGAGCCGCCCCAGGTCCGCAACGCCATCGTGCTCAGCCCGCACGGCCGCGGGAGCATGGACTATATGTTCGTGGCTGAGGAGGATGTGCTCGCCTGCATTGACGAGGTCAAGACCGACTACGCGATTGACGCCGACCGGGTTTATCTGATGGGGCACTCGATGGGCGGGACCGGCTCATGGAACCTGGCGACCAAGTACCCGGACCGCTTCGCTGCGATTGGGCCCAGCGCGGCCAACGCCGACAGCAAGGCGTGGAAGAACGTGGGGGCCAAGCATGCGAAAGACGAGGAGAGCTTCGCGTGGCTTCGCTCGGGGCTCCGGGCCTCGCTCGACCCGGTGACCTACGCCGGGAATCTGCTCCACGTCCCGGCATTCTTCCTGCACGGGGACAAGGACAAGGTCGTGCCCGTCGGCAACAGCCGCTCGATGGCGAAGGCCCTTGCCGAGGCGGGATGCCCGCACGTATACCGCGAGGGCGCGGGCGGGCACGGCTGGCGGCCGAGGCGGACCGTAATCGAGCTGCACGACTACGTTCTCGGTAAGGTCCGCGTTGCCAGGCCGCAGCGGGTCAGGGTCAAGGCCGGATACCTGAAGTACGGCAAAGCCTACTGGGTCCGGATTCTGCGCCTGGGCCGGCGCGATCAGTTGGGCGAGATCGACGCCGCCGTGCGCAGCGAGTCGCTCATCAACGTGAAGGCCAAAGGCGTCGCCGTTATGGAGCTTGACCTCAATCGCTGCCCGGTGGATGCCACCCGGGCGCTGCTCATCGTCGTCAACGGTCAACCGGTGTTCCACACCATTCCGCCGCCCGGCGGGCGCATTGCGCTGGCCCGGGTCGGCGCTCGCTGGGAGGTCATCTCCGGCCTGGAGGGCCTGCACAAGAAGCCGTACCTGGAGGGCCCGGTGGCCGACGCCTACACGAGCAGCTTCGTGCTGGTCGTCGGGACCACCAGCACGAACGCGACGGATCGGAAGGTGCTCCGGCACGAGGCCGAGCGGTTCGCGGCGGACTGGGAGCTGCTGTACACGAAGCCGCCCCGCGTGAAGGACGACGGTGAGGTAACGGAGGAGGACATCGCGCGGCATAACCTGATCCTCTACGGCGGCCCGCAGAACAACTCGATCACGTCGCGCATTGCCGACCGGCTGCCGATCACGATCAAGAACGATGCGGTCCGCATCGGTGGCCGCCGATACGCCGGCACCGGAGTTGCGACCAAGTTCTGTTATCCCAACCCGCTCAACCCGGAGCGGCTGGTCGTGGTGATCGCGGGGGCGAAACGGGCGCGGGACATCTTTCAGTCCAACAACCTGTTCGGGAACTGGTTTCAGTGGGGGCCATACGACAACCGCGCCTGGTTCGATTTTGCGGTGTTCGACCGGAAGACGCGCTCCGCCGAGACCTGTCTCGAGTTCGGCTTCTTCGGCGGCGATTGGCAGTTCCGCGCGGACACGACCTGGTTCGGCGACGAGGCAGAGCGCGAGGCGGCGCCCGCCCGCCGGATCCCTGTGCACACCTGGCCGCCGGACCAGAAACAAGTCTACCTCAGCGACCTGCTGCCCATCTCCATCGAGCAGCACAAGCTGCCGGTGGGCTTCGACACGAGCGCCGAGGGAAAGGCGCTGACCATCGGCCTCCCGGCGCGTCGGTTCCAGCGCGGCCTGGGCGTCCGGGCGCCGTCGAAGGTCGCGTTCCGGGTGAACCGCGCCAACGCGCCGAAGTCACAACTCTTCACGACGTTCAAGGCGACGGTCGGCGTCGACCTGGAGGGCGAGACCACCGTTCCCTCCTGGCGGAACAAGAGCGAATGGGTCAAGTTCCTCGTGTACGGTGACGGGCACTTGCTCTATCAGACCCCCACGCTGATGTGGCGGTCGAAACCGGTTCACATCAGCGTGCCGATCGCCCGGTTCAAGACAATCGAGTGCGAGGTGTGGTGCTCGCGGGCGCGCTGGCTGGTCGGCAGCGCCGCCTGGGGCAACGCGCGGATCCTCCGCGCCGACGCGCTTGCGGCGACGAAATAGCCGGGCGGCCGGGGCTACCGGCGGAATTGTCAGACAGAACCTGCTCGGGCAACGGGAAAGCGGCGTGGCCGTCGGCGTTCAGTGCTGCGGCGTCGGGCAGGCGAGGTCCTCGCCGGCGTTGGCGAAGTGCTCGTTGACGATGCGGAGGATCTCTTCGGGGTCTTCGGTGAAGTTGATAAGCTTGCGGTCCTCCTCGTCGAAGTAGCCGCGCGTCACGCCCTCTTCCAGCCACTTGTAGAGCCCGCCCCAGTAGTCGCCGCCGACCATAATGACCGGGACTTTGTACGAGCGGCGGGTCTGGATGAGGGTGAGCGCGGTGAAGCACTCGTCGAGGGTGCCGTAGCCGCCGGGCATGATGACGAAGGCGTGTGCGTACTTGACGAACATCACCTTGCGGGTGAAGAAGTAGCGGAAGTCGAGCGAGACGTTGGCGTAGGGGTTGGGCTTCTGCTCCATCGGCAGGCCGATGTTGAGGGCGACAGACTGAGTTCCCGCCTGCGCCGCACCCTTGTTGGCGGCTTCCATAATCCCAGGGCCGCCGCCGGAAATGATGGCGTAGCCTCCCTTTCCCAGGGTCTCGGTGATCGTCACGGCGAGCTCGTAGTATTTGTCGCCGGGCTTGACCCGGGCGGATCCGTAGATGCTGACGGCGGGGCATACGTGCGCCATCGTCTCGAACCCTTCCACGAGTTCGGCCACCACGCGGAGTATGCGCCAGGTGTCGTCGAGTTCGAGCGCCGACCGGGGACCCGGTTTCACGGGAGTCGTCATGTCATCTCCACCATCAGTTCCGCGGGTATGTCGAAGTTCGCTGAGACATTCTGGACGTCATCGTGGTCTTCCAGCGCCTCCATCAGCTTCACCACCTTGCGCGCGTCCTCGATGGACGGCGCGACGTTCTGCTTCGCCACGTCCGCCACTTGGGCAGTGTCCGGGCTAAGGTCGTTGTCCAGCAACGCCTGTTTGACGTCGCTGAACGCGGACGGCTCGCAGGTGATCTCGTACAGGTCGTCGTAGGTGGCCATGTCATCCGCCCCGGCCTCCAGCACGATCTCCATCAGCGTGTCTTCGTCCACGGTGTCGCGCTTCACGGACAGGACGCCTTTCTTCTGGAACATCCACGCCACGCTGCCCGGACTGGTGAGGGAGCCGCCGCTGTGCTCGAAGATCCGCCGGATCTCCGGGGTGGTGCGGTTGCGATTGTCGGTCACCGCTTCGACGATCAGCGCGACCCCGCCGACCCCGTATCCCTCATAGACGGCCTCTGCGAGGTGCTGGCCTTCGAGCTCCCCGGTGCCTTTCAGGACGGCCCGGTCGATTTTGTCCTTGGGCATGTTAACAGCGCGGGCGTCGTCGATGGCGTATCTCAGCTTGGTGTTGGCGTTGGGATCGCCGCCGCCGGTGCGCGCCGCCGATATGATCGCCTTGGCGCACTTGGAGAAGATCTTGCCTTTCTTCGCGTCGACTGCCGCCTTCTGGCGCCGGATGGTTGCCCAGTGCGAATGCCCTGACATCAGACTCCGTTCCCGGTTGTCGGAGGGTCTATTTGACTTCGTTCAGTTTCTTCAGCTTTTCGCGGACCCCTTTGATCTTCGGGTCCAGCTCGAGCGAGCGCTTCCACTGATGGCTGGCCTTGTCGGGCTGTCCGAGCTCCATGTAGACATCGCCCAGATGGTCGCAGATGACGCCGTCGTCGGTGAGGGCGACGGCCTTGCGGAGTTGCTCGAGAGCCGCCTTCTTTCGGCCCTGCTTGAAGTACACCCAGCCGAGGCTGTCGATGTAATACGGGTTCTTGGGGCTGGCTTTCAGGGCGGTCTGGATGAGGGTCAGTGCCGTGTCGAGGTTGATGCTGCGTTCGGCATAAAACCAACCGAGGGCGTTGTTTACCGCCGCGTTCTCCGGGAACATCTTGTGCGCGTCGCGGAGGACCCGCTCGGCTTCCGCGTCGCGCTTGGCCTTGGCATAGACCTGGCCGAGTTCGATTCGGTAGCGCACGCTGCGTCTGGTGTCCGCCAGCTTGATCGCTTCTTGGAGATGGTGTGCTGCCTTCTCGGTATTGCCTCTGCGCTTGTGAAACAGCCCGAGTTCGGCGTGGCCTGTCGCTTTGGAGCCCGGCATGTCCAAGATGGCCTCGAGGGTCTTCTCGGCCTGGTCGGGTTTTTTGGCGGATTCGAGAACGGCGCACAGCGCGGTCCGGTAGCGGATCGATGCTCTGGGCTCGACGGCGTCGATGCTCGTCTTCAGCTCGCGGATGGCCTCGTCGGACCTCCCGAGTTTTTCATACAGCAGGGCGAGCTGCATTCGCAGGCCCGGCCTGGCGCTCGGTTCGGCTGTTTCCACCGCCTTCCGCAAATATGGCTCGGCCTGCTTGAGCCGCCCGAGCCGCTCGAGTGTCGAAGCGATGTCGGCGCACAGGCGCGGCTTGGCTTTGTCAGGCGTGTACTCCTTGAGGAGGCTGAGGAGGATCCTTTCACGCAGTTGGCGCGCGAGGTCGATCCGCAGCGCGCGGGCGGCAAGCTGCGCCGCCTCCCCGAGCAGGTGATTCTGCTCGCCGGGGCCGTTGCGGTGGGCCATGTATGCCAGGAGCGACTCCAGCGCTTTGTTCCACTCGCCCATCGCCGTGTATGCTGTGCACAGCTCGCGGTGGGCGCGGGCGTAGGTGGGCACGTGTTTCGCCAGCCGGAGGAACGCGTCGGCCGCGTCCTGGTGCCTTTCCATGCTCCGGTACAGCCGGCCGAGGCGCAGCAGGATGTACGCCGGGCTGGTGGAGATCTCAGCGGCCTTGATGTAGTAATCGGCGGCGTCTTGGCGTTTGCCCCGCAACTGCGACCGGAGCGCCAGCTCGAGGTACGCCTTGGCCACAAGGTCGGGGTTTTCCCTGGCCTCGGGCTTGCTGACGGCAAGAATGATTTGCTGACGCGCTTTCTCAAACTTGCCGGCGCGGAGCAGTTGCCGGGCAATCCCGTACCGCGCCCGGAAGCTGTCGGGCGCCAGTTGAAGAGCCTTTTCGAAGTGCGTCTTGGCCTTGTTGCGCCGCGACAGCCGTTCGTCGCAAATCCCCCCCACCCAGATGTGAGCATCGGCTGACCGGGGGTCCAGCGACAGAGCTTTTTCAAACCATTGCAGCGCCTCCCGGTAGCGCTTGGCCTCCGACATCTGGATGCCGACGCAGAAGGCCGCGTAGGCGCGGTGCTCCACCGGGCGCCGTTCCGGCTGGGCTGCGGCACGGGCGAGCGCGCAGGGCGCCGCCAGCAGACAAAGGACGGATAGGGCCTTCGAGCGAAACCGAACCATTCAGCGGGTCCCCACCACCGGAGACTAAGGAATCACCTTGTTGAGGCTGTACTCTATTATGCCTTGGGCGCCGGCTCTTTTCAACTCCGGGATCAGTTCCCTGGCGATCGCCTCGTCCAGGACGGTTTCGACCGCGCACCATCCTTCGTCGGACAGCGCCGAGACGGTGGGGGTGTGCAGCGCGGGGAGCAGCTTCACAATTTGGTCCAGCGCCTCTTTGGGCGCGTTTAGCTTCAGGCCGACCTGGGTGCGGGCGACCATCGCGCCTTGGAGCAGCATCGCGATGTTCTCGATCTTCCTTCGCTTCCATTCGTCCGCCCAGGCGGCCTTGTTGGCGATCAGGCGCGGCGTGGTCTTGAGGATCTCGGCGACCACCCGCAGCCGGTTGCTCTTCAGAGTGCTGCCGGTCTCGGTCAGCTCGACGATGGCGTCGACCAGTCCGGCCTTGGCTTCGGTTGATCCCCACGAGAACTCGACCCGCGCCGATACGCCGTGTTCGCTCAGGAACTTGTTCGTCAGGTTCACGGCCTCGGTCGCGATGACCTTGCCATCAAGGTCCTTGACATCCTGTATGGGCGACGCCTCGGGCACGGCAAGCACCCAACGGGCCGGCTTGGCCGTGCGCTTCGAGTAGGTCAACTCCGACACCTCGACCACGTCCGACCCGTTCTCCGTGATCCAGTCGATCCCGGTGAGGCCCGCGTCCATCACCCCGTCCTCGACATACCTCGAGACCTCCTGCGCGCGGAACAGGACTACCTCGATTTCGGGGTCATCAATGGACGGGTAGTACGACCGGCTGGTGGCGCGGACGTCGAAGCCGGCCTTCCGCATCAGCTCGAGGGTAGACTCCTGGAGGCTGCCCGAGGGCAAGGCGAGCCGCAGCAGCATGGCGGTTCCCTCCAACGAAAGAGGCAAAAGCTGGGATTCAACCGGCCAGGGCGTCTGCTATTTCTTCCGAGTCGCACCGGTCTGCGGCGGTCGTCTCGGCTTCTTCGTCCGCCGCTTCCTCTTCGTGCGGTCAGGCTTGACTTCGGCGGACGAGGCCTGCACCATCTTGGTCGCTGCGGTCACCACGGGCCGAGCCCGAGTGCGGCGCCGTCGTTTCTTCTCGGTGGGGATCTTCAGCTTCTTGCTGCGGACCTGAATGGCTTTCTTGAGCCGTGCCGTGGCCTTCCTCTTGCGCGCCCGGACCTTACGATCCCGTTGGCGCTTTTTCTTCACGCGCAGGTCCTCAGCTTCCTGGGCGAGCCGCGCCTTCTCTTCCTGGATTGCCAGCCGCTTGAGGGTCGCCGCGCCGGTCGGGCAGAGATCCTTGAGCGGGCAGCTCGGGCAGTCGAAGTCCTTCGGCGTGCAGATCCTCTCCGCCAGCATCTCGAAAGCGTGAAAAGCCCTCGGGACCAACGACTTCGGCACGATCCGCCGCATGCTCTTGATCTGGGCCTCCGCCGGACCATGTCGAATGACCTTGGTCCGCCCAGCCACCCGCAGCATTCCGGTGCCTTCGGGCAATTTGCCGTAATCGAACAGGGTCAGCAGGAGCTCGCCGGCCACGCGGCTCGGCAGCAGGGTCAGCCGGCGCAGTCGCGCTTCCGCCCGATTCGCGTCGAGCGACGTTATATCATCCAGAGTCATCGCCTGGGCGTGGTTGAAGATCGCGGTCAGTGCATCAGCTACCAGCTTTCCAACCCCCGGCGGATATCCTCTGCCCAGGATTCGATCCATATGTTCTCCGTCGCAGACCCTCGCCTCGTTCCAGTCGACAAACGCCTTCTGAAGCCGTTTGATGGCCAGTTCCGCCCCTCGCTCTTTGCCGTTCTTGAGCAGCAAGGTGACCAGGGCCTGCTCGATGGGCGGCCGGGGCCTGTACCGCTCCCGCCGTCCGAACTGCTTCTCCAGGATCGCGAAAATCGCCTTGAATTTCTTGCCGGCGGAGATTCTTGCCACGGAGTTTCCCCAACACGTCAAGGGCACACGACTTCCCCGATTATAGGGCGGAGGAGGCCGAAAGTCAACTGCAAAGGCTTGACGTATCAACATGATACGTTTTCTTGTGCTGATGTTGCCGGGATTTGCTCGCCCTTGGCTCTGCCAGCCACGGCCCATGCCGTAAGATAAGTTCCTGCAAAGCGTTAGACGCTTGTCGCATTTCTGCCCCCTGACCGAACCAACCAGCGGGCGCCTACGTTAAGTACACTCAGGCGGCCACCAGGGCAGTGAGCGTCCGTTTTCGCTTGACAGGGCGGAAGCGGCACGTATAGTACGACGGGCAGCGGGATTTGCTGCCGGTCTGTTCGCAGGGGTGTGTGAGCGCGGCTGGAAGAGGGCAGCATGTCAAGAATCGGCGTGTGGCTCGTCGGGGCGTCCGGCTCCGTCGCAACGACGGTGATGGCCGGGGCTGTGGCGTTGAGCAAACGGAAGGCGAAGGCCACCGGCCTGGTTACGGCTCTTCCACAATTCCGCAAAGTCAAGTTCTGCGGCTTCGGTTCCCTGGTCTTCGGCGGCCACGAGATTCGGGAACCTGATCTCGTCGGAGAGCTTCGTTCGCTTCAGGCGAACTCTGGGCTGCTCTCGCCGGAGGTCGTCGCTCTGGCGTCCCGGACTCTTCGCTCCGTCAAGAAGCGAGTCCGCCCGGGCACTGCCATCGGGTGCGGCAGGCCCGTCGAGCGGATGACAGCACTCAAGCTCATCCGGGCGAAGACGCCGGCCGGCATTGTCCGCCGCCTCCGTCGCGACCTGGAGGAGTTCAGGGAGAACACCCGGTGCGACCAGTTGGTGGTGGTGAACCTGGCAAGCACCGAGCCCCCGTTCAAGCGCCTGCCGTGCCACCGATCTCTTGCGAGACTGCGGGCCGCAATGGCGAAGGCCGCACCATCCCCGCTCCCGGCGAGTTCGCTTTACTGCATGGCTGCCCTTGAAGCAGGCGCTGCTTACATCAACTTCACCCCCAGCCTGGGCCCGGACGTGCCGGCACTGCTCGAACTCGCCGAAGAGACCGGCGGCCTGGTCACCGGCTCCGACGGCAAGACCGGTGAGACGCTCTGCAAGTCCGTCATCGCGCCGTTGTTCGCCATGCGCAACTTAGACATCCTGAGTTGGGTCGGCCACAACATCTTCGGCAACCTCGACGCGCACGTGCTCGACGACCCGAAGAACAAGGCGAGCAAGGTCAAGAGCAAGGACCATTTGATCCGGTCGATCGTCGGCTACTCGCCCCAGACGCTGGTCACTATCGAGAAGATTTCGTCGCTCGGCGATTGGAAGACCGCGTGGGACCACATTCACTTCGAGGGGTTCCTCGGCACGAAGATGGTGATGCAGTTCCTGTGGCAGGGATGTGACTCGATTCTGGCGGCGCCGCTGGTGCTCGACCTGATTCGCCTGGCGGCGCTGGCGCAGGTGCGCGGCGAACGCGGCCCCATGAAACACACCGCCTGCTTCTTCAAGAGCCCGCTCGGCGTCGAAGAGCAGGACATGTTCAAGCAGTTCAGCCTGCTCGTCGAGTACTTGAAAGGATGATTGAATGATCATCATCGAGCCCCACATTCACATGCTTGCCCGTACCACCGACGACTACCAGGCCATGTACACCGCCGGCGTCCGCTGCTGCGTCGAGCCGGCCTTCTGGCTTGGCACGCCGCGGCATCACGCGGGGACGTTCTTCGACTACTACGAACTGATCCTCGACTACGAGACGGTTCGCGCCGAGCGCTTCGGCATCGACCATTACGCCTGCATCTCGGTCAACCCGAAGGAGGCCGACAACGCCGAGTTGGCCAAAGCGACGCTCGCCGGAATGGGCCCGTATCTCGATCATCCACGCTGCATTTGTGTCGGTGAGATCGGCTTCAACGCCATGACGCAGAACGAGGAGGACGCCTTCATCCAGCAGCTTCACATGGCCGAGGAGCGCGAGTTGCCGGTGATGATCCACACCCCGCACCGCGACAAGCGCGAGGGCGTCCAGCGGATCATCGACATCCTCCAGGCCGAGAAGGTGACCCTGCCGCGGATCGACATCGACCACAACACCGAGGACACCATGGACCTCGTCAAGCCGCTCGACTGCTGGGCCGGGCTGACAGTGTATCCCTACAGCAAGCTCGACCCGGCCCGCGTCATCAACATCCTGCGGCAATACGGCATCGAGCGCGTGATGGTCAACTCGTCGGCCGACTGGGGGGTCTCCGACCCGACGGCGCTGCGCAAGGTGGCGGACAACATGCGGGAGGCCGGCTTCTCCGGGGACGAGATCACCACGCTGCTCCATGACAACCCGCTCGCGTTCTACGGCCAGACCGACAAGTTCCAGCCGCGCCTCGACCTCCAGCCGCTGCCGCCCGAATCCTTCCAGCGCTGATCGGGCAGGACGAAGGGGTGTCCGCAGCCCTGTGGATTCGCTACAATGTCGGTGAGCGACATGCCGCTGATGCGGGAAGCGGTGTGAGCTTTGCGGGGACGCTAAGGAAGGCCAAGTACTCAGGACAGCAAGCGGCGGCGGCCAACCGAATGATAGAGAAGAACTTCGACATACCATTCATCGCGGACCTGGCTCTACGGGAGAAGCAGATTCAGCAGAACTACCGCCCGGTGATCGCGGTTCACAAATGGTTCGCCCGGCGACCCGGTACGCTCTTTCGCGGTCTGCTCTTGTCGGAATTCTCGGACAAGGCGCTTCGGGAGGTGTTCTACAAGGCCAACGATCTTTCAGGTCGCCATGTCGCTGACCCGTTCATGGGGGGAGGAACACCGATCTTGGAGGCAAACCGTGTCGGCTGCAGCGTAACGGGATTCGACATCAATCCGATGTCGTACTGGATCGTCAAGCAAGAAATCGAGCACCTCGACCTCGACGCTTATGCAGCAGCCGCTGAATCGCTGCGCACGATTCTTGAGAAGGAGATCGGCTGTCTCTATCGGACGCGATGCTCCCTCTGCGGTTCGGACGACGCCCACGTGAAGTACTTCCTTTGGGTGAAGGTCACGCCCTGTCATGAATGCGGGAAGGATATCGACCTCTTTCCCGGTTATCTGTTGTCTGCTGATTCCCGACATCCCAAGAACGTCTTTGTGTGTCCGGCTTGCGGGGGACTGACCGAGACTGATGATCGGGAGAGCCCCGGCCAATGCAGTCATTGCCCTGCGGAACTGACGCTCCGCGGGCCTGCGAAGCGAAGCGGCTGCAAATGCCCGGAATGTGGCGCCGACCACCGTTTTCCCGACGCTGACCTTGGGGCCCCGAGGCATCGGCTTTTTGCACTGGAGTATCACTGTTCGAAATGCAAGCCCTCACATGCAGGCCGTTTCTTCAAGAGACCCGATGACCGCGACATCGGACGTCTTGCCGACGCCGAGCAACGCTGGGCGAAGATGCGTCCCAAGTACGTTCCAGGCGACGAGATCCCAAGCGGGGACGAAACGGACCGCCTGCATCGCTGGGGATATAGACGTTACCGCGACATGTTCAACAGTCGCCAGCTTCTCGGGCTGGAACTCTCCGCCCGCATGATCGCCGAGACCCCCAGTGAGCGGGTGCGCCACGCGCTGGCCACGAACCTTTCCGACTTGCTCCGCTACCAGAATATGTTGTGCCGCTATGACACGAGGGCGTTGAAGTCCCTCGACATCTTCTCGGTTCACGGGTTTCCGGTGGGGCTGATTCAATGCGAATCGAACTTCCTTGGGATCGTCCAGCCGGGACGCAACATGTGTGTGGGCAGCGGCGGATGGGCGAATATCATCGAGAAGTTCAAGAAGGCCAAGGCCTATTGCGACCAGCCGTTCGAAGTCAGGTACGAAGGACGAACGAAACAAATCGTCCCCGTCCAGGGGGAGTGGATCGGTGATCACTTGAACGGCGATGCCTCCGGACCCGCGAAAGTCGTTGACATCTCATGCCAGGACGCTGCGTCCGCCACGCTGCCCGACGGATCACTCGACGCCGTATTCACGGACCCTCCATATTTCGGGAACGTCCAGTATGCGGAGCTCATGGATTTCTGCTACGTCTGGCTCAAGAAGTTGGTTGGGCAAGGCTCCCCCGCGTTCGATGCAGACTCCACACGCACACCTGATGAACTGACCGGCAATGAGGACATGGGCCGGGGACTCGATCATTTCACCGAGGGGCTCTCGGCTGTATTCCAACGAATGTCGAAGGCACTGAGGCCCGGAGCGCCGCTGGTATTCACCTACCACCACAATGACATCGAAGCGTACTATCCGGTGGCAGTGGCTATTCTTGACGCCGGCCTGACCTGCTCGGCGTCGCTTCCTTGTCCGGCTGAAATGGCGGCCTCGATCCACATCAGTGGGACGGGTTCGTCCATCATCGACACCGTGTTCGTCTGCCGGGCAACCGGAGTGACACGGGGGAAGTGGTTGGCGGATTCCCCAACTGAACTCGCCCGCATTGTGGAGGAAGATCTGCATCATCTCAGGGCGGGAAATGTCAAACCCACTCTTGGCGACACAAGGTGTGTTACTTACGGCCATCTCATCCGGCTGGCGATCTGGTCTCTGCGCCTAAGGTGGGAGAAAAACGAATCCACAACGTCACGTCTCTCGAAAGTGGCGGATTGGCTCCAGCGCTTCGGCGGATGGGCCGCGGTCGAAAAGTGCATGAAGCCCGCCCAGAGAGAAGCCACAGGGGACCTGCCTTTATTTGCCGTGCGAGAGGGCGCCACGCAATATGGAGGCGAAGATGACGACGTTTCCTTTTGAGGTGTCCCTGGGTGAAATTCTTCAGGACACGGAGAGCTATGTTGAGGCTGTGTTCTCCTGCCTGGAGTCGGAGTTCCTTGTCATGCCCAAGGGGGCAGGATTTGTGGAATATCCTGTCTTCGAGCGGGGCTACGAAGCGCTAAAAGCGACCACCGGGGGATTCTCCTCGCTTGATCCAGACAAGGTGTTTCCCGTAACGGTTTCCGAGCCGATTTCCATTGTGGTCCTGCGCACGATGCTCGGGTTCACGCCTCCAGAGTGGGGTTATGTCACGACGCAAAGAACCGGCGTGTCCGTGCCTCAGGGCTTTGTGCGCTCGCTGGACCGAAAGGTGCGAATCGCACCGGAAACGGAACTTACCCCGATCCGCGTCACCGAAGAGCGACTCAAGGCGATGGTCCAGACCGCGTGTCAACTGCTGTCCGCCGGCGTTCCAGAAGTGAATAATGACCAAGTACATCGTTTGGACAAGGCCGACACAAAGCACGGCGTTGACAGTATCAAGAGCCTAGCCGGAATCGGCGCGCCTTACGCCATGCTCTTGTATGAGCGGTTCCTTGGCAGGCCCTTTGCCGGACATCGTGACTCCGTGAGCGAACTCATCGGCGATAGCCTGGAATCGGCGATTGAGGATGTTCTCTCCAAGGCCCATATCAGCTTCCGAAAGACCAAGCGCGCAGAGCGGATCGAAGGCTTCGATCAGACGCCGGACTTCATCATTCCCAGCGAGTTCAACCCCCAAGTCATCATCGAGGCAAAGATCACCGAGGATGATGGCACGGCCCGAGACAAGGCAACACGCATTCAGCACCTTGGCGAACTGAGTCTTGCGGGACGCTCCGCGGACAACCCGAAGTATGAGGTCATCGCCTGCATCGGCGGCCGGGGGTTTGCTGTCCGCAGGGAGGACATGAAGAAGATGATCCTCGCCACCAGGGGCAAGGTGTTCACTGCGAGAACCTTGCATCGTCTTGTGGAGTGTACCCGCTTAAGAGAATTCGAGGCATCTTCAGAATAGGTGATAAGGGCGGGACAGGCAGGCGCTCCGGCGCGCCACAGACGCGGTATAATAAAGAAGAAGCTGATGGAGCATTTTGCGGAAGCCGGCCAAGCTCGGAGGGAGTGAAGCATGAACACCCGACGCTCCGCGAAACCCCAGGCCGTCGCGCTGTCTACGTTGGCGATCGCGTGTTGGGCGTGCTGCGGCGGGGTCTCGAGTGCAGCGGACCCGCCCCCCGTTAAATACCGGCTCCTGTTCGAACGCAACAAGACGGGCGTACACGGGATCACCTTCTCCCGAGACGGCCGCTTCACCAAGATCCACGGGTCCGACAAGCTCATGGAGGTGTGGGACTTGGCCCGCTGCCAGCAGGTGTTCGAGGCTGAGCACGTCATGCACACCGGGTGGCAGCGGCGCTGGGGCGTGGTCTACGGGCGGAAGAAGGATGCGTATGTGTATTTCTCGGCGACCGGAAAGACGAGCTGGTCCCTGCCCGTCCTCAAGGACCGCGTGGTTTGCGGCACGCATTCCGAGTGGGTGGTCACCCGCGAGCCGGGCGAGGGACTCGTGCTTTGGGACGTGCTCAACGGTGAAAAGGCCGGACGCCTCGGCCATCCGAACACCGATCTCCGCGAACTCGCGGGAGTGCACGTGACGGGCGGCAAGGTGCGGGTGGTCGGCAAGCTGCCGGATCACTCCATAGTTGTCTGGCCCGCCGAGGAGCCGTCGAGGTCGGTGAAGATCGGCCCGCACCACGGTGCGCCGTGGCAGGTCGTCTTCTCCCGTGACCGGAGCCGCATCTTGACCCGCGGGCCGGCCGGGGCGCTGGTCTGGGACGCGGCTACCGGGCGCTGCCTCTCCGAGCTGGGCCCGTTCAAGGCGGCCGTCTTCACGGCTGATGGCAAACGCGCTGTCACCCTCGGCTCGTCGGCCCGGTTGTGGGAGGCCGGCACGGGGAAGCGCCTCGGCGAGCTCGAGCCGCCCGAGTTGAAGCGCCTGTCGAAGGTGCCTGACATCCACCTGGCCCCGGACGGCCGGACGCTGTGCCTCGCCACGCACTTCGGCTGGCGCGGCGGGCGCGTCTGGCTCTGGGACCTCGAGACCGGCGAACTCCAAGCTGACATCCAGGCAAAGCCCACCGCGCTCGACAGCCCGACTCGGCCCACCCGTCTGTTCACGCTTCGCGGCGACACGGCGCGGGTGCACAAGCTCTCGGGGGGCAAGCTCCTCGCGACGCTTCGCCCGGTCGACTGCCCGACGCCGGTTTTCTGGAGCAAGGACGGCACGCGCCTCGTCCTGGGCGACCGGGCGAACTGGCGCCTCTCGCTGTGGAGCCTCGAGTCGGGCCGGCGGCTCGGCGGGTACAAGGGCTGGCTGTGCGGCTGGTCGAACGAACGGCTCGTGATCTTCGGCCCCGCCCAAGGCCAGATCAACCAAGTCACCGTCGTCGACTGCCGGACCGGGCGGGTGAGCGTTGTGCTGAAGCACGCCGCCGGGTTCAGCGGCCCGTGGGCGCAGGCCGAAGGGGCCCGGCGCATCGCTACGTCCATCCCTGACGGCTCGCTGCGTGTGTGGGACCTCGCGAGCGGGCGTCTTGTGGCTGACTTCCCCGCACACGACGGGCCCATCGCCGAGGTCCGGATGTCGGCCGACGGCCGCACCCTCGCTACCCGAGGCAAGAAGGACGGCAAGATCCGCTTCTGGCAATGCGCGGCGGGCGCCGCCGGACCCATCCCCGCCCCCACGGGCCGCGAGTGACCGCAAGCACGAATGCGGTTGAATCCGGCGGCCTCATGGTGTTCAATATGAGAGGACCACGGCTTGAATGAAAGGGCCACCGAAGTGATTCACTATGCATTCAGCACCAACGCGTTCACGAAGTGCAGCGCCGAAGAGGCGGTCGCGTCCATCGCCGAGGCGGGGTACGACGGCGTCGAGATCATGCTCGACGTGCCGCACCTCTTCCCGCTCGACGCCAGCCCGGCCGAGGTCGCCAACGTGCGCCGTGCCGTCGAGCGCGCCGGCCTCTCGGTCTCGAACTGCAACGCGTTCCCGATGAGCGCGGTCGGCGACACGTGGCATCCCTCGTGGATCGAGCCGGACGAGGCGCGGCGGCAGCAGCGGATCGACCACACCGCCGCGGCGCTCCGCGTCGCCCGCGACCTCGGAGCGAAGAACATCAGCACCGAGCCCGGTGGGCCGATCCCGCGAGGGATGAGCCGCGCCGAAGCGCTGACCCTGTTCGTGCAGGGCGTCGCCGAGGTCCTGTCCGTCGCCGAGGAGACCGGCGTCTCGCTCCTCGTCGAGCCGGAGCCGGAACTGCTGATCGAGCGGAGCGCAGAATACCTCGCTTTCGCGGCGCGGCTTTCGCATCCCAACCTGGCGCTCAACTTCGACATCGGGCACTTCTACTGCGTCGGCGAAGACCCCGCCGAGGCGTTCCTTGAGTTGCAGCCCCACGTCCGCCACGTTCACCTGGAGGACATCGCCGAGTCGCGCGAGCATCGGCACCTCCTGCCCGGCCACGGCGCCATCGATCTGCCGCACGTCGTCAACACGATGGCCGACGAAGGCTACACGGGCTGGATCACCGTTGAGCTCTATCCGTATCAGGACGACCCTTATCAAACGGCCTGTGCCGCGCTAGAATACATCCGCACCTCCGTCCAGCTTTAGGGCGATCCCGCATGAGCAAGCTCCGGGCGTGGCTCCGTCTGATCCGTGTTGCCGCGCTGCCAACCGCGCTCGCCGACGTTTGGGTCGGAGCGGCTGCCGCGGGCGAGTTCGGCTCTTGGAACGTCATCTGGCTCAGCTGCATCTCATTGGCGCTCTACACCGCGGGGATGGTGCTCAACGACGTTCACGACGTCAAGGCCGACCGCATAAGCAACCCCGGCCGGCCACTGCCGTCGGGGGAGATATCGGTGTTCGTCGCGGGCGTGGCCGGCTTCGGGCTGCTGCTGGCTGCGGTCGGCGGAGCCGCAATGGTGGGCCGAGGGCCGCTGCTCGTGGCCGGGCTGCTCGGGCTGCTGGTAGTGAGCTACAACTTCGCCCTGAAGTCCACCGCACTCGGCCCGGTCAACATGGGGCTGTGCCGCGCGTTCAACGTGGTCCTGGGAATGTCCGCGGTTCCGCCGGCCCTGTTGTATGAAGTGCTCCCTGCCATCAAAGCAGCGGCCCCGATCTTCGTCTACATCGTGGCAATCACTTACGTGGCGCGGCGCGAAACGCAGAGCCCAGGGCGCGGCTCGTTCGTCGTTCTTTCGGTCGGGATTGTCCTCGCCGCTGCGCTCGTCCCGTTCGTGATGTTCGTGGAGGCTGCGATCCGCCTGCCTGGACTGCGCGGCGGCTGGGCCGTGCCGTTCTCCAACCTGGGCGTCCCCTTCCTGGGGTTGATGGCGTCCGCGACCCTTACTGCTCTGTGGGCGCTGTGGAGAGCGAAGAATCTGCGCCGCATCGTCGCGGCGGCGCTGGTCGGAATCGTCCCGCTTCAGGCGCTGGCGGCGCTGGCGCACCTGCGCGCGCACGCGGTGCTCGCGGCGGGGTGCATCATCCTGCTGCTGATCCCGATGTTCCTGCTGAGAAGGTTGTCGCATATCACGTGAGGGAGGGCCACGTTGCTCATCGGCTACAACACGAACGGCTTCGCTTATCATCGCCTGGACGATGCCATCGACGTGATCGCCAGGCTCGGCTATCGGTGTGTCGCGATCACGATCGATCACCAGGCGCTCAATCCGTATGACGCGGACATCGCCCGGCAAACCGAACGCGCCCGGGCTCAACTGGAGAGCGTCGGCCTCGAGTCGGTGATCGAAACGGGCGCTCGGTTCCTGCTCGATCCAATGCGCAAACACTTCCCGACGCTGCTCGATCGCCGGGCGGCCGGGCGCGAGAAGCGGGTCGATTTCCTGCGGCGCTGCATCGACATCGCGGCGGCCCTCGGGTCGCGCGCCGTCAGTTTCTGGTCCGGCGCCATCCCGGCGGGCCAGGACGCGGATGCGGCGTTCGAACTGCTGTCCGACTCTTGCCGGGCGCTGTCGGATTACGCCGCCGAGAAGGGGGTGGTCCTGGCGTTCGAGCCGGAGCCTGGGATGCTGGTCGACACGCTGGCGAAGTACCAACGTCTGGCCGACGCGGTCGACCACGAGAGCTTCCGGCTGACCATCGACGTGGGGCACCTGCGGTGCAATGAGGCCGAGCCCGGCGGCGTTCTGATCAAACGGTTTGCGCCGGCGCTGGCCAACGTCCATCTCGACGACATGCGGCGGGCCGTCCATGACCACCTGTTCTTCGGCGAGGGCGAGGTGGACTTTGGTGCCGTGTTCGCGGCGCTGAGGAGAGCGGACTATGACGGCCCGGCGTGTGTTGAGCTTTCGCGTCACAGCCACAACGCGGTCGAAACCGCTGAACGCGCGAAGCGGTTCCTGGCCGACCTTGTTTGAAAGAAGGCTGCGGTGGCAAAGCATATCGTTCTCATCGACCTCGTCGGCGCCGTGCCGCGCCGCTTTGACAAGCCCCCGCTGTTTCCCGAGCTGGCCCGCATCTTCCGCACGGGCGGCGTGCGGGCGCTCAAGCCGGTGTTCCCCGCGGTCACGTGTCCCGTCCAGGTGAGCATGGTCACCGGTGCGCCGCCGTCGCAGCACGGGATCATAGCCAACGGCCTGTTCGACCGCGCCGAGCGCACGGTCACGATGTGGACGTGGCCGGCAAGCCGGATCCAGCGAGCACCGGTGTGGGAGATGCTCCGCAAGCGGATGCCCCGCGCGAAGAGCGCCGTGATGTTCTTCCAGGGGCTCAAAGCGGCTGCCGCCGACATCTTCATCAATCCGCATCCGAAGCATACGCCCGACGGCAAGACCGTCCCGTGGTGCGACTCGCGCCCGTCCGGGCTGTACGAAGAACTGGCGACAAAGCTCGGCCACTTCCCACTCCACAAGTACTGGGGCCCGATGGCGGACGTGGACTCGAGCCGCTGGATCCTCGATGCGTCGCTACTGACGCTGGCACAGTACCAGCCCGAGTTGTCGCTGGTCTATGTGCCGCATCTCGATTACGTGGGCCAGCGCTGCGGCCCGGACAGCGGAGAATTCGCCGCCGAGGCACGCCGGATCGACGGCCTCGTCTCGCAGTTCATAGCAGACCTGGGCAAAGCCTTTGCGCCATCGGTGCCCATGGTCGTCCTGGCCTCAGAGTATGCGATGGTGCCCGTCTCGCGGGCCACCTTGCCGAACGTCGCGCTCCGCGAAGCGGGGCTGTTGCGAGTCTCGGAGGACGAGGGCGCCGAGTTCCTCGACCTGCCCGCGAGCAAGGCATTCGCGATGGCCGACCACCAAGTGGCGCACGTCTACGTCGAGCGAGACGCGCTCGACGATGCGGCGGCGGCGCTTGCGAAGCTGGACGGCGTTGCCGAGGTCTGCCGCGGCGAGCGCCTGCGCGAGTTGGGCATCGCCCATCCGAACACCGGCGAGCTCGTATTGCTGTCCGAGCCCGACGCCTGGTTCGCGTACTACT
>CAZDHT010000024.1:30095-34354 GCA_964505325.1 uncultured Planctomycetota bacterium | reverse complement strand
CTTGTAGATGCCGTCGCGCATCCGCTTGCTCATCGCAAAGGGATTCCGGGAGAGCTTGGGCGGCGCCGTCCTGGTGCCGCGCTCGCGGTCCAGTTCCGCCGGGTCGATCAGGGCGAGCAATCGCGGCGCCGCGGCGGCGGCGGCTGGCGTCGGTGTCTCCTGGGCCACCACGGCTGCCCCGTCGGCCAGTTCGGCGACGACCGGGGCCTCCTGCCCGCCCTTGGACAGGTACATCTTGTAGATCACAAATGCGAAGATCGTGGCGGCGATCGCCAGCGCCACCAGCTCCTTTCTGCTCTTGAAGAGCTGGGTCTTCTTCGGTTCCTGAGCTGCTTCGCTCACCGTACTCACGCCGGAGCCCCCTCGCCGTTCCGGTCTTTGGACTTCACGAAGTAGATTCTCAACTCGAGCTGGATGGCGCACCGCTTCGCGGCCGGCTTGCTTTCGATTTCCATTCGGCTGACGGTCAGCACGGTCTTGTTGCTTTCGATGCGGACGAGGAAGTCGTAGAGCTTGGAGAAATCCGCCGATGCGACCAGGCTGATCGGGAGGTAGTTGAGCGTCTTCCCTTCCACCGGGTCGCCCGGCTTGATCGCTTCGATCTGAATGCCGGCTTGTTTGGCATCGCTCACGATCGCGCCCACCGCCTCGTGCGCCTGGTCTTCGGGGGGGATGGATTCCATGAACTCGCTGATGTGCTGCTTGAAGGTGCGGAGGTGTTTCCGCGCCAGCGCGACCTTGACGCTGATGTTCTGGTCCTCGGTGGTTCGCGCGTCCAGCTCCGCCGCCTCGCTGCTCAGTTGCCTCAGCCGGGACACGCGGAACTTGAACAGCCCGAAGTACGCCGCGGCGGGCACGAGCACGGCCATCCCGATGGCGATCAGGTCGAACTTGTTCAGCTTCATCGGTGGTCTCCCGTGCCCGGTCCGTGCGCGCCGGAGAGCAGGGCGGCGGAACGCGGCGCGGCCGGCTCCTCCGCCTGCTTCACCTCGGCCGCTTCGGTTGCCTGCTTTCGGTGTTCGTACCGGATGGGGCATTCCAGCTCGAAGCGGCTGAGCTGCCGAGTGTTGATCATTGCCACCTGCGAGCCCTTGAACGTGACCTTCTCGAATATCCCGGTGGCGGTCAGCGCGGAGATGAAGCGGGTCACGTCCGTGTTGGACAAGGCATATCCCTCGAGCAGCAGCAGGAGCTTCTCGGGCTTCGAGAGGTCCTCTCCGGGCTTGGTTTGAGCGGCTGCGGCGGCGCCGATCGGAGGGACGGGCGCCGGCGGCGCGGTGCCCGGCGCGGGCCTGCCGGAGTCGTCGGTCTTGGGGCGTGCGGCGCAGATCTTGGCCCTGCTGAGGACGATCTCGTCGCTGGCGGCCTGGGCGATTTGCGCCAGGTACGACGCCCACCGGCGGTTGTGGTCGAGCGTGCGGACGACGGAAAGCCTGTCGGAAAGCACCCGCAGCCGGCTGTTGCACGTGGCCAGCTCCGACCGTGCGGACCGGAGCTCCGTCACTCCCCGCTCCAGGATCACCTTGGTCCGCTCTTTGTTCCCGGCGGATCGGTCCAACCGCTTCGACAGCCCGAACATCGCCAGCACGACGGCCACCATCACTGCACCGCAGATTATCAGGCGGCGCTTCGCCCGCTCGGTCTCCGCGTAACCGGGGGGCATGAGGTTCACGTTCTGCATGCTAGGCGCCTCTCAGGGCCAGGCCGGTTGCCACGGCGAACGCCCCCTCGTTTCCGCCCTTCAGCTCGGGCGGCTGTCCGGTGATACGCGTGATGGGGGCGCCGACTTCCACCTGCGCTCCCAGCCGCCTGGTCAGGAGAGTGTCGAGGTGCTTCAGCGAAGCAGTTCCGCCGACCAGGAGGACTCGTTCCACGCGCCGGCCCTGGTTCTGGGCCGAGAAATAGCGGAGCAGCTTCGACAGTTCCTCTGCCAGGAGGTCGAGCTTGTCCCGCAGGATGTCGTTGATGATGTGCGCGATCTTGCGCACCTCATAGGACGCCGCCGGCTCGCCGGCCTCAGACGGATTCTCGGGGTCGCGCCTCACATCCTCCACGGTGCCCGCGCCGTGCTGGTGCTTGAGCGCCTGTGCCTCCTTGGGGTCGATCTCGAGCGCGGTGCTGATGGCTTGGGTGAGGGCGTCGCCTCCGATGTCGATCGTGCGGCTCATCCGCAGCTCTTGGTTATCCACGATCACCGCGTGAGTGGATTCGGCTCCGATGTCCACCGCCGCCGCGGCGCTGTCCGCTTCTCCCGGTGAGACACACAGGAGCCGGCACAGGGCGAGGGGCACGATGTCCACCGCCTCGGCAATGATGCCGGCCCGGCTCAGCAGGTTGAGCGAGTTGAGCACCTTGCCCTTTTCGACGGCGGTGGCCAGCACCTCGAGGCGGGTCTCGCCGGCGCTCTTGGCCTCGCCCAGAACGATGTGATCGATGATGGCGTTCTCGGCGTCGTACCCTAGGTACGAGTTTGCCTCCCACCGGACCATCTTGGCAATGTCCTGCTTGCCGCTCGGCAGGGTGAGGGGGCGGACGTCGACGTCGGAAACGGGCAGGGCGACGACGGCCCGTCGGGCGCCGAACTTCCTTCGCGTGAGAAGCTTCTTCAGGTCCTTGATGAACGCGGCTTGCTCGGCGCTGCCGTTGCCGTTCCCGGTGCCGGGGAACTGCGCGTCGAGCTTGCCCGCGGCCAGCAGGGCCAGCCCGTCACCCCGGCTGCGGAACTGGACGAGCTTGATGCTGTCCTTGCCGATGTCGATCCCGATCGGCGAATGCTTCTGCCTGGTGAACACTGCTCTTGCGCCCGTCCGCGGTGATCGTTTGCTGCGCACAGAGCGCCCGCGGCGCGCTCTGGAACCAGGGACAGTATCGGCAGGTGAGGCGGCGGGTTTATGCTGTGTTGGTGGGGGGGAGTTCTTCTGGGCCGGCCTTATTCGAGGTCTTCGCGGTTGGCGCCCTTGAGCCGCACGGTGGCGACGGTGACCGGCGCCGTGCCCGCCCGGGTGACGGTGATCGTGACGAGCTTTGCATCGGAAGAGCCGGGCTGAACAACCTGTGTGAAGTTCCAAACTGTGACTGATGCAACACTTACCGCTCTGGTGTATTCCGAGCAGCCGGGCTCGGTGCTTCCGTCCTTCTTCTGTGGCGGGGCCGCCTTCCACTGGTCATAGTCGTCGATATCGTCAAAATCGGCCCGAGTCTCCTTGCTCTCGTCCACTTCTGGGCCGAACGCCGGCTCGCCGTCTGGGTCTTCGAACGGGAGGAGGGCGATCTCGGCGAGGAGGTCGCTGGCCAGGCGCTGCGAGACCAGGGCGTGTTGCGACGCCTTGGACACCTGCATGATGATTGGCATCGCCCGCATCGTGGCCACCAGCCCCACGCCGACGATGAGTATGGTCAGAACGACCTCGACGAGGGTGAAGGCGCGGGCGCGCCGGCGGAAGACGGCATGGGGGCATGGGGGCGTGGGCGCACGGGGGAAGGTGCGCAACATCCACTGCACCCATGCGCCCATGCACCCATGCTCCCATGCTTTCACGTGCTTATCCTCGCGAACGCCGCGACCCGTTGCCGTTCAGGAACGGCATCGCATGGCCGCGGGTGCGCCGCCGCCTGGAGGCCAGGAACGGGAGCGCCGGTCGTTTGTCCCTGGTTCGTTGCCTGACGGTCCGAATTGCCCGTGTGCCCATCTGTCTCTCCTTACTTGACCTTGATCGAGCCCTTGACCAGCTTCAGCCCGATGCCCTGGAACCCGTTCACCAGGTTGGTCGCGAGGCTGGGGTCCTGCTCGAAGATGCAGCCGGACCCGATCAGGCGGACGATCTGGCTCACCAACGCGCCCTTGAACCTCACAATGTTCGTGCCGCCGATCGCCTGAAAACCGGAGATCCGCCTACCGCCGAAAACGACCCCGCTCACGGACGAAGTGAATTTGTCGGTCTTGTCGCCGTCGCCGTTGAAGTCAACGTTGCTCGCGACCTCGGACAGGTTCTCGTCGAGTTGGTAGAAGCACTCGGCGGTGCCACTGTTGGTGTCGAAGACCAGGGCGGGATAGTACGCTTCCGCGGGGGCGTGCACTACGGCCTTGTCGAAGGTGATGTTCTTGGCCTCAGTGATCACCAGGGTGCCCCGGATGTAGCAGCGGGTGAATCGAAGATTCAACCTGTTTGCGTCAATATGGTAGATACCGTTCGCGTTGGCAAAGCCGTAGGGGTTGCTCGCGGCCGAGATGACCTGGTCGGTGATCTGGTATTCTTCGC
>CAZDHT010000024.1:0-30085 GCA_964505325.1 uncultured Planctomycetota bacterium | reverse complement strand
CTCGGCCACTCCGTCGGAGGCGGCCCGCGAGTGGCTGCCGTCGTTGTCGGCAGGGGGGTTCGCCGCCCGAGGGCTGGGAAAGGAGTGACGCCTTGGCGAAGCGCATCCGCATCACCGCGGGCGGGCTGAGCGTCGAGGCGCGACCGATCAGCCAGGCGATGTCCACCGGTGGGGGGCCGGGGGTGTCGGTGACCGCGATAATGTCTGTATCGTCGTCGTCCAATCCGGCGGCACAACTGTCCGGCTTCACGGCGTAGATGTCGCCCCGGAAATCCGGCGCAGGGTACGCCAGCGTGACGCTGCCGTCCGCGCGGAGGTCGCCGTAGAGGCGGAGTGCGCCGCCGATTTCGATTTTGCCGACTCCCAGAGCTCCATCTTTCCATGCGTGGGCAACGTATCTCATCGACTCATGCACGGTTGGCTTTAGCGTGGCGGTAATCGTCCGGGTGCAGCCTCGGTACGTGGCGACCGACTTGACCGTGACCGAATCGATGGGGCAGTCGGCCAGGTCGCCGTCGTCGTCGATTACGGAGACCGTGACCGTACCGCCACCCAGAGCCAAGCACGCATACCAGGTCCCGCTGGTGAAGGTCGCGCGCCAGTTCGGATACGTCTTGGCCGCGTACACCACGGCGTCGACCCCTACCTTCGCGATTTCGAGGGCCTGATCCGCCTCGACCAGGTTGGCTGACATGTTGAGGTCCAGAGAGACCTCATGCGCCAGCGCGACGATCACCACGGTCATCCCGGCCAGCAGGATGAGCGCCGCCACGAAGATCATGCCCGACTGTCGATTGCGGATTGCGGATTGCGGATTGCGGATTGCGAATCGCGGAGTGCGGAGTGCGGGTTGCGGGCGGAACGTCAACCGCGTGCCGTGGACCCGACGCGCGGCCCCAATCCCCATTCCGAAATCCGCAATCCGAAATCGGTTCACTGGTTGAGCACCTTCCACGTTCTTGAGTGCTCGGCGGCGTGCTCGCCTTCAGTGACCTCGATGGTCGCCTTCATCTTCTTGAGGATGGAAACGGGGACCTCATTGCGCGTGGGGACAGTCACGGGCAAACTGCCTCGGACGGAGTAGAACATGGACCGATACTGTGACGGGTTGATGCCCAAGCCAAGCCAGTTCCACCCCAGGCCGCAGCCGCTCGGGAGCGCGGGGCCGGCGGAACCTAACTCCACGATGCTGATGCTGCCCGCGTACTGACTGCTGCCCCCGTCCGCCATGACGTGGAAGTGGTAGATGGTGTCCGGCTGCATGGTCGTGTCCTCGCCGGCCAGCCACGTCAGGGGCACGATGAGATCCTGGTACGAGGTGGTCAGGCGATGGCGCTCGAGCCTCCCGGAAGCCAGGGTCTTGTGGGAGGCGTTATGCAGGAAGACCACCGTGTCCACGGCGGGCGCGACGTCGGTGCGTCGTCTGGCGCGGATCGTCACGGACTCCACCGAGGGCACTTCCGTCGTGTTCAGGAAGTACTGACCCAGCCATCGACCCCACAGGTCGAGCCGATCGTAGTCCTCCAAGTCGTACCCCACCCCATCAAAGCTGCCGAGGACGAACGAGATGCTCTCTCCGGGCGCGGCGATACTGACCTTTGTCTCCGTCTCATACTCGTAGGCGAAAGAGAAGTCCGTGACGTCCGTGGCGAAGACCTCGGCCGTGCCGTTGAGGGTGCGCTTCAGCACGTCGGTGGCCACGTAGTAACGATACTCCACTTCGTCGTCCTCGCCGTCGCCGGTGATGTCGGGACAGATGAACTTGAGCCGCTGGCTCTGGACGATGCTGAAGCTTTTGGCGAGCGACGCCTCGCGGGCGATGCGGGTCAGGGCCACGCGGGCCGTCTGCTCGGACTGGTTGTACTCCTGGAGCACCTCGGTGGTGTGCAGGCTGGAGCCGACGAACGTGGAAAGGGCGAGGACGATTACGCCCGAGATGGCCACCACCACCAGGATCTCGATCAGGGTGAAGCCGGTCTTTCTCGTCCTGCCGCCGTACACTCGGTCACTCCTGCCCGTCAGTCATCTGGCGGCGCGGTCGTCTCGACGCGCACGCGGCCGGAGAGCGGCTCGACCCACAAAGTCCGCGTCGACTTGCCCAGGGTAAACGTCACGTACCCGCCGGCCTCCGGCGAGCCCAGCGTGTCCCAATAGAGGTATTCGCCGGAGCCGAATTTGGCGGCGATCAAGGTGAGGCCGCCGTAGCGGCTGTGCTGGTCCAGTTGGCGCTGCCAGTCCTTCTTGGTGATGGGATGCGTACACAGGTCCCAACTGCTCCCGTTCTCGTAGCGGACGGCGTAGGCTTGGCCCTCGGTCCAGAATGAGACGCGATGGCGGACGCCCGTCTTGACGGCGAGCATCTGGGCGTAGCGCAGGTCGGTAGCGATCTCGCGGGCGAGGGCCGAGGCCTTCATGCTCTCCATCGCGGCGGACAGGGCCGGCAGCGCGGTCGCGGCGATGGTGGACACAATCAAGACCACGATGAGGAACTCGACCAAAGTGAAGGCCCGCCTCGAGGCCCGAGTGCCTCGGCGTCGGAGCGCGCCGCTGTCCCTGTGCTCCCGCGCTCCCATGCTCGCATGCTCCCGCGCACCCATGCGTCGTTCACCTCGATTCGTAATCGGGATGGTTCGCAATGAACTCTCCCGTTTCGTAGCTGGTCTTCCACCCGGTCGCCGGCGAGTTGTCCGCCTTCAGCGGGCGGGTATCGGCCACGACCGTGACGCTCGCGGCGGCGCCGGCGGCCGTGTCGGCCGGCAGGGGGTTCTCAGGCATTCCCTTGCGAAGATACGGGCCGAACGGAAAATCCGGGTGCTTCTTCGCGCTGGTATGGCCGTTCGCGTTCGAGTAGCACGTCAATTGTTTGGTGAACGCATCCAGCACGTCCACGTGCACCACCTTCGTTCCCAGGGGCAGCGCGATCAGCTCGTGGGTGGCGACGACCCGGCCTGGGTAGCAGCCGTTGTGCTGCTGGTGGTAGATCTGGATGGCCTTTCGGACGACGGCGAGGTTCTGGTCGAGCGCGGCGATCTTCGCCTCCGTTGAACTGTCGCCGAACTGTGGAATGGCGACGGCGGCGAGGATCCCGATGATGAGGATCACGATGAGAAGCTCCACCAGGGTGAACGATCGGGTACGACTTTGATGCGGGCCGGCGCCGATGTCGGTCATACGCGCCCGGCCGGGCGCGACGCCGTGCGGCGGGCATCTCTGCCTACGTGCCTCCATTTTTCAACCTTGGCCTATCTCGATGCGTGTTCGGCGCTGTTCGCGATGATCTCGCCCGTCTCACTGCTGAGTTTCCAGCCGGTGGTAGGGGAGCCGTCAGCGGAGAGCGGAGTCGTGTCCGTCGTGACGTTGACGCTGTCCGGATCGCCCGCGGCGCCCACAGCGGGCAGCGGGTTGTCCGGGATCCTTTGCCTGATGTAGGGGCCGTAAGGGAAGCCGGCGCTCTTCTCGTCGCAGGTGTTGCCTACGGCGTCCGAGTACGCCGTGAGCTGCTTGACGAACGCCTCGGCCGCGCTGGCGTGCGCGGCCGCCGACCCCGCGGCGGTCGTCTTGTGTGTCTTGACCACGCCTGGGTAGACGTTAGAGTGTTGGTACTGGTACACGTCGATGGCACTGCGAAGGCAGGCCAGGTTCTGATCGAGCGCGGCGATCTTGGCGTCGACGGACGACTCGGTGAACTGCGGGATGGCCACGGCGGCCAGAATCCCGATGATCGTGATGACGATCAGGAGTTCGACCAGGGTGAACGCTCGGCGCCCGTGGCTTTTCCGGTCCATCATGCGTTTCGCCGCTCCAAACGAGCAAACGGCGCCCTTTCTAGAGCGCACGCTGTCCCCCTCTGGAGACGTTTCTTCCAGCCACCCGGAGACCCGGAGCCGGCCGATTACGGGGCAGGCCGGCTCCGCTCAGATCACGCGAACGTACGACTAATCCGAACCGTAGTCGGGGTGGTTCGCGATGATTTCTCCGGTCTCAGAACTGACCTTCCACCCGGTGGTTGGCGTACCGTCCACGGTCAGCGGAACCGTATCCGTCGTGACGTTAACCGAATCCGGCGCGCTGGCGGCCCCGCTGGCCGGCAGCGGGTTGTCCGGGATCTTCCTCTTGATGTACGGCGCCAGCGGAAAACTGTCGTTCTTCTCCGCGCAGGTGTTGCCGTAGACGTCCGAGTAGCAGGTGAGCTGCTTCGCGAACGCGTCCGCCGCGTCGGTGTGCGCCGCGGCGCTTCCTGCCGCCGTCGCCTTGTGAGTCTTGACGACACCCGGATACACCGAGTTGTGATCGATGTGGTACTTCTCGATCGTCGACCTCATGGTTCTGAGGTTCTCTTTCATCGCTGATCTCTTGGCTTCCAGCGAGCTGTCGCCGAACTGCGGGATAGCCACGGCAGCCAATATGCCGATGATTATGATGACCACCAGCAGTTCGACCAGCGTGAAAGCCTTTCGCTTCACGGCCCTCATAGCTAGCCTCCTTTTCCGCACAAATCCAAGATGGTGACTTCCGTGCTCCCCGCCGGGCGGCCCCACACAGGGCCACCACACCCAACGTACCTTGCGCCCTCGATCCTTCTCACCTCCTTTCGTCGGCGTCGGAGCAACTTATCCATGGTTTCATCCTTTCCCAGAGGCCGCGGGCTTCTTACCCGACAGCGCTCGACAACTTGAACAGGGGCAGGAACAGCGCCATCGCAATCGTGCCGACCACCACGCCCATCGCGACCACGATGGCCGGCTCCAGCAGCGCCGTCAGCGCCCTCAACTTCACGGTCATCTCTTCCTCGAAGTAGTCCGCCATCTTCAACATCACCATCCCGGTCGAGCCGGTGGCCTCCGCGGTGGAGACCATCTGCTTGACGATCGGCGTGAACAGCGGGCTTCGGGAGAACGGCTCGGACAGTGTCTTGCCCTGCCGCACCTTATCCGCGACGTCGCCCAGGAACGACACATACTCCATGTTCCCGACGGTCCCACGCGTCACCTCCACGCCATCCAGCAGCGGGATGCCGCTTTCCAGCATCACGCCCATGGTGCGAAGCAGGCGCGACGAATACAGGAGCCGGGACAGCGGCCCGATCAGCGGCAGCGACACCTTCAACCGGTCGAACATTCGCCGACCCTCGGCCGTGTGGTGCCAGGCCACAAGGGCGATCACCAGCCCCAGCAGGCCACCCACAATCGCCGGCCACCACGTCACAAACCCATGGCTGACCCCCAGGACGACCTTGGTAATCGTCGGCAGGATGTCTTCCTTGCCCTTGAATACCGAGGTCATCCGGGGCAGCACATAGGCCACCATAAAGATGACAACGCCCAGCGACATCGTGGCCAACACCGTGGGGTAGGCCAGTGCTGTCGCTATCTTCGAGCGAATCTCTTGTTTTAGTTTCTGAAATTCGTGCAATCGGTTTAGCATTTCTGTAAGAAATCCGCCCAGTTCGCCGGCTCGGACCATCGAGACGAACACTTTGGAGAACACCTTCGGATGCCGGGCGAGGGCCGACGAGAACGTTTTTCCGCCGGTTACGTCCAGAAGTATCTCTTGTATCGTCCTTTTGAGCCGCGGATTGGTGCACTGATTAGCGATGGCCGCCAGGCTGGTCGTCAGGTTGGTCCCGGTTTCCAGCATGATCGACAACTGGCAGGTGAAGAACATCACCTCCTTTGACGAGACTCCGCTTCCGATTGAGAAGTCGCTCAGTCCCATTGCTCCGCCCGTTCAAAGGGGCACACGTTCGCCTGGCCCATATAAAGCAATTGCCGTGCCATCGGAGGCCCGCAAGTCGCGTCTCGGTCGTAAGATGCTGCTATGCAAAGCGTTACGTTCATATTCGCTCTTGATGGCCCCGCTCGGACCGCTCTTTCCCTCCGCCGTTCGGCGGGGCGAATCCTGTTTCGTGCCCGCCGGTACGGGCCTAACTGATTGGGCGCTCAATACTTAGGGCCATCCTACCCGGCGCGAGGGCTTGCCCTCGTTTCGTGTAGGCGGGGCCCGCTATTTCTTGCCCGAGACCGGCTCACCGGTCAGGACAATCGGCTCGGCGGCCTTGTTATCTGCTTCGGCTGCATGGACTTCCGTCGCTGACTGGCTCTTCTCCGCCGAGCTGCCGGAGTCGGTCGAGCTCGCTTTCAGCCCGTTCCGAAAGTCGCTGGCGTCCTCCACGCACACGATCCGCATGACCTCGTCGAGCGTCGTGATGCCTTCGCGGACGCGCTCGAACCCCGCCTGTTTGAGCGACGGCAGCCCCGAGTTCTCCCGCGCCCGGCGCAGTTCATCCAGCGTTGCGTTCTTCAGGATCGCCTGTTTGACCTCGGCGTCCGCCAGCAGGATCTCGTAGACGCCGACGCGGCCCTTGTACCCCGAATCGTAGCAGTTCTTGCAGCCCGAGCCGCGGTGCAGCGTGACCTTCTTCTTCCACGGCCATCCCACGCGGTCGAGCAGCTCGGCAGGCGGGATGAACGTGGTGCAGCAATTTGAGCAGATGCGCCGCGCCAGACGCTGCGCGATCACCCCGGTCAGCGCGCTCGATATCAGGAACGGCTCGACCCCCATGTCTACCAGCCGGGTGACGGCCCCCGCGCTGTCGTTGGTGTGGAGGGTGGAGATCACCAGGTGCCCGGTCAGCGCGGCCTGGATGGCAATTTCCGCGGTTTCCCGGTCTCGGATTTCGCCCACCATGATGATGTTGGGGTCCTGCCGCAGCACGTGTCGGAGGATATTGGCGAAGCTCAGATCGGTCCGCTCGTTCACCTGGACCTGGTTGATCAGCGGAAGCTGATACTCCACCGGGTCCTCAATCGTAATGATGTTCTGCTCGATGCTCGAGATCTCGGCCAGGGCCGAGTAGAGGGTGGTGGTTTTGCCGCTGCCGGTGGGGCCGGTCACCAGTATCATGCCGTAGGGCTGTGCCAGCATGTGGCGGAACGCCTCCAGCGATTGGTCCTTGAACCCCAACTGGTCGAGGGTCACGATGGACCGTGACTGGTCCAGGATTCGCAGCACGATCTTCTCGCCCAGGATCGTGGGCAACGAGGACACCCGCAGGTCGATCTCGCGGCCGTCGGCCACCACGTGAATCCGGCCCTCCTGCGGCCGCCGCCGCTCGCCGATGTCCAGTTCCGCCATCACCTTGATTCGCGACACGATGGCGGCGTGAAGATCCTTGCGTTGCGTCATCACCTCGTGCATCACGCCGTCCACCCGGTACCGCACGCGCACCAGCTTGTTGTCCGGCTCGACGTGGATGTCGCTCGCGTTGTCCTTGATCGCGTTCAGGATCATGATGTTGACGAGGTTGATGATCGGGCTGCCTTCCGCCAGCTCCTCCAACTCGGAGATGTTCGTCTCCATCTTCTCGGTGACGAGCTCGACGTCGGTCTCGTCGAGCGAAGACAGAAACTGGTCTATCCCGATGGACTTGCCGTAGTACTCGTTGATGAACTGCTGGATCTCTTCCTGGCGGCAGACCACCGGCTGCACCCGGCAGCCGGTGATGGCGGTCAATTGGTCGATCACGAACAGCGACTGGGGATCAGACATTGCGACGGTCAGGTCGTCGCCCACGCGGAACATTGCGATGACCTGGTAGAGTTCGGCCTTCTCTTTGGGGATGAGCGGGACGACCTTGGGATCGATCAGGCCCTTGCGCAGCCACACGTGCGGCAAGCCGAGCTGCAGGGCGAGACACTCGACCAGGTCCCTTTCGGTGATGTATTCGAGCTCAACCAGGACCTGGCCGAGCCGCTTTCGTTCTGAGGGCTTTTGTTCGGCGGCGAGCTTCTTGTGGCGCCGGAGCGCCTCCTCCAGCTCGTCGGGGGCGAGCTTGCCCATTTCGACGAGCAACTCGCCGATCTTTCCGCCCGTTTGGCCCTTCCCGGCAGGGCCTGCTCCGTCCTGTCTCACACGAAGCTCCTCCTCGCGTCCGGGGTTGATTCGTGGATTTCGACGACGTTGTCAAGGCGCGTGGCCTTGAAGATGTCCCGTCCGATTTCCGTCGGGGCGCTGATCTTCAACTCACCGCCCAGAGCCATCGCCTCTCCGTAGAGGGCCAGCAGCGTCTCCAGGCCGGCGCTGTCGATAAACGGAACGTTGTTCATTTGCAGGACGATCTTGACGTTCCCCGCCTGGAAGCAGTCCCGCACGCGGACGGCGAAATCCTCCGCCTCTTCCTCTATCAGCGCTGCGTCCGGCACGAGCACCAGAACAGTTCCGTGTTGGATTTGCTCGATCTTCAATGTGTTGAGCTCCTGCCGCCTAGAGAATCGGCTTCGGGCGCTGGGTGTGGCGCCCAGACGGCCGCTGGCTGTTCCTGGCGGCCGTCACGGTCTCCGCCGGGGCGGATGCGTCCTCCGCCTGGGCCGCTTCGGCCATCTGCACCTCGTACGGCACGATGGCGGTGTCGTGGCCGGGTGTGGTCTCGGACACGGCGACCGTGTTCCGGCCCGCGGCTTTGGCCCGGTACAGCGCCCGGTCCGCCTTCCTCACCAGCTCGTCGGCGTCGGTGCCGTTGTCGGGAAACACGGCCACGCCGCAGCTCAGCCTGACCTGGAGGTCGACGCCCCGGTATCGGAACGTCGCGTGTTCGATTCGCCTCCGCATCCTCTCGGCGAGCCTGACGCCCGTCTGGACGTCGGCTCCCGGCATGATGACGGTGAACTCTTCGCCGCCGTAACGGAATACGGGGTTGGCCTCGCCGGCGCACTCCACGCAGTGCTTGGCGAACCATTCGAGCACCGCGTCGCCCGCCTGATGCCCGTAGGTGTCGTTGAACGACTTGAAGCGGTCGATGTCCAGCATCAGCAATGCGAACTGCTCCGCGTTCTCGGCACGGCGCGCCAGTTGGTTCTCCAGCTCGGAGTGGAACGTCCTGCGGTTATTCAGCTTGGTCAGCGGGTCGCGCGCGGCCAGCCACTGCACTTTCTCGAAGAGGCGTGCGTTTCCCATCGCGATGCTCGCGATGTTGCACACCATCCCCATCAGCATGACGTCCGGCTGCGGCCTGCGGTCCACCGCGTGGATATTGACAACGCCGATGAGTTCACCCTTATCCACCAGGCAGCCGGAGATGATGGCCGGCACAGGCCGGCCGGCGCGCTCGAGTCTCTCCGCGAACTTCTCGTCGCTCCAGCATATCGCGCCGCGGCCGTTCTGAAGTTCGGTCACCAGCAGGTCGTCCTGGCGGAGCATCATCGGGATGGCGCCACCGGAACTGTTGTCGGCCCCGGAAGTCTTGGCCAGGAAGTACGATTTGTTGCGGCTGTCTTTAAGGTAGATTGAGGCGCAGGTCGATCCGAAGCATTCCTCCAGGACACGGAAGAACGTCTGAAACAGGCGCTCGACCTCGAGGTTCGAGCTGAGCTTCTGCGCCGATTCCTCGAGCAAATAGAGCAGCGAGGAGTACTTCAGCAGGTCTCTCTCGAACTCCGCTTCTTTGTCCAGCGCGCTGCGCTCCATCGCCGCGTTGTGCTCTTCCAGCAAGGATATCCGCTTCAGGTACTCCTTCGTCCGCCGCTGGGCCTCGGCCATCTGGCGTCGAGCCCGGCGCGACAGGGTCGACACGACGGCGGCCACGACTTCGAGGCTGAACAGCCGGGTGATGACGATCGATCGGACGATGCTGGAGGACAAATAAGCCGGGATCAACAGACCGGCCGTTCTCGCGCCAACCACCAGGTCGAACACCGACGCCACCAGCCCCGCGACGAGCCCGGTCACCAGACCTTCGTGGTACGCGAGCAGGCTGATGGGGACCATCAGCATCGCGTCAAAGAAAACCGCACGACCCGGTGCGTGGTGACACACCAGAGCCTTGCCCAGCAAGATGGCCAGCGTCAGCAGGGCGCCCATGGCTGGGCTTCGGAACCCTCTGACCGCGCGCAGGGTGGTCTGCAACGCGAGCACTTGCGGGTCTCGTCCGTCGGCTCTCACGTGTTCGAGATCGGTCATCAGATGATCCTCGTCCTGTCCGTTCCCAGAGGGCTCGCCAGGGCGCTCTGGCTGTATCTGGCGAACTCTTCGCGGTTGTCCAGCAAGAGCTTCGCGATGTCAGCGTCCAATTGCGTCCCCCTTACTTCTTCGATGATGTCGAATGCCTTGTGCGAGGTGAAACGGGGCCGGTAACAGCGGTCGCTGGTCAGTGCGTCGTATGTATCGGCCACCGCAATGATCCGCGCCCCAAGCGGAATCTGCTCGCCCTTGAGGCCATCGGGATAACCGTTCCCGTCGATCCGTTCGTGGTGGTGGCGGATGTGCGGAAGGCACTTCTCGAATTGCTTGATGTGCTTGATCAGGTTGACCCCGCGGATGGGGTGCGTGTTGATGAGCGCCCGCTCTTCCTCGGTGAGCTTGCCCTCCTTCTTCAATACGGCGTCCGGGATGCCCTGCTTGCCGATGTCATGCAGCAGGCCGGAGAGGTTCAGCGTCTCTGTGTCGTCCTTGCCGAGCCCCATCAGTTCGCCCAGCCGGACGGTGAACGTCCGCACCCGCTGCGAGTGGCCCTTGGTGTACTCGTCCTTGTTCTCGATCGTGTTCACCAGCAGCTTGATGAGGTTGAAGAACAATGAGTCCAGATCCTCGTACAGGCGGCTGTCCCGCATCACAAAGGCGCTCTTGCGGGCGAGGGCCTTCATCAGTTTCAGCTCGTAGCTGGTGAACTGGTCCCCGCGGGCCTTGAAGGCAACCAGGCTGCCGTAGAAGTCGGACTCGACCTGCAGCGGCAGGCACAACGCCGAGTTCAGCTCCGACGCGAACACGCTCAGCTCGGGATCGTGGTCAAGGCTGGCCACCGCCGCGACGTCTCCCGACTTGATGCACCGGTCGTGCAGCGCCCAGGCCAATTGCTTCGCCTCGAGACGAAGCATGGTCGAAGGCGAGGCCGACTCGTTCGGACTCCAGAAGATCTGGCAATCGCCCCCGCCGATGCTCGACACGCTGGACCCGTTTGCGATCCACGCCAGGCACGAGCAGTTGATCACGGAGAACGCCTTCTCGGCCACGTACTCCACCACGTGGCTGGTGTAGGAGCGCAGCGGGATCTTCTCGTCGATCTCGTACAGGATCCCGATCTCCTCGTATCGCAGGGCCAGCTCGGTGGCGAGGCTGTCGATCTCGTGCTCCTTGGACGACTTCTCCGCCAGGATGTCGAGCATGGCGTCCAGAACGGCCCCGGTCGAACGGTCGCTCAGTTCCTGGTTGTCTTTTGTGCTGCAGGCGACCAGGCTGCCGAAGTAGACCGAGGACCGCTTGATCGGCAGCACCCGCACGCCGCGGCCCTTGGGGCAGGTGCGGCAGCAGGCCGAGTCCTTCTCTTTGCATGAGGCGCAGGTTTCTTCCAAGAACTCTTTGCACTCGTGCTCGTCGGCGCACGGCTCAGTGTCATCGGACGCGTCCAGCACCAAGTTGCCGCTTGCGTCAAACACCCGCACCATCACGCCCTCTCGGCGGCGCAGGTGATCGGCCAGCGCCAGCAGATGTTTCCGGTCCGATGCAACCGTCAGTTCACCGGTTACCGTGCTCACGTTTGCTCCTTCGAAGCATCAGGCGTCTGTCCCGGTCGAACTCCGGCGACGGTGGGAGCTCCTTCCTCCGTGTCGGCCGTCGCCTGTCGGCGCCGGTCGAGGTACTCCCGGACCGTCCTCAACACCTCCCTCGGGCTGAACGGTTTCGGCAGATACGTCCGTTTCGACCTCTCCTGTAGCCAAGCTTGGGTTTCCTGGTCGAGCTGCGACGTCAACACAATGATGAGGAAGGGCCAGTCGGCCCGGTATTCCTCACACCGCTTGCACAACTCGATGCCGGTCATCCCCGGCATCTTGACGTCCGTAATCAGCACGTCGGGCCGCAGTTCGATGAACTTCTGCAGGCCCTCAATGCCCGACATGGCCCGACAGACGTCGAGGCCCGCGTTCTGAAGCTTGAGTTGGACTACGCGGCCGATGCACGGTTCGTCGTCGACCGACAGGATGAGCGGCTTGGCGCGGGCCGGGCGCTCCGCAGAAGCGGCGGACGACGGTTCGACGGCAGCCGCCAGTTGTGTCTGGCCCGGTCCCAGTTCGGGTCCCACAGGGTTACTCCTTCTACGACACTTTCCTCGAAGTCTCAGCAGCAGGGAGCAGGAAGGTGAACTTGCTGCCCTCGCCCAGCGTGCTGGCTACCTTGATGTCGCCCCCGTGAAGCGTCGCGATCTCTCTGGCCAGCGCCAGGCCGAGTCCGTTGCCCACGACTTTCTGCCCGGCGGTGGTCTTGCCTCGGTAGAACTTCTCGAAGATCTTGTCCAGTTCGTCTTCCGGGATGCCCGGGCCGTTGTCCTCGACGGTCAGCGCGATGGTCCGACGGCCCTTCGCCGAGGCCGGATCTGTTGTCAGTTCGGCGTTCAGGAAGACCTTCCCGCCTTCCTGCGTGTATTTGATCCCGTTGCCCAGGAGGTTGGTGACGACGACGCGGACCATGTCCTTGTCCGCCTGCACGTCGGGCAGGTCCTCCGTGATGCTCGCCTCCAGATCGATCGACTTGTTCTTCGCGGCGGAACGCACTCCCTTGACCGCGTCCTCGATCAGCTTTCGGGTGCGAACGATCGACTTGTTGAGCACCAGGTTGCCCACTTCGATCTTGGACATGTTCAGCATGTCATCGATGAGTCGCGCCAGCCGGTCGGTCTCCTCGTTGATGGTATTGAAGAACTCGCGCTGGAGGTCTCGATCCCTGGTCTCGTCGTCAATCAGCATCTCGACGTACGACTTGATCGCCGTGAGGGGCGCGCGGAGTTCGTGCGTCACGCTCGACACGAACTCCTTGCGGGCGCGTTCCTCCAGCTTGGTCTGGGTGATGTCGCGGAACGTGGTGATGGCGCCGCCCGGCTTGCCGGTGTTGTCCAGCACGGGGAATTGAGCTATGTGGAAGTGCCGGGTCCCGTTCTTCCGCTTGACCTCCAGGTCGACGGCGCGTTTGGCGTGCTTCTTGCCCGAGGTCGAAGCCCGGTGGCCGGAGCCGGCTCCCTCTGAACCGGCGGCGTCGAGGAACGGCTGCACGAATTCGATGATGTTCTTGTCCTGGATCACCTCGTGGGGGCGGCGGTCGATGGCGCCGTCCCGTTCGATCCCCAGCAGGTTCTCCGCCTCGCGGTTGACGAACGAGACCTTCCCGTAGGCGTCGGTGACCATCACCCCGTCGGAGAGGCTGTCCACGATGGCCTCCGTCCTTTTCTTTTCGTAAAGCATGACGCGGTTGCGCACTTCCATGTCGCGTCGGGTCTGGACCACCTGCTCGTACGAGGTCTGGAAGTGCCCCACCATTTGGTTCCAGTTCTCGGCGATCTCCGCGATTTCACCCGTCGCGTCCACGTCGAGCTGCCAGTCGTCCTCCGCCTGTGAGGCGATGGCGGTTTCTTCTCTCAGTGTGCTTAGCGGGCGAACGAACACCGCCGCCAGGTAGTTGCCCACGATCAGCAACAGGAACGCCAGCGCCAGGCTGGGCGCGGCCCGCTTCAGGCTCGACCCGGCAAACCGCCAGAACCCGGGCAGGGAGAATCCCACGTGCAGTTCCAGGTTCCCGCCGTGCTGTCCTTTCGCCTTGGCGCTCAGATTGACCGTCCTGACGAACTCGTAGATGGTGCCGGTTCCGGTGGCTGCGTTCTCCGAAGCTTGCGCCGGGTAAGTGGTGTAATAGAACCCCTCCTCCGGCCAGGCTTCTTTACCGTTGGAGTCGTCCCCGCTCGGCAGGCCGAGCGGCATGATCTGTCCCTTTTTCCGGTTGTCGGAGTGCGCGATGGCTCGCCGGCTCGGGCCGACCACGAACGCGAATTCCAGGCCCTCTTCGGCCCGGATGTCGTAGATGACCCGCTCAAGGGCAGCGTGTGCGTCCTCTTTGGTAGGTTGATCGACGGCGCGGGCCGCAGCGCGGGAGATGATCGAACTGGCGATGGCTCCTCGGTTTACCACGCCCTTGGCCGCGTTGCTTCGAGCGTTCTTGACCATGGACGTGCAAATAGCCGTGACCGCGACCAAGAAGATGAGAGCGATTAGCACTTGGATGTAGTTGAGCAAGCGGCTTCGCTGGACACTCACAAAGGGAATTCTTTGGAGAAGCTGCCGCAGATGGGTCAGCATATGCATTCCGCCCGCCCCTTTTCGGGGCAAAAGAGCCGCCCGCGAACGCTTGCAGGCCTCCCGCCCTCGGCTGGGTCCGCCCGTGGCAGGTTCGCGGAACAACAGGTACGGCGGTGGAGAGAAGCAAACGACGTGCCGCTCCCGTGGCGAGCGTGCGGGATCGCAGCCCTGTCGGGCCGGGTCCGAGGGCGCGGCCCGGGGCACCGTGACGAGGCTGCTGACGCATCGCACTGAAATACAACGGCTTATGGCCGACTCGGCGGCAATGTCGGGGGACCGGGCGGCCGCACGCCGGTCTGAGAAACAGGCAGGATTGTGCCTCCCTGGTCCTCCGGCCCCAGAGGTTTTTTTACCAATTTTTCGTCGGCCCTGGCCGCAACCGAGTCTGGCATCTGAGGCTAAGCTTTTGCCCTGCAAGTGGTTAAAACCTGGCCTACGGAATCTGTAGGCCGCTCACGGTTTGGCGTAGGCTTTGGGACGAAGCGGAGGGACGGTCAGGGGGTTACTGCGAGGTACACGAACGGCAGGACGGCGGCGGAAGCGACCGTCGTCACCACCCAGCAGGAGCTGGCCAGGTCCTCGTTCAGGCGAAACAGTTTCGCGAGCACCACGGACATGATGGCCGCCGGCATACAGGTCTGGATGAGGATCACCTTGCCGACGATGGGCTGCTGGCTGAGCACGCCCAAGCTGCGCAGGGCGAACACGACCCCCACGCCGACCAGGGGCGTGATCAGGAACTTCAATCCGCAGACCGTCGCACACTCCCGCCAGTACTTCCGTATGCTCCGGAAAGACAGCGTGCAGCCGATGGTGAAAGCGTAGATGGCGACCTCTGCGTGGATCACCACCTTGTTGGCCGGCTGGACCCACTGCGGCGGCGCCGAGGCCACACGATGGAGGATCAACCCCACCGCGAACCCGGCCAGGGGCAGGACACTCAGCGGCTGCGTGAACAGGCTCAGCACCTGGCCGCCGAGCGACAGCTTCTGGGCCCTGCCGTAATGGCGGCCGATGGCGAACCCAATCGTGACGAAGAACGGCAGGAAGTACGTGGCGTAGACGATGCCCACCGACTGCCCGGGGATATCCAGGAACAGGAGGCAGATGAACACCCCCAGCGTGAAGCCCACGTTCGAGAACATGACCGACCCGATGAACGCGCCCCGTGTTCTCGCGTCGTGCCCGAACGGCTCCGATGCCAGCCGCCCCACGAAGATCATCGCCGTCGTGATCAGCGATGCGGCCAGCAGGATGCTCCCCACCCCGCCGAGAAAGGCGGCCGAACTTCGCCCCACCGCCACGTGCCCGGTCTTGAGCACCCACAGGGAGTACATCGTGATGGGCGGCTCGACCAGCACCATCAGCCACACCATGCAGGGTCGGGTCCATTTCGTGCCGAGGACGCCCACCTTGCGCAGGGTGTATCCGAGCGCCAGCGGGAGATACAGGCACGAGGCAATGGAGATCGCTCGCTGGATTGCATCCGGGTCGGGGGCCAAATAAGGGCCTCAGCTAAGCCACGATCGAAGGACCCGCAGCATGTCTCCCCGGTGGAGCATGACGGCGAGCGCTCCCGCGGCAAGGTACGGGCCGAACGGGATGTGCGTGTCGCGGCGCCGGAGCAGCAGAGCGATCCCGATGACGGCGCCGAAGACGCAGGCGACAAAGAACGCCAGCAGCGCTCCTTCACAGCCGATAATCGCCCCGATCATCCCCATGAGCTTCACGTCACCGAAGCCCATGGCCTCCTTGCGGAACAGCGCCTTTCCCAGCACCCCCGCCGCGTAGATCATCGCGGCGCCCACGGCCATGCCCAGCACCGACGCGGCCAATCCGGCGAGGTGCCCCGAACCGGGTATGCCCGTGACCCGCAGCAGCCAGGCCGTCAGCGGCGCGTCCGCCGCCCGCGGCCGCACGATGATCTGCGGCCAGATCGCGCAGAGAATCGGCCCCAGGTACATCCCGCCGATGGATATCTCATCGGGAATCACCATCCGTTCGATGTCGACGAAGGACGCGGCAATCAGCGCGGTGGCCAGCACCACATATGCGCCGAACGCCGGGAGGTGCGACAACACGACCGTCACGTCCGAAGTGCGGTGGCTGGCGAACACCCACACGAAGATCGCGCCGGTGAGCAACTCGACAAACAGGTACCTCGGCGAGATCAGCACGCCGCAGCGCCGGCACAGCCCGCCCAGAGAGAGCCAACTGACAATCGGGATGTTGTCGTACCACGCGATCGGTTCGTTGCAGCACGGACAGTGCGAGCCCGGCCTGACCAGCGACATCTCACGCGGAATCCGGTAAATGCAGACGTTCAGAAAACTCCCCACACAGCACCCCAAGCCAAACACGAAGAGGTAGGACATAGTGACCATGCGTTTCACCACCGCCGCCGGATCCAGCGTGGAAAAGGGAACGACGGCGGGAGAGGTCCTTTCTTGGGGAAAAGGCTCTCTCCCCGTTCCCTTGTCAACATCGGATTCAGTGATGCGCGGTCTCGGCGAGCTTCTCGCTGGCGACCAGCTCCATCAGCTCTCGCGGCGCCTCCAGGCCCGTCCACGTCTTGAACTGCTGCACGGCCTGATTGACGAACATCTCCAGCCCGGTGGCCGTCGGACAGCCGACCTCCTCCGCGTCACACAGCAGCCGCGTCCAGACCGGATTGTACACCGCATCAAACACCACCGTGTCCGGCCGGAGCGCAGAGCGCGGCACCGGCGTCGCGTCCACGTTCGGGTGCATGCCCACCGAGGTCGAGTTTGCGATGATGTCCGCTTCGAGCCGCTCGATCTCGTCCAGGCCGCGCCATTCGCAGCCGACCTCTTCGGCCAGCTTCGCCGCGCGATCCACCGTCCGGTTGTATATGCACATGTTCGCACCTTTGGCCTTCAGGCCAAACGCGATCGCCCGCGCCGTGCCGCCGGCGCCGATCAGCGCGACCCGCTTGCCCGGCAGACCCTCGCCGTCCAGCCCGCGCTCGATCGCCTCGATGGCCGCCGTCCAGTCGGTGTTCGAGCCGACCAGGCGGCCCTTTCGGTTGGCGACGGTGTTGACCGCGCCGATGCTGCGGCACACCGGGTCGACCTCGTCCATCGCGCGCATGGCGTCCTGCTTGTGCGGAATCGTGATGCTGTAGCCTTGCACCGGGAGGCCGCGGAAGGCCTCGATGAAATTGCACACGTCGCCTTCCACCTTGAAGGGCACGTACACCGCGTTGATGCCGAGCGACCGGAAGGCGGCGTTGTGAATGTGCGGGCTGATGCTGTGCGCGATGGGGTTGCCGATGACGCCGTAGACCTGGGTATCGCTGTTGATCGAGCGGTAGTTGTACAGCCCGACCATGTCGTCCAGCGACACTTGCCCGGGTGCCGTGGGCTTCGCCGGGTCCAGCGGCGCATACGTCAGCATGGTGCCGAGCTTCCGGCCGAGGATCCGGCTGATCATCCCAGCCTCGCCCATGCACAGGCCGATGCAAGGCACGGAGGCGTGGCGGAGGACCTCAAACATCCGAAGGTTGTCGATGATCGAGTTGGCCATGGTCGCCAGCTTGGCGACGTCCCCCCCGGCGCGGACGGTACCGGAGTAGATGGCCCGGTGGTCCAGCGGCGTCAGCCTGAAGGTGTGGGACGGCACGAAGGTCATCGTGCTCGGCCGGCGTTTGAGCCTGTCCGCGAAGCCGAGCTCGACGTCCACGTAGTCGGCGCCGAGCTCGATGGCGGCTTGGAGCACCTTCAGGCGGACCTCGTCCGGCCAGGCGTTCTTGCCGCCCTCGCTGGCGGGGCGATTCGTGATGATGACGGGGCAGGGCCGGTCTTTGAGCAGCGCCGCCAAGCCATCTGCGTCGGGGAACTCGTCGAGCTGGTCGAGCCGCAGCTCCACAATGTCGGCGCGCGCCGCGGCGGTCAGCATCGCCCGCCGCGCCTGGCTGAGGGTGGGTTCGGCAAGCGGCGCGCAGATCATGTGCCCCTTCTCCTCCGGGTGCGGAGTTGGGCGGCGATGGTGTTGATGGCCCGGAGGTAGGCCCGGGCGCTGGCTTCGAGGATGTCGGTGCTGATGGCGCGGCCCTTGGCCTTGGCGTTCCCGGCGGCAACTTCGAGCGAGACCTCGCCCTGCGCGTCGCGGCCGACGGTCACCGCGCGGATCTCGTAATCGAGCAGGCGGGCCTCGATGCCGGTGATGCGCGTGATGCTGTTGTAGATCGCATCGACCGGCCCGTCGCCGGTGGCGGCGTCACACACGACTTCATCGCTGTCGCTCTTGCGGATCTTGACCGTCGCCGTCGGCACCATGGCGTCGCCGCTGGCAATCTGGAACGACACCAACTGGAACACGTCCGGAACGCTCGCCAGCCGCTCCTCGATCAGTGCCGCCAGGTCTTCGTCGTACACCTCCTTCTTCTTGTCCGCCAGCTCCTTGAACCGCTCGAAGAGCTCGTCGATCTGCGTCTTGCTCAGCGTGAAGCCCATCTGCTCGACGCGCGACCGGAGCGCGTGCCGCCCGGAATGCTTGCCGAGCACCAGCTCCGTCTCAGTTGCCCCCACCTCCTCGGGCTTCATGATTTCGTAGGTGGTGCGCTCCTTGAGGATCCCGTCCTGGTGGATGCCGGCCTCGTGCGCAAAGGCGTTCCGGCCCACCACCGCCTTGTTGCGCTGGACGGCGATCCCGGTCAGCGTGGCGGTCAGCTTGCTCGTGGGCACCAGCCGGTTGGTCACGATGCGAGTGCTGGCCCTGTAGTAGTCTTGGCGGGTCTTCAACGCCATCACGATCTCTTCCAGCGCGGCGTTTCCGGCACGCTCGCCCAGGCCGTTGATGGTGCACTCGACCTGGCGCGCGCCGGCCTTGACCGCCGCCAGCGAGTTCGACACCGCCAGGCCAAGGTCGTTGTGGCAGTGAACGCTGATGACCGCCTTCTTGATGTTGCTGACGCTCTCGAACAGCGAGGCGATCACTTCGGCGAAGGCGTCGGGGATGGCATACCCGACCGTGTCTGGGATGTTGACCGTGGTGGCGCCGGCCTCGATGGTGGCCTCGACGATCTCGGCGAGGAAGTCGGGCTCGGTCCGCGAGGCGTCCTCGGGCGAGAACTCGACGTCATTGCAGAACGACTTGGCCAGCTTCACCCCTTCCACCGCCAGCTTCAGGATTTCGGATTTGGCGCGGTGCAGCTTGTACTTCCGGTGAATGGCGCTCGTCGCCAGGAAGACGTGGATGCGCGGCTTCCTGGCCGGCTCGAGCGCCTCGGCCGCGCGCACGATGTCTTTTTCCACCGCCCGCGCTAGTCCGCAGACGGTCACGTTCCGCAGCTCCTTCGAGACTTGGTTCACCGCCTCGAAGTCGTCAGGAGACGTGATGGGAAACCCCGCCTCAATCACGTCGACCTTGAGGAGTCCGAGGGCGTGGGCGATCTCCAGCTTCTCTGCCGTGTTCAGGCTCGCGCCGGGCGACTGCTCGCCGTCCCTGAGGGTGGTATCGAAAATGATGACGCGGTCAGCTTTCATCTGGCTTCTCCGCTTGCCCCCGCCTCACTCGGGGTTGGCCGGGCCGCCTTTCGGTGCCGGCGGTTTCGGCGGCGGTTTCGGCGGCTCCTTCTTCGGCGGCCGGACGCCTTTGAAGATCACGTGGCCCCACTGGCCCTTCGCCGTCTTTGCGTTTACCAGGCGTGTCCACGCCGACGCCTCGTGCGAGCCGCCCGCGTAGCGGCTCCTCTCGAGGCGGCAGCCCCACACTTGGCCCCACAGGTCATCCGCCTTGACGCCAAACGCCTTCAGCGGCACGGCCATCTCGACCGTCCAGTATGTTTGCTCGACCACCGAGGCCACCGTCGCCTCCGAGGTCCAGCCGGTGTTGGAGTCGAGCCCGTCGGCCAGCACGCCTTTCGAGTTGACCAGGAACCAGCATACGGCGAACGCCCTTTCCCTCCACTTGGGCGCCAGACTGATCGCGATGTGGTCGTCCATGCGAACGACCGGTCTGGCAGGGGTGGCGGTCGCCCGGAGTTGGGTCGGGTACAGCTCTTGCACGCGCGCGGCAACGTACAGGTTCTGCGTGTCGTACGCGACATATACGGTCGTCTCCGGGGCCGCCTTGTTGCCGGTCGCATCGACGAAAGGAGCTTTGAACGCCGCGACCGCCCAGGCCGAGTCGTTCAGTTTCCCGTCGATCTTCGGTGCGATGGTAATCGGCCGGACAATGTCGCGGCTGTTGTAGCGCAGCAAGCACCACTGCCGCCATTCCAGGGTCCCGTGTTTCGGCTCTTCGCCCAGCGGCCAGGGGGAATACTCGGTCGCCGGACCGGCCGAAGATGGCCGCACGTCCACCTCGGGCGGCCCCTCGATGTCCAGCTTCGGCCACTCCGGCGGCGCCGACGGCGAGCCGAACTCGCATCCCCCCGCCAAGACAACGCAACACAAGGCACAAACCGCAACTCGCGTGGCTGACATAGTACGCCTTTCTGCCCCTCTTGCAGGCCATCCTGGGACATTCTGCCCCTCAGAAACCGCAAGAGATTCTACAACTCCGGGGGCCGGACTGTCAACGGACTGCCGCAGCGAATGTCGTGCCAAAGCGATTATGTCACCCCTTAACTAACGCCAAAAGGAAAATGTCACCCCCCTGCGCTGCATGCCGTAGTATGACCTCCGCACGGTTCGGAGGAGGGAGGGGCCGGGAACTCAACCGGCTCTTCCTACCCCTATCCCGGAGAGGCGTACACCGGACATCCCAGATAGCTGAAGTGTTTCCTGGGGTCGATGTTGCAGACCACACCCGATCCGCCCACGTAAGTCCCGCCGTTGCGTGAGAATCCGGGGTAAGAACTTTTTCGCCTTCGCGTACCCCCTTCGTACTCAACACCTTCGGAACAGAGCAAATGGCTCGTTCGCGGATGTAACCAGAACGCGCGGGAAAGGCAGGCAGGAATGCCTGCCCGACCAAGTGAGACGTGGGCTCTTGGGTGGGGCGCACCAGCGCCTTCGCGAGAGGGACGTAGCCGCTTCGGCGGAGCCCCTTCTCCTCCGTCCAGACGCAGCCGCGGCTGTTGAAAGGGCCCGCCCGCTCACAGAGCGGGCCGACAGTCCGGCCGGTTTGGGCGCTTCCCCCGGTTTCTTGCAGGCCGACTCTGTGAGTCGGCGGGTCTTTGCCCCTTTCTCGACAGTCCCTCACAAACTAAACGCCCTTTGCAGGATTCAGCGGTTGTGATACACTGGCTCCAGCAGAATGCCACTTGGCCGGCCACGACGGATGGCTTTTTCTTGTTGCTGAGGAGATCCAGATGCGAAGCGACGGCAGATGCGCTTCCTGGCGGACGACGTGTCTCGCGCTCGTGATCGGGGCTTGCCTGGTCACGGCTCATACGGCCAGAGCGAAGATCAACCCTGGATTCAGCCCCCGCCACCTGGGCGAGCAGTCCAAGCTCATCCTGGTGCTCAAGCTCCGTCTGGCGGGCAAGAAGGCCGTGTCTCTCAAGGTCTCGGAACGCCTCAAGGGCGAGGCGCCCAAGCAGGCGCTCTCCCTCAGCCTGCGGGACACAAGGAAGGAGCAGGCGGAAGCGTTTCTCGAAGTGGTGCGCGTCAACAAGGGCGGGCCCGTTCTGCTGTTTGCCGGCAAGTACGTGCAGGAGGGCGCCGGCGGCGAAGGCGGGGGGGATCCCGGCATGGGGGAGGGCGAGCCGGGAGGCCCGGATAGGATCCCCAACGCGATGCTGCATGTCTACGGAAGGTGGTTCACCCTTGCCGAGGCAAAGGGCGGCGTCCTGCATGTGATCGAGATCAACGATTACCTTCAGGAAACGTGGGCGGGCAGCACCGACATGCTTCTGCGCTGCACGCGGTACGTCCTGACCGATCCGCATCCGGTCGTGCCGCCGACGACCGGGGCGGTGTGGGAAGAGCCCTACGAGAAGATCGGGAAGCTCAACGGCAGGGCCTACGGCGCGCTCGGTGTGGATCTCCGGGGAGACGGGCGGACCTGTCTTCACGTGCTGGCGGAGAACGGCGACCGGGTGCTGCTACACAACAAGGCGAGCAAGAAGTTCGACGACCTGACCGCGAAACTGAAGCTCGGCGCCAAGTCGAAGGCGGCGGCCTGGGGCGACTTCAACGCCGACGGCACGCTCGACCTCGCCTCCTGGGATGGGAAGGCGCTTTCGTTCTGGCTTCAGGCCCGGGACGGCACGTTCAGCCGGAAGCCCGCGGGCATGGATCTCAAAGGTGATTGCTCGGGCCTCGCCGTGGTCGGGCTCGGGGATGAGGGGCGCGCCGGCCTGGTGGTGAGCGGAGAGGGCGTCCCGCGGCTATTGGTACCCAAAGGGGGCGGAGCGTTCTTCCTTCGGCCAATCGTGCCCGCGGGCGGCGGCAAGTGGCCGGGTCAGGACCTCGGACCGGCCTGGCCCTGCTTGGTCGCGGATTTCGACGGCGACGCGCTGCCGGACGTGCTCCAGCCGTGTGAGAACGGGATTCTCTTCTACAAGGCGACCCGGCCCGGCGAGTTCAGCAGTCCGACGGTCGACCGCGACGTGCGCACGGACAAGAACCACGCGAGGGCGCTCACGGGCGACTTCGACCACGATGGCCGCCTCGACGTGTTCGTGGCGGCGGAAGAGGGCTGCCATCTCTGGGACAACCTGGGCGGCGGGAAGTTCGCGCGGCGACTCCACTTCACGGGCGAGATGGCGTACATCTCGAAGGACGCCGCCCGCAGCAGCATGGTCTGCGACATCAACAACGACGGCCGACAGGACGTCTTCATCACGTATGCCAACATCCTCCCGCAGCTTTTCTTCAACCGCGGCTTTCGCAGCTTCGGCCATTCGCACGCGCTGGACCTCGCCGAGAAGGACTGGCTCCCGCTGTCGACGGAAGAGCAGAAAAGGAAGGACGACGAAGAGGACGAGGTGGGCGAAGAGGCGGGCCTCGTAAATGACCTGGATGGCGACGGCGCCCAGGACATGTTTTTCGTGTTCTCGCATCACCGAAGGAAGCGCGGCGATTATCCCAAGGAGCCGGGGCCGTGGCGGGAGGCCCCGCATCACCGCGAGATGTGGGTGTGCTGGCAGAGCCGGGGCCAGGGGTCGCCTCTGGCCGTGCGCGCCGCGCTGCCGCCTGACGGTCCGGCGGGTCCCGTCAGGGTGACGGCGTGGAACCAGAAGCGCTGCCTGGGCGCGTGGAACGTCTCGCCGGGAATGCCCGGCGCCTTCTTTGGGCGGCGCGAGGCGGGGCCGTGTAAGCTGCGATGGCAGTTCCCGGGCAAGAAACCCGTGGAGACGGAAATCATCGTCGAGGACGTGCCGGTGAGGGTCCTGCTGGGGCCTGCCGGCCGGGTCGGAGCCAAGGCAGGGGCGGGAGCGGCGGATCCGCGTAGTGCTGCGGCCGAGGCGGGGCGCACCGGAGGCCCGGCGCCGGACAAACAGGCGCAAGAGGAGTCCGTCCCCGGCGGCCTCGGGCGGGTCTTCGCCACGTACTGGCCGCTTCTTGCCGGCGTGGCGATCGTGCTGGTCGTGGTGGTGTTCGCTGTGAGGAGGCGAGGCCCTGCTTAGAGCTATCCAACAGCCCTGAGCGTCGTTTGCCGTGACGCGATCTTGGGATAGGTAAGCCGGTCTCGCACAAGCGCTTAGCGACAGTTAGCGGGCATTAACATCGGCAGACACAACGCCTTGCCAAGCCAGGACTTACACCTTCACGGTGTGCCTGGCACACTATGGGGGCGTAACGTGCTGATGAGTAAGGGGTTACAGACGGCACGCGCAATCGTGCTCATTAAATGGCAGGGTTCTTGGACAGGGTCTCAGTAGACTTTGAGACCCCGGCGGAGAAGCGGGACGAACGGGATGACGATGATCAGGTAGGCAACCAGCCACGGCGGGAACATGATCTCCGGGATGCCCGGCACGAAGCCCAGGAACTTGGCCTGCTTCAGCATGACCTCCGTCACCTGGATTTTGCCGCTCGAATGCGGCTTGAGCGGCGGCGCATAGATATCACCCCCCGCAGAGAGCGGGTGCTCGACTGTCTGATCCTGGTGGTCAATGGCCAGGACGAGGGAGTCCGATTTGACGGTGGGCACGATGTTCCACTCGGCGAGGCCGTTGACCTGGCCGCCGGGACCCCTCTTTGGATCCTCCCGGACTTCCTGGATCGCTTCACCCTTGACCTCAACGCTCTTGGGCGCCACCAGGTGGGTGTGGGTGAATCTCCCCGCCTGCGAAATGGACGACACGGGGTAGTAGGCCCTCACGGTCAGGGGCTCGCCCACCTTGGGGGGGTAGTAGTCGAGACGGGCGAGCGCCCAGATGGCCAGCAGGGCGATGGGCACGATGGAGACGAGCAGCGGCAAGCCCTCGGATTTCATCTTTGCGAGATTGATCATGCCGACGGTGGTGCGGATTCGCTTCACTGCGCTCTTGTCTTTTGCCCGCTTCGCCTCGCGCCGCAGTTGCTTCAGGCGCCGGATGTCGTTCTTGCAGCGGAGGAGGTATTCCTGGTCGGTGGTCCACTTGCGGGCAAGCGTGAGCAGGAGCGACGTCCCGATGGCGACGATCACGATGGCGACGTCGCGCGGCAGCGCGAGCATCCAGCCGAGCGGATAATCGAGCATGCGCGTGATCCAGTCCGATACGAGGTTAAGCGTTTCCACTGGGGGCGTCCTCTTTGTCCAGGCGCGCGATGGCGCCCCGGCTGCCGTCGATCTCGATTCGGGCGCCGTCGGGGATCAGTTCGGTGGCGCCTTCACAGACCACCGCGGGAATGCCGAAGTCTCGCGCCACGATGGCGCCGTGTGACAGAATCCCACCGCGCTCGACGATGAGCCCTCTCGCGTTGACGAACAGCGGCGTCCACCCCGGGTCAGTCGATGGACACACCAGGATGTAGTCGGTCCCGAGGTCGCGGGCCTCTTGGGGATCAAACACGATTCGCGCCACGCCGGTGGCGGTGCCGGAGGCGATGGCGCGGGCCTCGAGTGCTTCGCCCTCCTTTCGCGGCTGCGGCACGCCCAACTGGCCCAGGTGTTCCGAGTCGATCACGTCGGCGAGGTGCAGCTTCTGGGCGGACTTCCATCGCAGCTTGCGAGAGGCGATCTGCTCGCTGAACTCCTCACGGCCGGCTTCAAAACCTCTCAGCTCGTCGAGGTGCAGGAAGAACAGGTCGCGGCCGAGGTCCCATCGGCGCGACAGCTCGAGCAGGACCTCGCGAATCTTCTCATAGCCCATCATCAGATAGTGTTTGCCGGACTCGCGGTAGGGGAGCAGCCGCTGGGCGTCCTCCAGGTCCACCCGGACCTGTTGCAGGAAAGACGAGCCGCCCCACTCGGCGAGGAGGTCCGGCAGCGCCTCCTCCGTCTTCTTGCGGGCTTCGGCCTGTTTGTGATGGCGCTCTTCGGGGGACAGCGCGCCCGGTGCCTTGAGGCTCTCGACCATCCGTTTGATGTAGCTCGGGTCCTCGCGCCATCGCAGATTCGAAAGCTCCATCTCGTTCGCCGCCCGATGCCCGTACCGTTCGAGGAATTCGTCGACCGTGGCCTGGCCCTGGGCGACGCGGTAGAGCAGGATGTTCTGGCCGACGGTGGTGTCGTTCTCCAGGCCGGTGGTGAGGGTGCGGGTCAACTCCGCGCCTTTTTCGTCGCCCATGAGCTGGGCCAGCATGGTTTGAAGCGCCTGTTGCGCCATTCCGCCGAAGAACCCCGGCTTGAGCGACTCCTTTCCGAAGTCGGCCAGCACGATGTGGCGGCGCCGATCCAATTCGTCGATCAGTTGGCCGGTGCCGAGCGAGGAGAGGTCCTGTTGGCGCGTTTCGTCGAGGAACTTGCGGAGCCTCGGCAGGGCCTCGTGCTCGAAGCGTTCGAAGGCGCCCCGGCGCGCTCTGCGCATCCTGCGGCCGCATTTGATCATCGCCCAGATCAGGCGGGGGAGACGCAGAAAGAACGCTGGATCGGCCTGCTCCATGTCCAGCTTCGTGGGGGCGCGTTCCAGCGTTGATGGGTCCTGAAGGATGTCGTCCGGGTCGTACCTCAGCGGCATCCCGTGCCAGAACAGCCCCGCGGCGCGGCGGGGATCAACGTAGACCCTCCCGCAGACGAGCTGCAGAAAGCCCTCGGAACACACCGCCGGGCTGGGCCGGTACCCGAAGTCCTGGTACATCAGGCCGAACCCGCCGGAGCCGGTCATGAACTCCTTGATGATGTCCCACGTGAGCGGCGTGGGGGTGGCCAGCGTCTCGGACAGGTTGTGGACCACCCACACGGCGTGTTTGCCGGCCGCCTGTTCGAGCAGCCGTTCCGCCTCCGCCTGCCGGCCGATCTCGACGTCCTGCAGCACGTCCAGGTTGCGGATGTCGCGGCTCTGGAGCAGGTTGAACCGGCCGTCGGCCAGGCCCCACTCGATGTCCTGGGGGACGCCGAAGTAGTCTTCCACCTTCCTGCCGATCCGGGCTACTTCCTGAATCTGCTCTTCGGTCAGCGCCGGCTCCTGCGTGCCCTCGGCGGTGGTGGGGCGTTCACCGGCGATCACCTCCTTGATGGCCAGCGTGTCGGCGTCAAGCACGTAGATGTCCGGCGTGACGGCGCCGGAGACCACGACCTCGCCCAGGCCCCACGACGCCTCCATGACCATTTCGCCCGCGTTGATGTCGTTGGGGTTCGCGGTGAACAGGATGCCCGCCCGCTCGGACGGGAACATCGCCTGCACGTTGACCGCCGTGCCGATGACCCCGCGGATATCGTTGTGCCGGCGGTAGGTGACCGCCCGTTCGCTGTTGAACGACTGGAAGACCGCGTCGATGCACTGCAACAGCGCATCCCACGGGTCGAGCGGGAACGCCTTGCCCGTCACGCTCTCATAGTGGGCGAGGAGCTCCATGGCCCGCGCCTTCGGGCCCTCGGCTTTGGCTCGGAGCGTGACGCCGGCGACCGACTCGGCGAACATGTTGAGGTGAAACGCGTAGTCCTCCCAGAACTGCGTCGCCGCCGGCCCGGAGTGGTTGCCCGCCAGGCCGGGGTGCATGCCGCAGTTGAGGATAGTGTCCATCATCCCGGGCATCGACACCGCAGCGCCCGAGCGGACGGCGACCAGCAGCGGCCGGTGCCCGCGGCCGTAGGTGCGCTCGGTGATCTGTTCCAGGCGGGCCATTGCCCGGCGCACCTGCGCCTCCAGCCCGTCCGGCCACACGCCGCCCGACTGCTCGATGATCGGGCACAGTCCTGTGGAGATGGTGAAGCCCGGCGGCACGGGCAGGCCCGCCCGGCTCATCGCGGCCAGGCTGGCGCCTTTCCCGCCGAGAATGTCTTTGCGTTCCGGGTCTCCCTCAGAGCCACCCTCGCCAAAGAAGTAGACCCATTTCTGTTCGGTCATCGCTTGCTCGGCTTTACACAGATGACGCCGTACTTGTCCGTGACGAAGTACGCGTGCGAGTCCATCAACAGCAAGGGGCTGAGGACCTTCCCCAGCCATCCCGTCGATGCCCACTGGTACGCTCTTTCCGCGTCCACGTCGTGCAGGACCTCCAAATCCTTCTTGCCCGCGAAAACCATCCGGCCCGAGGCGACGAGCGGCGGCAGGCCCGAGGCGGCGCCGGCGATCCGTTGGACCGGAGGAACGTTCTCCAGGACCTGGCGGATCCGCGCCAGGATCGCGGGGGTGTCTTGCAGGGTCCTCCGCCTGCTCGCGAGAAACGTCCGAAGCTCCGCGGCCGGTTTCACATCCCCCGGGTGCAGCCCCATGACTTCAAAAGGCGCCTCGAGGTCGCCGAGGCCGCCCTCGGCCCACGTCAGGAACTCGAGGAGCGCCGGGGCGCCCTTGTCGGCCGTCTGCATCGGCTTCAGCCAGTCGTGGAGTGTGAGGAGCTTCTCGAGGGCTGCCAGGTCCAGCACCCCGAAGCCCCCGCTCTCCGTGATGACCGCGAGGGTTTCCATGCCGGGGGCGAGTGGAGCGCGGACCGGGCCTAGCTTCGCGGTCCATTGCAGCGCGCCGTTGATGACACTGTACGCGGAGATGCCGATGTCCGTCGCGACGACGACCGACTTGCCGGCCCGCAGCGGCGCGCAGTTTGGCTTCGCCGGCAGCTTGGCCGGCGCGGGCCAGAGCGGCGTCCCGGTGGCGCCGTCGAGCGCCGTCAGTTCGCCCTCCGTGGCGACGAACAGAATGCCCTCCGAGACCTCCGGCGGCACCGCGCCCGGTCCCAGCGTCGCCTCCCAGAGCGGGTCGGGCGGGCCGCTTCGGCCGACGGGATAGCAGGTCAGCGTATCCCGGCCGGTCCACATGAACAGGCGCCGGCGGTCGAGGGTGAGCCGGCCGGACGCCTCGGCGCCGACGGGGAGCTGCCAGCGCTCGGCACCGCTCTCGGGATCAATGCACCGCAGCGTGCGCCCCGCGTCGCCCGGCTTGCCGTCCACCGCGTAGATGCTGCCGGGGATGCTGCTCTCATCATCCACGATCTCGTTGCCGATGCCGACGGGGGCCACGGTGATCGGGTGGGTGAACGGCGCGACCCATGCCACGCGCTGCTGGTCGTTCAGTTTGTAGTCTGCCTTCAGCTTGACCAGCTCGGCCTTTCCGTCTCGTACGCACGGGACGATCACCGACACGATCTTGTCGAACTTCTTCCGGGAACGGCCCGTCTTGTCATTCTTGTCGGGCTTGACGACGATCCACTTGACGAACGGCATGAGCGGCGCGGTGACCTGGAGCTTGGCCTCGCTGGTCTTCGGAAATCGCCACGCGAGCTGGGCACGCGGCGGCATGGGCGACCTGGCGACCGGCCCGCCCCGCGCCCCGTGCCCCCACACTACCGGCGGCGGCGCGCCGACCCGCCCGATGCAACGCAGCCCGTCCAGCGGCGTGCCGACGTAGACGTGGCCCCACGCCACGGTGGGCGAACTGATGAACAGCTCGCCGCCCCCCAGCCGCATCTCCCACGCCGGCTCGAGCGTGTCCGCCGTGAGACAGTGCAGGGAGCCGCTGCCCGTCACCACGTACACATGTTCCTTGGCGACGGCCGGGCACGTTTTGACCTCGGAGCGCGCGTTCCAGCGCGTGATCAACTTACCGGCAGTGGAAATGCAGTAGACGTGCTTATCCCGAGAGCCGAAGTACAGGCGGTCACCCTTGATCGCCACCGCGCCCAGCACCGTTCGGCCGACCTTGTATTTCCAGACCACCCTCTCCTTCGGGTCGGCCGCTTTCTTCTTCAGATCGATACACCACACCTCGCCGGCAGGGCCCAGCCCCTTGGCGGCTTCTTCGATCTCCTTGGGCGACTTGCCGGCCTTGCGCAGGTTCACGACCACCTTGCTGCGGACCACCTCGGCGCTGTTCACGAAATCGCCGTTGCCCATGCCGATGTACAGCTTGCCGTCCGCGGCCGTGGGAGGGCCGAACACCGGATACGGCGTGTCGACCCGCCACAGCTCTTTGCCCTTCTTGGCCGGATCGGCGTCCACTGCCACGATGGCCTTGCCGCCCAGTCCCAGCCCGAAATAGACGACCCCGTCGTACGCGATTGGCGAGGTCTCGCAGTCGGGGTATCTGTCGCCTTTCAGATGCCACTTGATGTCGGGCTGTCCGTCGTCCGTGGGCTTGAGAGCGATGCAATAGTATCCGTCGCCGCCGGCGCCGATGTACGCGTGCCCCTGGTACAGGCACGGGGACGATTCGACGTGGCTGCTCGTCCGGTGGCTCCACAGCCTCTTCCCGTTGCGGTTGAGGCAGATGACGCGGGCGTTGTCGGTCAGGTGAAGCCCCTCGCCGCTGACCACGTAGTCGTGCTGAACGGAAGGGGAAGAGAACGTGGCGCGGAATCCTTCGGCTCTGTACCTCCAGACCTCGGCTCCCGACTTGGCGTCGATGCACAGGATGGCGCCCCGGTCCGAGAACGGACCGTAATCGGCAAACGTGCTGTAGATCCGGTTGCCGACCACGGTGGGCGAGGAGTAGACGGTCTTCTCACGGGTGTATTCCCAGATCGGATCGGCGGCGGTCG
>CAZDHT010000023.1:5750-34863 GCA_964505325.1 uncultured Planctomycetota bacterium | reverse complement strand
GTCCACGTGGGCGCGTTCTTCGATTCGACGCGGACCACCGCGCTGCGCCTGTTCACCTGCTGCGACGCCTCCTCCGCCTCGGGTCCCAGCCAGGTCGGCAGCGGGTACGAGCTGGTGGTCGGTTCGCTCGGCCCGGGCAGCACTGCCGGAAAGGTCGAGCTTCTCCGGAACGGCAAAGCGGCCGCTTCGGCGGAGATCGTTGCGCCGCGCGGCAACAACCGGGTCGCCCTGAGGAAGATGGCGGACCACATCGTGGCGGAGGTGAACGGAAAGGCGGTGCTGGCTTTCCGCGACCCGTCTCCTCTGAAAGGCTGGGCCACGGGGTACGCGGTGGAGAACGTGCTGGTCGAGCCGGAGGACGTGGACGTCTTTTGCAGGAACACGATCTCGTACAGCTTCGTCCGGGCGGTCGCCGACTGGCGGTCGGCCGGCGGCGAGTGGCTGGTGACCAACCGCTGGCGCTGCGACGACCGGTGGTCGTTCTTCGGCGGCGAATCGATGACCGGCGCGTGCACGATCTGGAACAAGACGAAGTTCGAGGGCGACATGACCCTGGAGTTCGCCGCCGGCATCCGCCATCAGAGGGGCAGCAAGGGCGGATATCGCTTCGCGCGAGACATCGACGCGGTAATTTGCGGCGACGGCAGCAGTCTCCTGTCCGGCTACGGCTTCATCTTCGGCGGATGGGGCAACACCGAAAGCGCCATCACCCGGAACGGCAAGGTCGTCGCGAAGTGCACGGTCAAGCTGCCCGCCAACAGCAGCATGCATCGTCAGTGGTGGTACATCAAGATCGAGAAGCGAGGCGGCCACCTGAAATACTACATCGACGGCCGGCTCGTTCTCGAGTACACCGATCCCGACCCGCTCCCCGGCGGCCAGGTGGCGCTGTGGACGTATAAGAACGGCCTGATCGTCGGCAAGGTCAGGATCGCCGCCGAAAAGATCGGCCCCAAGGAACGGTTCGACGCCGTGCTCCCCGACCTCAGCCCGTGTCTCTACGGACAATAGGCCCGCTGAGCCTGCCCCAACCACCACATCTTCCCACAGCCTGGCAAGCCGGCCCGGCCCAGGCGTACGGCGTTACGCGCGTTGAAGTGCAAGAGTTCGTTCCCTATAATCCTCCGCTGACTTGAGCGAGGTGCCGTTCAAGGGAATGGCAAAGGCCCGAACGGAGATGCCGGACCGTGACGGACAGCCCCCAGCCGTTCGCCCTGCTGTACCCGGGCGACGGCTCGCCGGACAATGCGGTGTTGCGGTGTCTGGGTGAGGCAGGCGTCCCGGTCGCAGTGGCCACCTCCCGGTTCTTCGTCGCGAATTCCACTTCCCGGTATTGCAGGCGGCGCTTCCGCGTCCCGCCTCCCGAGAAAGGCGCCGCCGCCGTGGTCGACCGCCTAATCGAGATCGCGGGGGAACTGGGTGGCCGGCCCGTGCTGTTCATGCTGCACGACCTCGCCGTGATGCTCGGCTCCAAATACCGGGAACGGCTGGCGCCGCATTACCGCGGGCACTTCCTCGACTGGCCCCTGCTGGAAGTGTGCAACCGGCACGACCGGATGTTCGCCGCGGCGCAGCGGGCGGGCGTGGCTGTGCCGGCGACCGCGCCCTGGCCGGGAACAACACGGGAAGAGCTGGACCGGATCCCCAAGCCGTGCGTGGTCAAGCCCGTGTCGAAGTACATGGTCAACGGGGACAATCTGTGGCTGGAGCCTTTCCTGCGAACGTTCGGGAAGAAGGCTCTCAAGGCGGAGTCGAGTGCCGAGGTCGAGTCAATCCTGGACCGGTGCGGCAGCGAGGGCATACCCGTCGTTGTGCAGGAGTACATCCCCGGGCGAGTCCGGGATCTCGTCACCGTCGTCCTGTACGCGAGCGGTGGCCGCGTGGTGAGTCATTTCACGGGGCTGAAACTGCGGCAGGGTCCGCCGGACTGCGGGACCTGCACCTACGGTGAAAGCTGCCCGGATTCGGACGAGGCCGTCGAGCTGGCCCGCCGCCTCGTCACCGCAATCGGCTGCGACGGGATTGCCGAGGTGGAGTTCAAGCGTGACCGGCGCGACGGACGCCTGACACTGATCGAGCTCAATCCGCGCGCCACGGTGTTCTGCATCATTGCCAACGCGCACGGAATCAACCTGCCGCTCATGGCGTATAACGACCTGACGGACGGGGCGCCGCGCGCCGCGCCGGAGCCGGCAGGAAAGGACGTCGTCCGATGGATGGACCCCTATCGGGACCTGCTTCAGTCCGGGCGTACCGACGGGGTGAGCCGGGTCTCGCTGCTGGGGTGGCTGCGCCAGTTGCACGGTACCGATCTGCTCTGCTGGGGCGGACGGCGCGACCCTCTTCCGCTCCTTCTGGCGCCGGTGCAGGGGGTGTGCGAGTGGCTGGGCGACAAGTTCAAGTCGGCCAAGCCCCCTGCGCTGAGCCCGATCAAAGGGCCTGCCGATACCGGCTATCTGGACTACTGGGAAGAACGCTCGCACCAGATCGGCCTCCGGTCGGTGATGTGGAGCAACGAGGACTACAACGTGCTGGTGGACGCCCGGCAGAAGGGGCTGCTGGACCGCGCCCTCGGCGACATTCGCGGCAAGAAGGTGCTCGACCTTTGCTGCGGAACGGGGCGGCTCTCGATCCACCTCGCGCGCCACGGCGGCGAGGTGGTCGGGGTCGACCTTGCCTGCATGGCGGAGGCGGCGCAGAGGTCGAACCCGCACCCACGAGTCTCGTACGTCGCGGGCAACGCGGAGGCCCTGGACTTCGCTCGGGACACGTTCGACATCATTGTCTCCGTCGGCGCCGTGGCGTGCGTCTGCGATAGCCACGCCAAGTTCGACGCGATGATTCCGCAGTTGCACCGCCTGCTGAAGCCGGGCGGGATGCTGATCACGATGGAGCCGTTTCACGTGTGCCCGGTCATTCGGCGTCCGTTGCACATGTCGCCGGGCGCCGCTGTGAAGCACTTCGAGCGCGGCGGGTTCAGACTGCTCTCGAAGCGGTCGCTTCTGTTCCAGCTTTCCTGGCTCTTCCTGGCGAGGCCGTGGTGGCCGGCGCCGCGCGCGGTGACGTCATTCCTCTTCAGGCTCGGCGAGGCGACGTTGCGGATCCCCGGGGTCGCGCGGCTCTCGGACTACAAGCTGCTCGTGCTGCGCAAGGAGCGGCCATGAGCGAGGGGAGTTCGTCGCGGAGCCCGGCACTGCGGTGGTTTGTCCTGGCCGTCAAGATCCTGATCATCGGCGGCTTGTTTGCCTATCTCCTCAGGGAAATGGCGAAGGAGTGGGTGGAGGTCCGCAAGAGGATTGTCGAGGTCGACCTGCTGCTTGTGGCCGCGGCGGTCTTGTTCCAGGCGCTCTCGATGATCGTCCTGGCGGTGTTGTGGCGCCTGCTGTTGGGGGCAATGGGCGAGAAGCTGGGCATGATCGCGGCGGCGCGGATGCAATGGCTGTCCGCGCTGGGCAAGTACATCCCCGGAAAGGTCAGCACGACGCTGGGGAAGATCTGCCTCGCCCACGTCGAGGGCAAGAGCCCGACCCTGGTCGGACTGGGCTGCGTCTATGAGATACTCTTCTGCTTCGTCGCCTCGGCCGCCGTCGTTCTCATGGCGGTGATCTTCGGGAGCCTCCGCAGCATTCGTTTCGCGACGGTCCCGGCGGCCGCGATGGTGGCGATTCTGGTGGTGTGCGTGCATCCTCGCATCCTGTTGCCCGTCGCAAACTGGGTGCTGAAGAAGTTCCGCAGGGAGCCGATCGCGAAGGCGGTCTCGTATCCTCGGGCTCTCCTGTTCGCGGCGGGGTATACGCTTCCGTACACCCTCAGCGGCGTGTCGGAGTTCCTGCTGCTGCGAGCGTTCTTCGATGTTCCCGGCAGATGCGTGATTGACATGATGGGGCTGACCACGCTGGGGACGGCGCTGGGATTTGCCGTGTTGTTCGCGCCGGGCGGCCTGGGCGTGCGGGACTTCCTCATCTCTCGCGGGGTGAGCCTGCTGGTGCGGCGGCCGGCGGCCGGAGAGCTCCTCGCGGTGTCCGCGCGACTGTTTGGCTTGGTGATGGACGTGGCAAGCGGCGTCATTTCACTGGTGTTCTACGGCAAATCGCTCTGGCAGCGCCGGGATCGCCAGCGGGATCGCGGTCTCGCTTGAAGCTCCGCCCCCCAAAAGCTATAATTCTTGGCGTGCTTTCAGCCACGGGGCGGCTTCAATGAAGGATTTGAACATCGGGTTGGTGGGGTTCGGCACGGTCGGCGCCGGCGTCGCGCGCATCCTGCTCAACGAGGCGGAGTCGATCGCCTCGAGGACCGGTGTGCGCCTCGCGCTCAAGGCCGTCTGCGATGTCGACACCACCCGCGACCGGGGCGTTGAACTGCCCGCCGGCCTGCTGTCCGACCGGCTGGAAACCGTCCTGGATGATCCAGACATCGGGGTCGTGGTCGAGCTTGTCGGCGGGGTCACGTTCGCCAGGGACCTGATCCTAAAGGCGCTCGACCGCGGCAAGCACGTGGTCACGGCCAACAAAGCGCTGCTCGCCCTGCACGGCCGCGAACTCTTCGAACAGGCGGCGAAGTGCCAGCGAAGCATCTCCTTCGAGGCCAGCGTCTGCGGCGGCATCCCCGTTGTTCGCGCCGTGCGCGACGGTTACGTGGGAAACGAGATCACCCAGATGATGAGCATCTTGAACGGCACGTGCAATTACATCCTCACCGAGATGGCGCACGATGGCGTCCGCTATGAAGACGCGCTCAAGCACGCGCAGGACCAGGGGTACGCGGAGAGCGATCCGTCGCTGGACGTGGACGGGGCCGATTCCGCCCACAAGCTCGCCATACTCGCCCGGCTGGCCTTTGCCGAGGACGTGGACTTTCATGCCATACACGTCGAGGGCATCAGCACGATCGAGCCGATCGACATCGAGTTCGGCGCCGAAATGGGCTACACGCTGAAGCTGCTGGCCATTGCCAAGAGGACCGACGGCGAGCTGGATCTCCGGGTGCACCCGGCGTTTCTGCTGCGCGAGCATCCGCTGGCGGCGGTCATGGGCGTGTTCAACGCGGTGTGGATCCGGGGCGAGGCGACCGGGGACACGATGCACTATGGGCGTGGGGCGGGGCAGATGCCGACCGCGGCCTCGGTGGTCTCAGACCTGGTCGACGTGGCGCTGGGGCGTGCCGCAATCGACGCCAACGCGTTTGCATCGCTGTCGGGCGACGTGACCGACGCCACGGTGCGTGACATAGCCGCCATCGAGACGCATTATTATCTCCGCTTCCGCGTGATGGATCAGCCCGGCGTGCTGTCGGCCATATCGGGTATCCTGGGCCGGAACGGGATCAGCATCGCCAGCGCCATTCAGCCCGAACAGAGCATGGAGCGCGAGGTGCCCATCGTGATGCTGACGCACAACGCGCTCGAACGGGACATGGCGTCGGCGCTCGACGAGATAGACGCGCTCGACGTGGTCTGCGGAAAGACCTGCCTCATACGCATCGAGAGATAGCTCATGAAGTACTGCGTGGTGATACCCGACGGCGCGGCGGACTATCCGATCGAAGAACTGGATGGCAAGACCCCGCTGGAGGCGGCCAACACGCCCAACATGGACCGGGTCAGCATGCTCGGCCGCCAGGGGACCATGCAGACCGTGCCCGCCGGGATGGACCCCGGCAGCGACGTGGCGATTATGTCCGTCCTGGGCATCAATCCGGCCGAGTGCTATTCGGGCCGCGCACCGCTCGAGGCCGCCAGCATGGGAATCGAGCTGGGGCCGGATGACGTGGCGTTCCGCTGCAACCTGGTGACCGTCCACGACGACACGATGATCGATTTCAGCGCCGGGCACATCAGCTCGGCCGAGGGGAGGGCGCTCATCGAAGCCGTGCAGGAACAACTCGCCACGCCTGAGATGTCCTTCCATCCCGGGGTGAGCTACCGGCACTTGATGGTATATCGCGGGCGGGAGGATCTGTCGGCCAAGTGTACGCCGCCGCACGACATCCTCGGCCAAGAGTGCTCGAAGCATCTGCCGAGCGGGCCGGGCGAAGAGATTCTTCGCGGCCTGATGGAACGTTCGAGGGACATACTGGGACCGCACGATGTCAACGCGGTCCGGCTCGACCACGGCGAGCACCAGGCCACGATGATCTGGCTGTGGGGCGGCGGCAAGGCGCCCGACCTGCGCCCGTTTGCCGAGCAGTTCGGCAAGACCGGCGCCGTCATCTCTGCGGTGGACCTGGTGAAGGGGATCGGGAAGTACCTCGGTTTCGACCGGATCGACGTGGAGGGCGCCACCGGGTATCTGGACACGAACTACGCCGGGAAAGCGGACGCCGCCGTGGCGGCACTCGACGATCACGACCTCGTGATCGTTCACGTCGAGGCCACGGACGAAGCGGGCCACAACGGCAGCGTCGAGGACAAGGTCAAGGCGATCGAGGATGTCGACGCCAAGGTGGTGGGCCGGATACTCGACGCGCTGCTCGACAAGACGGACTTCCGCATCCTGGTGACGCCCGATCACCTGACCCCGATTGCCAAGCGAACCCACAGCAACGAACCGGTACCCTTTGCCATGTGCGGGACCGGCATCCAGCCGGTGCACGAGCTGCCCTATTCTGAAAAGGCCGCCGCCGGCACCGGGCTCAAAATCGAGCACGGACACGAGCTGATGGCCTATTTCCTGAGAGAGTGATGGAGGCTGACGGATGGCGAACGTCGATGAACTCATAGATCGGTTGAAGAACTTCCGGACCAGGTCTGCGGCGAAGAACGCTCTGCTGGAGATGGGTGAGCCGGCCATCCCTCCGCTCATCCGGGCGCTGAAGAGCCGCCAGGCGAGCGCGCGCTGGTCCGCGGCGTCCATACTGGGCGGGCTGGGGGCCAAGCAGGCGATACCTGACCTGATCGAGGGGTTGCGGGACGCCGAGATCCGAAGCGGCGCGGTCGAAGCGCTGCGGCGCATCACCGGGGAGGACTTCGGCGAGGATTACGACGCGTGGAAGCGCTGGCTGGACATTGGGGGCGGCGAGACGAAGGCCGGTGCGCCCGCCACGGCGCAGTCCGATGCGGACTTCATTGCACAGGCCGTATACGGTACGGACGTATCGGCGGAAGAGAAAGGTCACGGCTATGTACTTCGCGTGCCTCTGGGCGACCGCCACCAGGACGTGACCGCGAATTTCCGCGCGAAAGACTCGGATGGGATCCCGCTGCTCGTGGTGTACACCCGCTGCGGGCCGGCAACCGCGAAACACTACGAATGGGCGCTGCGGCAGAACGTCAAGATGTCGGCGGGCGCGATTGCGGTCACGGACATTGACGGCAAGCCGGGGTTTGTGATCGTCGACGTCCTGGTGCGCGACTCGGCGACGCCACAGCTCCTGATGGACTCCGTCAAGCGCATCGCGCGTAAAGGGGACCAGCTCGAAGCCGCTCTCACAAAGGCCGACGAGCATTGAGCGCCAACCCGCCAGCCGGCTCGTCCCGCGGTCGCGTGCTGCTCTTCACCGGTGACGGCAAAGGCAAGACGACCGCTGCACTGGGCATGGGGCTCCGCGCGTTCGGCCACGGCCGCAAGGTCTGCGTCATCCAATTCATCAAGAGCAGAGAGGACACGGGCGAGGTGAAAGCCGCGGAGCAGCTCGGCGGCAGGTTCGAGGTCCTTCCGATGGGGCGCGGCTTCGTGGTGAGAAATGGCGGCACGGCGGAGGACAGAAGCCGGGCCGCGGACGCCCTGAAGTTGGCCCGGACGAGAATGCACCAGTGCGACGTGCTCATCCTGGACGAGATCAATTGCGCGGTGAAGAAAAGCTTGCTGAGCGTGTCGGACGTGTTGAGCCTGATCGAAGCCAGGCCGCCGAGCCTGCATATCATCCTCACCGGCCGGGATGCGCACCCTGACCTGGTGGAAGTTGCCGACACGGTCACCAACATGGTGAAGCTCAAACACGCTCACGACGCCGGCACAGAGGCGCTCCCGGGGGTCGAATACTGAACGTGACATTGCGTCCCGCGGCGCCCTTCGCTATACTGGCTGAGTCACGACACTTCTACGGTGCGCAGGACCTCGACATGCTGAGACGAACTGTACCCCTGGTGGCTGTGCTGGCGTTGATCTGCGGAAGCTGCGCGGGCGCCGCCCAGAAGCCAAAGCCCGAAATCGACGGCGCCAGGTACCTGACAGCGGACAAGCTCCGGCGGGGGATGAAGGGCTACGGCCTGACCGTGTTCCAGGGAACGAAGCCGGAGAAGTTCAACGTCGAAGTGATCGGCGTGATGCACAACGTGTGGGACATCGACAGCGACATCATCCTGATCCGCTGCAGCGGCCACGGCCTGGAAAAAACCGGCATCGCCGGCGGGATGAGCGGGTCCCCGATCTACGTGGACGGGAAGCTGATCGGTGCGCTGGCGTACGGGTTCAGCTTTGCCAAGGCGGCGATCGCCGGCGTGACTCCCATCGCCGAGATGCTGCCGCTGATGGACCGAAAGCCCGAAAAGCCGGCCGGCAAGGCCGCCACGTCTTTCCGGTTGAAGGAGCCGATCCACGTCTTCGGCCGCGATTTCAGCACGGTCAAATTCGCGAGCAGTCCCACCCTCCTGAAGCCCGACGGCTCGGGCGCCATCGAGATGTGTCCAATCACGACCCCGATCCGGCTGGCCGGGCTCGGCCCGCCGCAGGTCGCCCGCAGGCTGCTCAAGGATCTCGGCCCGGAGCTCGAAGGGTTCGGCCTGATGCCGGTGCAGGGCGGCACGGCGGGCGCCGCCGATGTGAAAGACGCCAAGCTCGAGCCGGGGGCGGTCCTGGGGGTGCGACTGCTGTGGGGTGACCTGGACTGGGACGCGGTTGGGACGGTGACCGAGGTCCGCGGGAAACGGGTCCTGGCATTCGGGCATCCGATGTACGCAGAAGCCGACATCGACATTCCGATGACGACCGGCTACATCTACACGATCATGCCGAGCTTCGCCCGCACGTTCAAGCTGGGCGCGGGCGGGCGGATCGTCGGCCGGATCGACACCGACCGGAGCAAGGGCGTGGCCGGCACGATCGGGGCGAGAGGGGAATCGGTCCGAATCGCGGTATCCGTGTCCGGCCTGGAAGGGAGCAAGGTCAGGAAGTACAGTCTCGAGGCGCTAAGACATCCGAGGATCACACCGGCAATCATCGGTCTGGCCGTGGGCAGTTGCCTCTTCCAATCCGGTGAGCCGCCGGAGGAGTTGACCGTGGCTTACCGGATTACCGTGGCGGCGGAAGGCTACCCCCCGATCGTCATCGAGAACGTCGAGTCCGGCTGGGACGGATGGGGGACGGCTTCGATCATCCGCCAGGACGTAAGAGGAATACTCTCGTCGCTCACCAGCAACAAGTTCAAGCGCGTTTACCCTCGTTCGGTGAAGGTGGACGCGAAATTCGAGCCGGTCCGCCGCTACGCAGAGATCGAGACGGTCGCTCTTGACCGGAGCGAGGTCCGGCGCGGAGAGACACTCAGGGCCACCGTGGAGCTGAAGCGGTTGAAGGCCGGGCGGGTCAGGAAGGTCATCGACATTCCGATCCCTCGCGATGCTCCCTTGGGCCCCGCGACGCTCCAGGTGTGCGGCAGCGGCGCCTACATCGCCGCGGAGCGCAAGGACGCCCCCAGCCGGTACGATCCGCAGGACTTCCCGCAGTTGCTCGAGCTGCTGCGGAAGGAGTATCGCCGCGACCGGCTGTACGTCCGGGTTTCATATGCGGCCGCCGGAATCGCCATCCGCGGCAAAGAACTCCGCGACCTGCCGTCGTCCGTGTACGGTGTCATTGCGTCTCGCAAACAGACGGGCTTGACCCACGTGCGGGACGCGGCCGTCACCACGGTACCGTGCGGACTGGTCGTCAGCGGCTCTCAGATGCTCAAGATAAACGTAGAGGAGGAGAGGTGAAGCTTCTTCAAACCGCGACGTTGGCAACGGGCCTGCTCCTGGTCTGCGGGACGGCGATAGCGCCGCCGCAGGCGACGCTCCGTCACAAGACGTTCCAGGATTTCCAGAGCGGCGAGGCGAAGAACGTCGCCGTCATCGGAACGGGCGCTCTCGAGTTGGGGCCCCGCTTCGACCTCTACAAAGCGATGGAGCCCGAGGCGTTCGTGTGGGCGTTGGTCGCCGACTCCCGGGGCCGCGTCTATGCCGGCACGGGCAACGACGGCAAGGTGTTCGTGCTCGAAGGCGGCAAGGCCAACGCCAAGGCCGCGCTCGCCACGGACGATCTGGAAGTGTTGAGCCTCGCGGTGGACTCCAAAGACAACGTCTATGCCGCGTGCGCTCCCAGCGGAAAGATCTACAGGATTCCGCGCGGAGGCAAGCCCGGCCTGTTTTGCGAGACGAAGCAAGCCTACGTCTGGGCGCTGGCCGTGACGGCGAAGGGAAACCTCTACGCGGGCACGGGCCCCGAGGGAAAGATTCTGAAGATCAGCGCCGGTGGCAAGAAGGTGGAGACGGTCCACGACTCGAACGACAAACACGTACTCAGCCTCGCCGCCGTGGGCGAGACGGTCTATGCCGGTACGAACGAGAACGGCCTGGTGTATCGCATCGCGCCGAACGGCAAGGTATCCATCGCGTTCGACGCGCCGCAGAAGGAACTCCGGTGCATGGCGGCGGACAAGGAGGGCAACGTCTACTTCGGTACCGCCGACGGGGTCCGGCCGGCGCCGTCGGCCGTGCCGCGGCGGGGGCCGGCGCCACAGGTCATCGCCGCGCCCGCCGGCGGAATGGCGGCGACGCTGGACGTGAAGAAGAACGCGCGTACCTCCAAACGCCCGCCCGCTTATGTACCGTCCAAGCGACCGGGACCGTCGGCTGTCTCGGCAGCAAACTACGTCTACCGCCTCTCGCCCGACGGCAAGGTCACCACCGTGTTCCGCATGCTTGGTGTGGCGTTCCTCTCGATGGTGTCGTCGGACGGGCGGCTCTACGTTGGAACGGCCGGGAAAGGTGAAGTGCTGCGGATCACGTCCGAGCGGGACGTGGCGCTGATCGCGCAGCAGGAGCAGTCCCAGATCCTCTCTCTGTGCGCGACGCCGACCGGTAAGCTGTTTGTGGGCACTGGGAACGACGGCCGCGTGTACGTGGCCGACTCGCCGCGCGCGAAGAGCGGGACATATACCTCGGCAGTGTACGACGCCCGGTTCCGATCCTCCTGGGGCGCGTTTCAACTGGAAGGGCGCATCCCGAAGGGCACCCGCGTGCAGCTCTCGACCCGGTCGGGCAACTCCGAGAAGCCGGACAAGACCTGGAGCGACTGGACCAATCCGCAGGAGGTCGAAGCCGGCGTGCGGATTGTGAGCCCGCCGGCGAGGCTCATACAGTATCGCCTGACGTTGTCGAGCCGGGATGGCAAACTCACTCCTCACATCCGCGCCGTCCACTTACCGTATCTGGTGCAGAATTATGCGCCGTCGATCGACTCGATAGACGTCAGCACCATCGTCAAATCCGGCCCGAAGAGCCAGAAGAAACCTGCCGGGCCGCCGCCACCTCCGCGCGGACAGGCCGACGGATGTATCGCGGGGACCGTCACCGTAGCCTGGAAGGCTTCCGACCCGAACCGCGATTCGCTCGAGTACGAGTTGTTCTTCCGCGGCAAGGGCGAGAAGAACTGGAAGCTGCTGAAGGACAAGCTGGCTCAGGCGACGTACGCGTGGGACACGGAGGCCGTGCCCGACGGCGTCTATGAGTTGAAGGTAAGGGCGAGCGACCGCCCCGACAACCCGCCGCCCAGGACGCTGACCGACGAGCTGGTCAGCGATCCGGTCACGGTGGACAACTCGCCGCCCGTGGTCCGGATCGTCCGCACTGACGCGGGGGACGGCAAGTGTTCGGTTGAAAGCGAAGTGAAGGATGCCGGCTCGAACGTCACCTCCGCGCGGTACTCGGTGGACGCAGGACCGTGGTTGCCCGTGCTGCCGGTTGACCAGATCTTCGACGCCCGGGCGGAGAAGCTGAAGCTGACGACGAAGAAACTGGAGCCGGGCGAGCACACCCTGGTGATTCAGGCGGAGGATTCATCCGGCAACGTGGGCTCGGCAAAGACCGTATTCGAAATCCCCAACAAGTGAGGCTGCAACCATGGCGACAGAAAGAAAGGTCGTCATCATCGGGGCCGGGTGTGCCGGGCTGACCGCGGCGCTATACACGGCACGGAACGCACTCGAACCCCTCATCCTCGAGGGCGCGTCGCCAGGCGGGCAACTGATGATCACCACCGAGGTCGAAAACTACCCGGGCTTTGTCGAGGGCATCATGGGGCCGCAGTTGATCCAGACCATGCGGGATCAGGCGGAGCGGTTCGGCGCGGAGTTTGTTCAGAAAGACGCAGACTCGCTGGACCTGTCCGAGCGGCCCTTCACCATCACAGCCGGCGGCGAGGAGTACAAGGCGCACGCGCTCATCGTCGCCACCGGCGCTCGACCCAACCTGCTGGGCCTGGAAGCAGAACAAAGGCTGATGGGCCGCGGCGTCTCGGTATGCGCCACGTGCGACGGCCCGTTCTTCCGCGACAAGTATCTCCTGGTCATCGGCGGAGGCGACAGCGCGATGGAGGAAGCTACCTTCCTGACCCGCTTTGCCGGCCGGGTCACCATCGTTCACCGCCGCGACGAACTGCGCGCCTCGAAAATCATGCAGGACCGCGCGATGAACAACCCGAAGATCGACTTCCTGTGGAGTCACGTCCTCGTCGATATCATCGGCGACAAGGAGACCGCGGTCACGGGAGCGAAGGTGAAGCACGTCAAGACCGGCGAGGTCAAGGAGGTCGACTGCGGCGGCGTGTTCCTGGCGCTGGGCCACACGCCGAACACAGAGCTGGTCAGGGGCCAGCTCGAGCTGGATGCGAAAGGCTATCTGGTCGCAAGCGGCCGGAGCGCCCTGACCTCTGTCGAGGGCGTATTCGCAGCCGGCGATGTGATGGACAGCCGGTACCAGCAGGCGGTGACCGCCGCCGGAATGGGCTGCATGGCCGGTCTGGACGCGCAGCGGTTCCTGGAATCCGCCGAGTAACTGCTTCTGGGGGCTCCAAGACTTGGGAATCATCGTGCAGAAGTTCGGCGGCACCTCGGTTGCAGATGCCGAGTGCATCAAGAAAGCCGCCGCCAAGATCATCCGCGCCAAGGAGCAGGGGCACCAGGTGGTCGCCACCGTGTCCGCACGCGCGGGCATGACCGACGAGCTGATCGCGCTGGCGCGCGACATCACTCCCGAGCCGGCCCCCCGCGAGCTGGATGTGCTGCTGGCGACGGGCGAGCAGATGTCCATCGCGCTGGTGTGCATGACCCTGAACGCCATGGGGCATCCGGCGATCTCGCTGACCGGCGGCCAGGTGGGGATCTTGACCGACAGCGTCCACACCAAGGCGCGGATACAAAAGGTCAGGACCGAGGCGATCCGGCGCGAGCTCGACAAGGGGAAGATCGTCGTGGTGGCCGGCTTCCAGGGGATTGACCCCGACCTGAACATCACCACGTTCGGGCGGGGCACGTCGGACCTGACCGCCGTGGCGCTGGCCGCGGCGCTGAAAGCGGACCTCTGCGAAATCTACACCGACGTCGACGGCATCTACACCGCCGATCCCAGGGTCGTCCCAAACGCCGTCAAGCTCAAGGCAGTCAGCCACGACGAGATTCTGGAGCTGGCCAGCGTGGGCGCCAAGGTCGTCCAGTCGCGGTCGGTCGAGGTGGCGAAGAAGTTCCGCGTGCCCCTGTGCGTGCGGTCGACGTTCACCGATTCGCCCGGCACGGTCGTGTGTGGTGACGTGTGCGGGTTCGAGGACGTACCGGTCTGCGGCGTGGCGCTGAGCCTGAACGAGTCTCGCATCACCATCGCCGGAGTCCCCGACACCCCGGGCGTCGCCGCGAAGATCGTGGGCGCGATCGGAGACCGAAACATCAACCTCGACATGATCGTCCAGAGCTTCCCGATCCAAGGCAAGGCGGTCATGAGCTTCCTGGTCAAGGACACGGACCTGCGGGAGGCGCTGCAGACATGCGAAAGGCTGAAGGACGAGCTGGGGGCGGACGATGTCTCCTCGGAAGCTGAGATCGCACGCATCTCCGCCGTCGGCAAAGGCATGATCGCCGGCAAGGGCGTCGCGGCTCGGCTGTGCGCGGCGCTGGGCAAGCGGGGCATCAACATCGAAATGATCACGACGTCGGAGATCAACATCTCTGTCGTGGTGAGCAGCGCCGACGGTGAAAGAGCGCTCCTGGCCGTGCACGAAGCGTTCAGGCTGGATGAGCTGCCGGAAGTCGAACCACTGGCCGAGACCCCGACCGGCCTGCAGCTCTCGGAGTCGGACACGATGGAGGGCCTCCACGTCCAGCTCGTCGAGTTCGACCGGGATCAGGCCGAACTGAAGATCCCCGGCCTGCGCGACGAGCCCGGGCAGGCGGGGCTGCTGCTCGGGGCGCTGGCAGACGCCAAGATCAACCTGGATATCGTGCTCCAGAACTCGTGTTCGTCGGGGATCAGCGTCACGGTCAAGCGGGACGACGTGGCGCGGGCGAAGCAAGTGGTGGACGCCATGTCGCCCCGACTGACGGACGAGCCTGCCCAGGTCAGCACCGACATCGCCAAACTGTCGATCAGTGGCGTCGGCCTGCGCAGCCACGCGGGCGCGGCATCGACCGTGTTCGGCGTGCTCGCTCGGGAAGGGATCAACATCGAGATGATCGGTACGTCCGAAGTGAAGATCTCGGTCATCGTTCCCGAAGCCGACGTGGAGCGCGCGGTTGCAGCGCTCAACGCCGAACTGATGCTCGACAACTGATCGCGTTTTGCTCTCCGGATGAACGAGGTGGAAATGGCAACCGAACTCCCGCCAAGGTACTCCCCGGCGGACGTCGAGGGCAGAATCTACCGGATGTGGGAGGAGAAGGGATACTTCCACGCAGAGACCGACCCCGCCACGACGCCGTACTGCATCATGATCCCGCCGCCCAACGTCACCGACCGACTTCACGTCGGACACGCTCTCAACAACACACTGCAGGACGCGCTGATCCGTTTCCACCGCATGCGCGGTCGCAACACGTTGTGGATGCCCGGCACCGATCACGCCGGCATTGCCACGCAGACGGTGGTCGAGAAAAGGATCCTCGCCGAGGAAGGGAAGCGCCGCACCGACTTCGAGCGAGAGGCGTTTGTCGCGCGAATTCAGGAATGGAAAGACGAGTACAAGGCCACCATCACGAAGCAACTGAAGATGATGGGCTGCTCGTGTGACTGGGCGCGGCAGCGATTCACGATGGACGACGTCTGCGCCAGAGCCGTCCGAGAGACGTTCTTCCGCCTCTTCAAGGACGGCCTCATTTATCGCGGCAAGCGCCTGGTGAACTGGGACCCGGAGACGCAGACCGTGCTCGCTGACGACGAGGTCGAGCACGAGGAAGTCCGCGGGCACTTCTGGTACATGCAATACCCGCTCGAGGAACCCGTCGAGGTCGCTTGTGTCGCGGGCATCGCGCCCGCGTGTCTGGATGGTGACGCGGGCATCTTGCCCGCGTGTCCCGAGGGCGTCTCGCCCTCGCAGGAAAACCCAATCGACAAGCGCATGGGCCGTTACCTGCCCCACTGGACTCAAACAGGCGCAACTTATGCCGTGACGTTCCGCCTGGCCGATTCCGTCCCCGCGCCAGTTGCCGAAGAGTGGCGCCGCGAACGACAGAGGATTGTCGAGCGAGCGGAGAAGCAAGGCCGCTCTCTCAGATACGACGAGCGCGTCGAGCTGAACCGTCTCTTCTGCACGCGTATCGACGGCTACCTGGACGCACGTCATGGCGAGTGCCTGCTCGAAGCCCCCGGCGCCGCCGAAACGGTGCTGGCAGTGATGAGGCATTTCGACTGCGATCGCTACGACCTCATTGCATGGGCGATCATGCCCAACCACGTGCACGCCGCGCTTCGTCCGACCGGCGCCAATCAACTGGCCGATATCCTCCACTCCTGGAAATCCTTCAGCGCCAAGCAGTTGAACCGCCTCCTGGGCCGTAGTGGCACCGTCTGGATGGAGGAATACTACGACCATCTGATTCGCGATGGGAAGGACTTCGTCAATCAGGTCAACTACATCCTGGATAATCCTCAGAAGGGCGGACTTCACGACTATCCTTGGGTTGGGTTCAAGTACGTTTACCGCGGCCAGGATGGCCGCGACACACGCGGGCAAGATGCCCGCGACACGGCCGGCGACACACGCGGGGGCGACACGGGCCGCGAGACAATCACATACATCACCGTCGCAACGACCCGCCCCGAGACGATGCTCGGCGACACCGCCGTCGCAATGAACCCGAAGGACCCGAGAGCTGAAGCGCTGGTTGGGAAGATGGTGCGGTTGCCCATTGTGGGCCGGCTCATTCCCATCATCCCCGACGAGCACGTCGTGCTGCCGGACCCCGAGAGCGACGACGAAAAGGCGCGGTTCTCGACCGGGTTCCTCAAGGTCACCCCGGCGCACGATCCGGACGACTACGAGATCGGCCTGCGGCACAAGCTACCGATCGTGAACGTGCTCGCGCCCGACGGCACGATCAGCGACAAGCACGGCTGGGACGACGCAGATGAAGTCCGGCTCAAGTGGCCTGAACTCATCGGCATGGACCGCTTCGAGGCGCGCGACGCCATCGTCGAATGGTTCCGCAACGAGGACCTACTCGAGGACGTCCGCGATTACGTCCACGAGATCGGCTACAGTTACCGCAGCCACGTGCCCATCGAGCCGTACCTCTCGGACCAGTGGTACATCGCGGTCAAGAAGCCCATCCCGCACTTGGCCCAGGCGTTCGGCGAGGGGCTGATCGACGGCACCGATGTGCCGCTGAATTCGCTGGCCGGCCTGGCGCTCAAGCCGCTGCTCGACGGCCGCCTGCGGTTCACGCCCGACCGCTACGCCAAGACGTACCAGACCTGGCTCGAGAACCTGCGCGACTGGCCCATCAGCCGCCAGCTCTGGTGGGGACACCGGATTCCGGTGTGGCGCGGTGAGGGAAATCTCTGGGGCATGCATATCCCATCCAAGTCACAGGATTCGGCGCGGTTCTTGCTGCCTGTCAAGCTAGCGGGCGTCAGGTGCTTCGCACAGAGACGACGCGAAGACGGCCGCGATGAAGACACTTGGTACGTATGCCCGCCGCCCGGAGCAACTGAGGCAGAGAAGCAATTGGATGGAATGGGCTTCCAGCGCGATCCGGATGTGCTGGATACTTGGTTCAGTTCGGCGTTGTGGCCGTTCAGCACGCTGGGCTGGCCGGACGACTCGCCGATGCTCGATACGTTCTATCCGGGCGACCTGCTCTGCACGGCGCGGGAAATCATCACGCTCTGGGTCAGCCGAATGGTGATGATGGGCCAGTACTGCGTCGGAGACATTCCGTTCCCCGACGTCTTTATCCACGCGATGATCCAGGACGGCGAGGGGCGGAAGATGTCGAAGAGTCTCGGCAACGGCATCGACCCGCTCGACATCATCGACAGCCACGGCGCCGACGCGATGCGCTTCACGCTGCTCAACATGACCACGCAGACCCAAGACGTGCGGATGCCGGTCGAACACGTGACGCTCGCAGACGGACGGACGGTAAACACAAGCCAGAAGTTTGACATCGGGCGGAACTTCGCCAACAAGCTCTGGAACGCCGCACGGTTCGCCCTGATGAACCTCGAAGGCGGCGCCCCGTGCGTCGCGGCGGATCAGCTCGAGTTCGAGGACCGGTGGATACTCAGCCGCCGGAACCGCGCGGTCCGGGCGGTGAGCGAAGGACTCCGAGCTTTTCGGTTCAATGACGCGGCGCACGCGGTCTATGACTTTGCCTGGCACGACTTCTGCGATTGGTACCTCGAGATCGTCAAGCCGCGGCTCGCGGGCGCCGAGTCCGGCGGCCAGGCCAGGGCCGTCCTTGCGCTTGTGCTGGACTCGATTCTACGGCTGCTGCACCCGTTCATGCCCTTCGTGACCGAGGAGCTTTGGCAGCACCTGGGCGAGGCGGTCCCCGCGAGAGGCGTGGGGGAGGGCGCCGAACTGCCCGAGAACATCATCGTGGCCCACTGGCCGCAGGTCCGGCCCGAGCTGGACGCACCGAAGCTCGAGTCCGACATGGAGAGCGTTCAGAGCATCATCCGCGCCGTGCGCAACATCCGCAGCAAGGCCGGCATCAACGCGCGCGACCCGCTGGAAGTGCTCGTGGCGAGCACGGAGGCCGCGACGAGGGACGCAATCGAGGCCAACCGCTCGTTCGTCGAGCATCTGGGGAACATCTCGAAGCTATCCGTCGCCGAGTCCATCCCGAAGCCGAAGCATTCGGCCGCCGAGGTCGTCGGGCGCACCGAGGTGTTCGTCCCGCTCGAGGGCCTGATCGACCTCGGAGCGGAGCGTTCGCGGCTCGAGAAGAAGCTGGGGGAGGTCCGCAGCAAGCTGGACGGGGTCCGGCGGAAACTGGGCAACGAGTCGTTCACCACGAAGGCTCCCGCCGAGGTAGTGGAGCGCGAGCGGTCCAAGGCGGCGGACCTCGAGGCCCAGGCGGAGGCCCTGGAGCGCAACCTGGCCGAGCTATTGTGACACGAGCACCACACGAGGACCGCATCACACCGGAAACCTTCGCGGGGGGGACCTGGCGCAAATGTCTCAGGTGGGACATCAGTTTGGAAAGCGGGGACAGATAACTTTTTTCGCCGGGCCAACCCGTTCCGCGCAATGCTTGTCCGTTGTCCGGCGAAAGAAGGTTATCTGTCCCCGGTTTCCCTTCCTGGGCCGCGTTACATCCCCAGCCATCCGGCGATCACGGGGGCGTACTTGACGATGACACCGGCGAACACCACCGCCACCATCGACATCAGCTTGAGGAGGATGTTGAGCGACGGGCCGGACGTGTCCTTGAACGGATCGCCCACGGTATCGCCCACCACGGCCGCCTTGTGGCAATCGGAGCCTTTGCCGCCCAGCGCGCCGGTCTCGATGTACTTCTTGGCGTTGTCCCACGCGCCGCCGGCGTTTGCCATCATGACGGCGAGCACGAAGCCGGTGGCGAGGGCGCTCGCCAGCATGCCGGTCAGGCCGGCCACGCCGAGGATCAGACCGGTGAGCACCGGGGCCACGATGGCGAGCAGGGAGGGGAACATCATCGCCCGCTGGGCGCCCTTGGTGCTGATGGCCACGCACGCCGCGTAGTCCGGTTGGCCCTTGCCCTCGAGGATTCCGAACTCGCGGAACTGGCGGCGGACCTCCTCGACCATCGACGCGGCGGCGCGGCCGACTGCCTTCATCGTGAACGAGCAGAACAGGAACGTGAGCATCGCGCCGATGAACATGCCCGCCAGGACGCGCGGATTCATCAGCGTGATGTTGAACGCGTGAACGAGCTCGGTCAACGAGGCGGTCTCCGGGTCGAGGCCGGCCGGCACGAGGGCCTCGGGCAGCTTCTTGAGCGGCTCGCGGATTCCTTCCATCAGCGCCGCGATCAGCGCGAGCGCGGTGAGCGCCGCCGAGCCGATCGCAAAGCCCTTGCCGGTGGCGGCCGTGGTATTGCCGAGGGAGTCGAGTGCGTCGGTCCGCTCGCGTACCTCGGGCCCGAGGCCGGACATCTCGGCGTTCCCGCCGGCGTTGTCCGCGATCGGCCCGTAGGCGTCGGTCGAAAGCATCATTCCCAGCGTCGAGAGCATTCCGACGGCGGCGATGCCGATGCCGTACAGCCCGATGGTGATTTCACCGAACCCGCCGGCGAAGCCGAAGCTGGCGATGATCGCGACGACGACGGTGAGGACCGGAAGCCAGGTCGAGAGCATGCCGCCGGCGAGTCCGCCGATGATCACGGTGGCGGGGCCGGTCTTGGACTCCTCGGCCAGCCTCCGCGTCGGCCCGTAATCCGCGGAGGTATAGTACTCGGTGGCCTTGCCAATGATCACGCCCGCCAGCAGTCCGGTCAGGACCGACATCCAAATGCCCAGCGGCTTGAAGGCCAGCTCCGAGATGTCGGCGAACATCAGCCAGGTCGCCACTCCCGAGCCGATGGCGAAGAGGACGGCGCTGACGATTTCGCCCCGCATGAGGGCCCTCAGGAGCGTCTTCTGCGTCGCGTCCTCGTGGGTCCGGACGGCGTGGATCCCGACGATAGACGCGATGCAGCCGATGCCGGCGAGCACCATCGGCAGCACCAGAAGCCGGAACGCGATCGTGTTGCCCATGCCGCTGCTGCCGAACAGCGCCGCCGCCGCCGCGACACCCAGGACCCCCGCGGCGAGGATCGAGTTGGCGTACGACTCGAACAGATCGGCTCCCATCCCGGCGACGTCGCCCACGTTGTCGCCGACATTGTCCGCGATGGTCGCGGGATTCCGCGGATCGTCTTCGGGGATACCGGCCTCCACTTTGCCGACGAGGTCGGCGCCGACGTCGGCGGCCTTGGTGAAGATCCCGCCGCCCACGCGGGCGAAGAGGGCCTGGGTGCTGGCGCCCATGCCGGACGAGAGAAGAGCGACGGCCATCGCGCTGAGGGTCATGCCCATCGAATTGACGCCGATGAGATAGAGAAGCAGGAACCAGGCGGAGATGTTGAGCAGGGCGAACCCCACAACCACGAGGCCCATGACGGAACCGGCGCGGAAGGAGACTTGCAGAGCGCCGTTCAGGCTGGTCCGTGCGGCGTTGGCGGTTCGGGCGCTGGCTCGGGTGGCCGTGCGCATTCCAAGGAACCCGCACAGGCCCGAGAAGATGGCGCCGGCGAGGAACGCAAACGGCATCCACCGGCTCTGGGTGTCCAGCAGGAACGCCATGCCGAGGAAGATGACGAAGAGGACGGCGACGACGATGCCGACCACTTTGTATTGCTGACTGAGGTATGCGTTGGCGCCGTCGCGGACGTGGGCGGCGATCTCGCGCATGGTGTCCGTGCCTTCGTCCTGCCGCATGATGTACTTGTAGAAGGTGAACGCGAAATACAGCGAGAGAGCCGCTCCAATGGGGGCGAGCGCCCACAGCAGCCATGCCCGGGCCTGTCCGACGGGTCCGGCCTGGCCTTCTGCCGGAGGCGCGGTGGCGTCCGAGGCGAAGGCCGCGGCCGCGAACATGCAAACGCACAAACACACCAGCATGATTGCCAAGCGTTTCCGTGTGATCATCCTCGGTGTTCCTCCTCTACAAGCGGGGGGGCGACCAGACTGGTCCGACATAAGCGAGCGTCATGAGCTTTCCTAATGTTCGTGTGCGCGGGGACGGGGGCGCCTCTTTCTGACGGGCCGACGCGATTTCTCCTTGTACAGGAGATTGCGCGGGTTGTACTCGTGCAGGAGCCGCCAGATCCCGCGGGCCCGAGGCCCGAAACCGCGCGGGTCCCACTTCTCTCGAACTTCGTCCACTTCTCCGAACGTGTGTTCCGCGGCGTCTACCACCGTTTCGAGGGCCTCTGCAATCGCCCGCAGGTGTTGTTCCGCCATCTGAGCGGCGGTCCGGTAGAACTCCTCCTTCCTGAGGAGCGCCGCCCAGGAAGGGACGGCCGTGTCTGCCGAGCCGTGCGCCACGGTGGTGTGGCCGAAGACTTGCGAGAGGATCCGAGCCTGCTTCGCCGAGGGCTTGACGCCTGGCGGGAGCGGCCCCAATTCGTTGAACAATCCCACGACGGCCTGGCACCGCAGCAGCAGGTCCTTCTCCGCCGCGGTCGCCACTTCGGTCACGCGCCGCCTGGCCAGTGGCGCGTCGATGTCGGTCAGGTTGATGAGGGCGAGCCAGTACTCCCAGAGCTCTTTGCCTGCTGTCCTTCGTTCGTCGGGCGCCAGCAGCCCCAGGATAGAGTCGTAGCGGGTAAGAGCTTCGAGCGCCTTCTGCGCGCGGTTCCGGTCGCTCGACAGGTTGGACACGATGCGGTGCCAGATGCGCGCGTTCCGCCGGACGTTCCCCTTGCTTCGGACAAGCTGCTGCGGGCTCCGCATCGCTGCAAGCCGCTGGTCCTGGGCCGCTACGGCGGCTTCGAGCTTATCGACGGCTTCTTTGGACCTTCGCTGCGGGTGGGCGGCGCTGTAACGCGTCTCCAGGATCTCGTATCTGAGCTGGCCCTGGGTCTTCGTGTCACTCACGCGGGCGAGGAGGGATTCCAGCTCATCGGCGGCACGGCCGACGTTCCGTCCCGCCTCCCGGCCGGTCGGATCCTTCTCGATGGTGTTGCGCCATTCTCGTGCGACGCGGACGCGGAGGCGGCGCTCGTCGTCCAGCCTGCCCTCCGCCTGGAACTGATCGGCCTGCCTTCGGGCCTGATGGAGGTCGATGAACCGGCGGAGTCTCGCCACGGCGTCTTTGCCGGCCTTCTCGTATTCGGGGAATCTCTTCTTGCCGTCCACCGCGTAGTTCATGATGAGTTCGTGAATCTCGATCGCCCGGTTGCGGTCGCGGATCATTTCGTCCACGTCGCCGGCCTCTTCTGCCTCCATTGCCATGCGAGCGTACGTGTGCGCCCACATGGCGAGCCAGTGGACGTTCGGCCTCCTGGCGTCCGGGCGAATGCCGGCTTTCCAGGCCCTTTCGAACCAATACGCAGCCACATCAAATGGGCTCCGGCCTTCTTCTTCCTCAACCTTCTTCCTGAAATAGGCCGTTCGGGCGCCCACGGCCGTGGCGCAGCGGTGGAAGTACATCTGGCCCAACTCGAAGTAGAGGCGCCAGATCTTGGGATGGTTTGGGTTGCGGTCGACGCCCTCCTTGCCGAAGTCGATGGCCCGCTTGATCCATTTCCACGCCTCGACCACGTTACTCGCATCATACTGGACGTTGTAGCCCATGTTCCATACCTGGAAGCAATAGGCCTCGATGTCGGTGGGCTGCACCTTGGCAATGAACCGGATGACGCCTTCCAACTCGATGTGTTCGCGCTGCTGCTTCAGTTGATCGGCGCGGTACCACAGAAACGATACGAGGGCGGTCCGGAAGCTCCCCAGCATTACAGTGGTGCCCAGCTCGACCAGCCGCTGCTCGGGGGTCACGTTGGGGCTGTCGAGCAGGCCGGCCCGCGAGCGGTCGATCTCGCCCTGCAACAGCGCCAGCACGCCGTAGCGGGGGACCAGGCAGACCAGGGCGAGGATCACGATCGCCAACCAGTGCTTCGAGGCTCGGGTCATTCGAACTCCCTCGACCTGAACAACAGGAATCCGAACGAGAAGCACACCAGCATGTACAGCAGCGCGTAGAACGTCGCGCCGTAGACCGCCGACCACGGGACCGCCCAGCCCCGCCTGACGAAGGCCGTGGAGCTGAACGGCTCGAATCCCGGCCCCAGGAGGGTCAACAGCTTGATGAGGAAGTACTTCACCCACACGCCCAGTTGCTCCAGCACGGTCCCCATTTGCCGGGCGAGCAGGGCGGGGCTTTCCAGTTCGGCAGGGGTGCGGGTCTGGAGCAGAAAGTCCTTGACCAGGCCCGCAAGGACAACCGTCAGAGTCAGCAGGATTGCGACCGGCGGCGAGAGGAACGTCGAGGCGGCGACCGCCAGTACCGTGAACAGGCTGAGGTACAGCAGGATGAGGAACAGCGAGCGGGCGGTGCTGGCCCAGAACGAGCCTGGGGCGAGGAGCAGGTACACCGGGCTCTCTTTGCTGTAGTGGCCGATCGAATGGTACCGGCGGAGGCCGCTGATGGTCAGTTCGACCCCCTGACGTGCGTCGACGAGGTGGCGCGGGAAATGGAGGTACGAGGTGGTCCGGTCGCGGAGATGCAGGGGGAACTGCTGCGATTTGCCCGTTGCCGGGTTTCGGATCTCGGCGGTTACCTGGGTGTGGTCGATGAGGTCGAGTCCCTTGGTGTAGTGGACGAGAAACCGGATCTGGATGGTCTGGGCCCCGCGGGGGAGTCCGCCGGTGTCGAACCGGCTGATGCGCCAGGTCGGCGACTTGGTCCGGCTGTAGAAGATCCGGCCTCTCGCCGGGTACTTCGGGGTGTAGTCCACGATCCTGGCGGTGAACTTCCCGCCCGCAAACAGGCTGTGAGGCAGGGTGAACACGGCTTCGTACTGGTCGGCTGGCCGCGAACTCCCCGACAGGGACGGGGTTTTGGGTTCTTGCAGCGAGAAATCGATTTCTTTGCGAACCTCCTCCTGCGTGGCCGGGTCTTGGAACAGGAATTCGACGTGCGGCCTCTCGCGCTGCGCTCGGTTGCCGCGGATGGGTTCGTGGCGCAGTCCCCAGAAGCGCAGCCGGACGTCGGTGTCCCGGCCGCTCCGGGGCAGGTCCAGTTCGGCCACGTCGAACCACCACACGTCGTTCCGGGCCACCTCGGTTGCTGTCAGAAGCAGTTCGTTGCGGGAGACCACACTCCTGCCGGTGCAACGGGAGGACACTTCTTCCGCGCCGGCGACCCGCTGGAGCTTGAGCGAGCGTTCGTGCAGTTTCACGGCGGCCTTCGGAATGGTGCCCACAATGGTGGTGTCCCGCCGGGCGATCGTTACGTCGTAGCTGTGTCCGCGCTCCCCATCGGCGGCCAGCGTTTCGCCCTTCTCCACGGGGACCGGCTTGCCTTCGTCATCAGGGCGAATCTGGGCCGACGGAGCGATCACTTCGAGGGTGTAGGAGCCGCCCTGATATGTCTTGCGGGCGCTGGCTATGTGGGTGACGATGAATGTCACCATCCCGCCCAGGATCAGGAAGAGGCACATCACTCCGATGAGGCCGAGGGATTTTCCCAGCAGCATTTCTAGCCGGCTGACGGGCTTGGTGGCAACGGAGTAGATGCGCTTGCTGGAGATCTCTCTTGGCAGCGCCGAGCCGCCCAGGAATGCGGCCGCGATGACCCCGAAGAACGTGAGCGTCAGGTAGCAGAGGCGCTGGACCAGGATCACGCGCTCCCGGTCCAGATCGGCCGGCCAGAACAGCGACGCCGCCCCGAACAGGCACATCAGGAGGGTCATGCCCAGGAGCACGCGGCTGCGCAGGGCTTCGCGGATGGTGAGCGTGGTGAGCGCGGCGATGCGCTGGACGCCCTTGTGCGAGGCGGCGCGACGCAGCGAAAGGCGGACATCTGAGATCAGCCGGTTCGACGCTCTGAGCTTACTGCTTTGAGACATGTTCCGGCTGCTGTTTGGCGGTTTCGACACGTTGCCGTTCGCTCTCGATGATTCTCATGAAGAGCGAGCTGAGCGTGTCGTAAGGATGGATCATTCTGACCTCGTCATGCCCCATGTCGGTCAGGAGCTTCCTGAGCCGTTCCTGCTGTTTCTCCGTCAAGCCGTCCACGGTCAACTCGGTTCTCTCTTTGAGCATCAGGAGTTCGTCCAGTGAGCCCTGCTCGCAAAGGCGGCCGTTGTTCAGGATGGCGACGCGGTCGCACACGTCCTGCACGTCCGGGAGCAGGTGGGTGCACAACATCACGGTCTTGCCAAGGCCCTTGAGGCGCAGGATGAGCTCCTTGACCTCCTGGCGGCCGATGGGGTCCAGCCCGGAGGTCGGCTCGTCCAGGAAGATCAATTCCGGGTCGTTGATCAGCGCCTGTGCGATGCCGATGCGCCGCGACATGCCTTTCGAGTATCCGCGGAGGGCCCGTTTTCTTGCGTGCTGAAGGCCGACCAAGTCGATCAGTTCGCCCACCCGGCGGCGGCGTTTCTCGCGCGGAATGCTGAAGATCCGGCCGTAGAAGTCGAGCGTCTCCTCCGCGTTGAGAAAGCGGTACAGATAAGACTCTTCGGGCAGGAACCCGATCCTCGCCTTGGCCGCAATATCGCCGGCGGGAGCCCCCAGCACGGTGGCCGAGCCGGCCGTCGGGAAGATCAGCCCGAGCAGGAGCTTGGTGGTGGTGGTTTTTCCGGACCCGTTGGGGCCGAGCAGGCCGAACACCTCGCCCCGGCCAACCTGCATGGTCAGCCGGTCGAGCGCCAGCACGTCCGGCTTCATGAAGCCGGAGTAGACCTTGGTCAGGTCGTGGGTCTCAATGACTGGCTCGGCATTCATTGGCCGGACGGGCCTCCGTCAAAAGGCGTTACGCAGCAGTTCGATGTTCCAGCCGGATCTCGTGTCGGGAGCCTGTACGAGCGAGACGACGTCAAACCGGCACAACCTGTTGTGCAGCCGCTTCACGGCGAGGTAGTTGGATGCGGCGGCGCGCAGCCGGGCCTGCTTCCTGCGGCCCACCGTGGCGTGCGGTGGCACGGAATCGCTGCTGCCGCGCGACCTGACCTCGACGAAGCAGATCGTCTCGCCGTCGGCGGCTATGATATCAATCTCACCGGCCCTTGTCGAGAAGTTTCGCGCCAGGAGGATGTAGCCGTGCTTCTTGAGGAACTTGGCGGCGGTGCGTTCGGCGGCATCGCCCAGCGCTTTGGAGTCTCGGCGTGCTGTCACCGTGTCACTTCGCGGACCGCGACTTGGTGGGGCGCCGTTCCTTCACCCGCGCCGCCTTGCCCACGCGCTTTCGCAGGTAGTGAAGCTTCGCCCGGCGAACCGCGCCGCGGCGGACCACCTTGACCCCGACGACCGCCGGGGAATGCACGGGAAACGTCCGCTCCACGCCTTCGCCGGCGACGATGCGCCGGACGATGAACATCTCGTGCGCCGCCCGCCCCCTGCGCGATATCACGATGCCGGTGAAGGCGTGAATTCGCTCGCGCTCGCCTTCCTTGATTTGGACGCGCACTTCCACCGTGTCCCCGACGCTAAACGCCGGGATCTCCTTCTTCATCTGTTCCTTTTCGATGTCGTCGATCAGCTTCATGGTCGTCAGCTCCTTGTGTTGTCCGCAATGGGGTTGCGAAGTAGTATATCAGGTCGGCGTTCTCTTGTCCTGTTCAGGCTTTGCTCGCGGCGCCAGTCGGCGATGGCCTGATGGTTGCCGCTCAGCAGAACGTCAGGGGCTTTCATTCCGCGGAGCTCGGCGGGGCGGGTGTATTGCGGGTAGTCGAGGCGCCCGTTGACCGAGAATGAATCGAACTTCGCCGAGTCGTGGTGTCCGAGCACGCCCGGCAGGAGGCGTGCCACCGCGTCCATAATCACCATCGCGGGGAGTTCGCCGCCGGTGAGGACGTAATCCCCGATGGAGATCTCCTCCGCGCCGAGCCCGATCCGGACGCGTTCGTCGAATCCTTCGTAGCGGCCCGAGATGAGCATCAGCCGCTGCTCGCGTGAGAGTTCGGCCGCCACCTGCTGGTCGAACGTTCGGCCCTGGGGCGTCATGAGCAAGAGCCGTGGTCTGACGTCCGCCTTGCCTTCGATGTCCTCTACGGCTGCGAAGATCGGAGCGGGCATCATTACCATCCCGGGCCCGCCGCCGTACGGGCGATCATCCACGCTCTTGTGCTTGTCAGATGCGTAATCTCTCAGGTTGTGGACGTGGACCTCCAGCAGGCCTTTCTCCCGCGCGATCCGAAGCATGCCCTCCGACAGATAGGGCTCGAACACGTCGGGAAGTATGGTGATGATGTCGATGCGCAGCATCAACTGGGTCCTCGTTCAGAGCCCGGCCGGGGCCGGAATCACACGTGGATGCCGTTCTTCCTCAGGATGCTGGCGACCGTTTCCGTTGGTTTCGCGCCACGGTCGAGCCAGAAGATGACGCGGTCCCGTTTGAGGACCACCTTGTCCGGCTCCTCTTCGGCCAGCGGATTGTAGGTCCCTACGGTTTCGAGGCTCTTGCCGTCGCGCGGCGCGCGGCTGTGAAACACATCGATCCGGAAGAACGGTTTCTTCGGGGCGCCCATCCTCTTCAGCCTGATGCGTGTAGCCAAATCGTGTCCTCCTTAGTTATCGCATGGGGAAGCCCAGCCCCGTGAAGCCGCCTCCCCGGCCTCGCATTCCCTGTTTGATCTTCTTCTTCATGAACTTGAATTCCTTGAGCAGCGAATTCACGTCCTGCACGGTGGTGCCGCTGCCAGATGATATCCGAAGGCGCCGCCTCCCGTCAATGATCTCCGGCCGCATTCGTTCTTCGAGCGTCATCGACTGGATAATTGCCTCGATGTGCGTGAACTCCGACTCGTCGAGCTCCTGGCCGCCCAGCGCGCCGCTGAGGCCTGGGATCTTGGCGAGCAGGTCGGGCAGGGGGCCCATGCGCTTGAGCTGCTGAAACTGCTCAAGCATGTCGTCCAGGGTGAACGTCGCCTTCTGAAGCTTCTTCTGGAACTTGATGGCGCGTTCCTTGTCCATGGTCTCCTGCGCCTTCTCGACCAGGGAGACCACGTCGCCCATCCCAAGGATTCGCCCGGCCATCCGGTCGGGATGGAACTCCTCGAGGGTGTCGATCTTCTCGCCCACGCCGACGAACTTGATGGGGCATCCGGTGACCGCGCGGATCGACAGTGCGGCGCCGCCCCGCGCGTCGCCGTCGAGCATCGTCAGGATGACGCCGTCGATGTCGAGCTGCTTGTTGAACTCGTCGGCGCTGTTCACGGCGTCCTGGCCGGTCATCGCGTTGGCGACCAGCAGCTTCTGGTCGGGTGCGGCCTTCGACACGATCTTCTTCAGTTCCTCCATCAGCGGCTGGTCGATGTGGAGCCGGCCTGCCGTGTCGAGGATGACGAGATCGCGGTCGTTCGCCTGGGCGTACTTGAGCCCCATCGCGCAGATGCGCGGCGGGCTGAACTTCTCGGTGAATACCGGCACGTCGATCTGCTCGCCGAGAAGTTGCAGTTGCTTCACACCGGCCGGGCGCTGGACATCCGCCGCCACCAGCAGCGGCGTGCGGCCCTTCTTAGCGGCCAAGCGGGCCAGCTTGGCGCAGGTCGTGGTCTTGCCGCCGCCCTGCAGCCCGAGCATCATGATGACCCCGGGGCGGCCGCGTTTGGCGAGGGGCAGCGAAACATCCGCCTCGCCCATCAGCTTGACCAGCTCGTCATGCACGATCTTGACGATCTGCTGCGCCGGCTTGATGCTCTTGATGATCTCCTGTCCGACGGCCTGCTCCGTACAGGCGGCGGCGAAGTCCTTGGCGACCTTGTAGCTGACGTCCGCCTCCAGCAGGGCCATGCGGATCTCCCGCATGCCGTCCCGGATATTGGCCTCCGTCAGTTTCCCGCGCTTGCGGAGGCCGCTGAACACGCTGTCCAGGGCCCGGGTGATCGATTCAAACATGTTCGCCTCTCACGACAGCTCCTTGGGATCCTCCTGGGTGCGCTCGATCCGCGCGCCCAGGCGGTTCAG
>CAZDHT010000023.1:0-5740 GCA_964505325.1 uncultured Planctomycetota bacterium | reverse complement strand
GTTCAGGTCATTTTCGATGCAGTGGTAGCCGCGATCGACGTGGTAGACGCGATGAACGATCGTCTTGCCCTCCGCCGCCACCCCGGCAAGGACCAGGGCGGCACTGGCGCGCAGGTCCGACGCCATCACCTCGGCGCCGCGCAGCTTCGGCTTGCCGATGATGATGGCGCTCGACCCTTCCTTGCGTATCTCGACCCCCAGCCGGTTCAGCTCGGCGACGTGCATGAACCGGTCGGGGAATACCTTGTCGGTGACGATGCTGATGCCCTGCGCGGTGGCGAGGACTGCCGAGATCTGTGCCTGGATGTCGGTCGGCACCCCGGGATAGGGCAGGGCGACGACATCCGTAGCGCAGAGCCGGTCCTTCGCGCTCACGCAGCACCCGCCGTCCGCCGGCTCGACCGACACGCCGATCTTTCGCAGGGTGTCGACCACAGCGGTGAGGTGGTCGAGCCGCGCACCGTTGATCGTGATGCGGCCACGCGTCAGCGCGGCGGCGGCCATGAACGTGCCCGCCACGATGCGGTCGGGGATGACCTCGTGCTCGACCGCCTTGAGTTCGCGGACGCCGTCGACAGCGATGCGGTGGCTTCCGGCGCCTACGATCCGGGCGCCCATCTTGGTGAGCATGGCGGCCACGTCGACAATCTCCGGCTCGCACGCGGCGCACTCGATAATGGTCTGGCCCTCGGCTAGAGAGGCCGCCATCATCACGTTGCAGGTGCCCAGCGTCGTGGATCCGAAGGCGCCGCCCAGGTAGATTTCCGCACCGGTGAGCCGCTTCGCCGTTGCGTTGACGTAGCCGTCGTCCAGCTCCAGATCCGCCCCCAGCGCCCGCATGCCCTTCAGGTGCAGATCGATCGGCCGGACGCCGATCACGCAGCCGCCCGGCATCGACACGAGCGCCCGGCCGCGTTTCGCGAGCAACGGGCCGAGCACGCAGATGCTGCCGCGCATCTTGCTCACCAGCTTATAGGGGGCTTTGCACACCGACTCATCGGTCGGGGTGATCTCCAGCGTGCCGTCGGCGGCGCGTCTGACCTCGACGCCGACCGCGTGCAGGATGTCCGACATGGTGTCGATGTCGCGAAGCTCCGGGACGCCCTTCAGGCGGGTGGTGCCGGACGACAGAATTGCAGCGGCCATCAGCGGCAGGGCCGCGTTTTTGGCCCCCGTGACGGTGACCTCGCCTTCGAGTCTCGTTCCGCCCTCAATATCGAACCGATCCATCTACGCTCTCTTTTCGGCCATCAGAACCCGCTCGACCTTGCCCAGGTCGTGCTTCGTTCGCACTTTGTCGTAGGCATCGTTTGCCTCCGCCGCGGCCCGGGCCCGCTCGGCGGTGAACGGGCTCATTTCGAGCACCAGGGCGCCGCCGTCGCGAAGGAACCTCGGCGCCGCTTCCAGAATCCGCAGCGTGTGTCCCATCCCATCCTGGTCCGACACCAGAGCAACGCGCGGTTCGTATCGAGCCACCTCCGGCATCAGGCCGGAGAGCTCCGACTCCGCCACGTAGGGCGGATTGGAGGCTATGCAGTCCAGCCTGCCCTCGAGGTTCCTGCCGGTCAACGGCTCGAACAAGTCGCCGGCGAGCAGCGTCACGCGTTCAGAGACGCCGCGTTTCCGCACGTTCCGCTCCGCCACTGCCAGCGCCGCCTCGGAGATGTCCGTCGCATAGACCGTTGCCTCGGGCCGTGCCAGCGCGATGGAGATGGCGATGTTGCCACAGCCGGTGCCGATGTCCGCCACCATCCCCGGCCCGTCTCCAAGCACGGCGAGCGTCTGCTCGACCACCGTCTCTGTCTCCGGCCGAGGGATCAGGACATCCGGGGAGACGTCGAACTCGTGCGACATGAACTCGCACCGGCCGAGGATCTGCTTGACCGGCTGCCGCTCGCCGCGGCGTCTCACCAGCTCGCGGAACGCGGCGAGTCGCGCTTCGTCCACCGCCTCGCCGAACCGCAGGTAGAGGTCGATCCGCCCGCACCCCAGCACTTCCGCGAGCAGGAGCTCGGCGTCCAGCCGGGCGGTGCCGCGGCCCTGCGCGTCAACGATGCCCTTTCTCTCAAAGAACGACTTGGTGACGTTGATCAGGTCGAGGACTTTCCAGCCGTTAGTCATTGTCCGCGTTCTTCTGGTCGAGCTCGCCGAGCTGCCGCTCTCGGTGCATTTCCGTCAGGTCCGCTATCAGCTTCTGCAATCCGCCGGCGACGACCTGTTCGAGCGAGTAGTTCTTGCCCAGTCGGTGGTCGGTCACGCGGTTTTGCGGATAGTTGTACGTGCGCACACGGTCGCTGCGGTCTCCGGACCCGATTTGCGATTTGCGGGCGGCGTCGCGAGCCTGCTTCTTCGCGGCGAGTTCGCGCTCGTACAGGCGGCTTCGAAGCACCCGCATCGCCTTGGCCAGGTTCTTATGCTGGCTCTTCTCGTCCTGGCAGGATACCACCAGCTCGGTCGGGAGGTGGGTGATCCGGATCGCGGACGCGGTCTTGTTGACGTGCTGCCCGCCTGGGCCGGAGGCGCGGAACCGGTCCACCTTCAGATCGTCGTTGTTGATCTGCACGTCGACCTCCTCGGCCTCGGGCAGAACGGCGATGGTGACCGCCGAGGTGTGGATGCGGCCGCCCGCCTCCGTCACGGGCACCCGCTGGACGCGGTGCCCGCCGCTCTCGTGGCGCAGCTCGCTGTAGACGTTCTCGCCTTTCACGTCGAACACGACCTCCTTGAATCCGCCCAGCTCGGTCGAATGGGAGGACACGATGTCCGTCTTCCAGCCTTTGGACTCGGCATACTTGCCGTACATCCGGAACAGGTCTGCTGCGAACAGGGCTGCCTCCTCGCCACCGGTTCCGGCGCGGATTTCGATGATCACGTCGCGCCGGGCGTCCGCGTCTTCGTGGATCAGCAGGTTCTTGATCTCGGCCTCGAGCTCGGCCTGTTCGCCCTCGATCTCTGCCAGCTCCTCCTGGGCGAGTTGAGCGAGCTCCTCGTCGGTCGCTTCCTTCAGAATATCCGCCGCTTCCTGGCGCCGGCGTTCGAGCGACATCAGGTGGCGGTGCTTGGCCGCGGCGCGCGACGCGAAGCCGTATTCCTTCGCGTGGTTGCGGTACGTGGCCTGATTGCTGATGACCTCGGGGTCGGCCAGCAGTTTTTCGAGTTCATCGGCCCGGGCGGCAAGCTGGGCCAGCCGGTTGAGGAGGGGGCCCTTCAGCATGATGGCCTCCCCGGGCTATGTCTCGGTGCTTTCTGGAGGCGTGTCTGTGCTGTCAGCAGGCTTGGCAGACGCGGGCTCTGGCTTTGGCTCCGCCGGTGGCGCCGGCCTCCGCTCGGGCGCTGGCTTCGCCTTGGGGGCTGGTGTCGGCTCCGCTGCAGCTTTTGCCTCCGCCGTCTGCCTCTCCGCGTCGAACTTGGCGTAGCGGCGCTGGAACCTCTCGACGCGGCCGGCCGTGTCGACGAACTTCTGCTTCCCCGTGAAGAACGGGTGACACTTGGCGCAAATCTGGATCTCGTAGTCGCCCTTGGTCGAGCGGGTCTGAATGACGTTCCCACAGACACAGGTTATTCTCGCGGACTTGTATTCGGGGTGAATGTCCTTCTTCATCGAGTCATCGCCTCTAACTGCCTCTTTGCAGCCCCAAATGACAGACACGTCATTATAGACGACCCTCCCCCGATTTCAAGCAAAAATGGTTCGTGGCAGGGTGATTCAATTCTCGCTTGCCGCTGTACGGGCGGTTCGCGAACTGCCCTTACAGCCCCCGAAGCGGCGGAATCCGGGTCATTTGTAGCCGAGGGCATTGACCTCGCCCGTTTCCAGATGAGAATTGAATGACCCTGTCGTGGATGTAACCAGCCATGCGATGTGGCCCTCCGGCACGCGCGGCCGCAGCCGAGGTCCATGATCTCGGCCCTGTCCGGCCTCGTGGAGCTCATCTTTGCCCACATGTCACGCAGGTCCTGGTGCAGCCGCGTAGCGGCGGTTGATCGTAGCCCCGGGTGAGGCCCGCAGGGCGAGCCCGGGGTGAGGTGGTCCAGCAGTTACGCAGAGCCCCGTAAGGGGTGACTGGGAACGTCCAATCAGCCCTTACGGGGCTCTTCTTATCCATTATCCGCTTTCCCACGGCTTACATCTGGCCGCTCCGCGGCCAGATGTAAGCCGTGGGCTATGTTCAGCCGCTGCTCCGCAGCTCCAGAAACGGGGCCCAGGAACTTGTGGGCAAAGATGAGCTCGTGGAGGCCGTCTACAGCCAGAGCCCTCTCCAGATGCGGGACAACGGCTCCGTCGGCGCGCCGCGTCAACAATGGCGTTAGGATAGCGCAAGCCTTCCGCGCACCTCCTCGCAAGAATGGGTATTATAAATGCACACGTGTGCACTTATAATACCAATTCTCCCGGGGCCATTTGCGGTTTGAGCAAACGATGCTGCCAGGGCCTTCACGTCGCCGCTTTCCGCTTCACTTGGCCGAGGTGTTATGTGTGGACTTCATCCCCAGTTGACATTTGCCACGCGGAGTCAATTTGCTATCATACGGGCACGAGCTCGCTTCACATGGTGAGGCGCTGTCAGCCGCGATCAGCGTGGGACGTGAGAGCACCTCGCGCAGGCCGGGTAGCTGTTGGTCTATGGTAAGGAGACGAGATGATGTTGAATCGTGCAGCCAAGGTCAGATGTGGAATTGTCCCGCTAATCGTGGCGCTTGCGTGGCCGGTCCTGGCGGCGACCCCGACCGCTCTGAAAGCTACGTTCCGGTCCGGCCAGGTGTTCCTGGTGTGGAAGGAGGCGGCCGACGCGACGGAGTACCGGGTCTACCGCGACACTGCGCCGCTCGGCAGAGCCACCCTGGACGAGAAGCATCTCGTGCGAAAGGTCCCGCAGGGCTCGTCGCGCCACCTCGGCTTCGAGAACATGGCCCAGCGCAAGTGCCTGCGGAAGAACGATCCGCCGTTTGACATCATGCGGTACGTGGTCGATCCGATCCCCGACGACGCCGTGGGCAACGCGAAGGCGCTGGCCGAGGACGAGGGGCTGCTGGTTCTCACCACGAAGAAGGCTGGCGCGTATCACTACGCCGTGACCGCGGTCGTCAACGGCGCGGAGGACAAGACGCTCGCGGCGGGCAACGCCGCGGGACCGGTGGCCGAGAAGGTCGAGACGCCGGCTCCGCTCCTCATCTGGCAGTCGAAGATCAAGTGCGCCCGCGTCTATCTCCAGTACCGCGACCTCGACGACTGGAACGACTCGATGAGCAACGTCTACGCCTTCCCGTACTGGGTCGGCGTCCGCAAGAACCACAAGCCCGGCCCGCGGGCCAAGCAACTCCGCGTCTACCTCGGCGGCTACTCCGGCCCCATCAGCGGCGGCGATTTCTCCAGGTACGCCGATGTGTGCATTCGCACCCACGAGGCGGGCTGCTGGTGGTGGGGATTCAGCAGCACATACGAGTACAACCGCAAGAAGTTCCACATCGCCGCCCGCGACCCCAAGCCGGACAAGGGCCCGATGAAGAACTACGTGCAGGGGCGATACGTCGACTTCGTCCGCTGGCTCATCACGCAGCCGTATTACAGCATAGACCCCGACGCCGTCCACACGTTCGGCGGCTCGATGGGCGGGGTGGGCAGCCTGCTGATGTTGATGGACCATCCCGACGTGTTTGCGTGGGGCCAGGCGTGCGTGCCGCCGACCAACATGCTGGCGGTCAAGTGGCAGTGGCAGCGGAACTGCGAAGCGAAGTGGGG
>CAZDHT010000022.1:33743-35701 GCA_964505325.1 uncultured Planctomycetota bacterium | reverse complement strand
GGCGTCGGGTACGCCGGGTTCAACACGCCCTACGCGGGCGGCGGATGCGCCTGCTGGTTCGCGCGGTTCTGGTTGGACTACTTCACGCGGTCGTTCGCGCCCGAACCGCAGCAGTACAGCGTCGCGGTGCTTGACACCAACGGCAACCTGATCACGCGCGTCGGCAAGTACGGGAACGTCGACGACGGCGTCCCGCTTGTGAAGAAGGGTGGTCCGGCGGACCCGAAGCCGCTTGGCGGCGACGAGGTCTCGCTCTTCCACGCTTGCTTCGTCGGGACCCACACCGACCGCCGCCTTTTCATTGCCGACCTCGGCAACGCGCGGATCGTGAGCGTTCGGCTCGACTACCACGCAACCGAGAAAATCCGGCTGGGAGAGGTAGAGGACGCCGACTAAGGCCCCGAAAAAGAGGGGAGCGCAATGAGACGAGTAGTTTTTGTAAACCTGCTTGCCGTTGTCTTTTTCGCCGGGCCGGGAGTCACCGGCGTTGACGTCCGCGCCGCGGCAGCCGAGCCGTCCACGACGCTCAAGGAGGCGCCGCTCAACACGTGGGTCAGGATCTGTCAGGGGCTCGAGCTCAAGCGGGCGTCGGCCGGCATGGTCTGGGTCCCGGGGGAGAAGGCGTTCGTCCTCTTCGGCGGCGCGATGGGCATGTGGAAGAAGGGCTCGGCGCCGTACACCGAGATGACCCTCAACCTGGCGGAGAAGCGTTGGGAGAACCGCTTCCCGCACGGCAAGCTCGGCGTGTGGGGCGAGCTGACCGGCACCTCCAAGGCCCCGGGCTTCCCCGGCGGGAGCTACTATGCGGTGTACATGAAGGACAAGGAGGGCACCCCGCGGCCCTACCTCGGCTCCGGCTACGACCGAGCCATGTACCAGTATCACAACTACACGTGGGACAGCGGCCGCAAGGTGGTGGTTGTGGTCTGGCACTGGGGGAAGGTCACCGCCGAGTACGACCCGGCGAAGCGGACGTGGCGGATCGTCGACATGGGCAAGACCGCGCCGCCGGAGATGTGGGACGACTTCCTGTGGGGCGCGATATGCTACGACCCGGTCAACAGGGAGGTCCTCGGCGGACAGGGGCGATGGGCGTACAACACAAAGACCGGCCGATGGCGGCGGCTGAGGTTCAAAGATCCGTCGCTTGACTCCTGGCGTCCGAACGCCGAGGCGCTGCGGCTCCGGGTGAAGGACCTGGTGGGCCGCTGCCGCAGCCGCTACTACCACAGCGAGACGCCGGAGGGAGCGAAGGCCGACCTGGCCGGACTCACGGCCGCCATCCGAAAGGACGTGGACAAGCTGATGAGGCCGCTCCTCGCCTCGAGCATCCTCGCTGACATGCCGCCCGCGTTCCCCCTGGCAGGCGACAAGCTGAAGCTGGCGCTGGCGGCCATCGACCAGGCAATCAAGCCGCTCGCGAAGGGGGTCACCGCCGAGGTGATCCACAAGCTGGGCGAGGCGCGGGACGACATGGAGCTGGCGGCGCTCGCCCTGGCGGTGCAGCCGCCGCGGCGGGCGTTCTCGATGATGGCCTGTGACCCGGTCCACGAGAAGATCGTGATGTTCGGCGGCGACCGGCTCGACCGCCGCCTGGCTGACACGTGGGTGTACGACTGCGGGACGCGGACGTGGGATCAGCGGTTCCCGAAGCTCTCGCCGCCGCCGCGCGCGGGCCACGGCCTTGTCTATCTCCCGGTGGCGAAGAAGATTCTGCTCGTCGACGGCTACGGCATCGGCCGCACGGGCCAGTGTTGGGTCTACGACACGGCGAAGAACGAGTGGGCGCTGCTGGCCGAGCCGGTGAAACGAGGCTCGTCCTTCACGCCGACGCCGCGCTACTCGTACATGCCCGGCCCATTCGCCGTCAGCGACGAGGACCTGGTCGCCACCACCTACCGCAACGAGACGTCCCGCCGCTGGCCGAACCACAACGGCACGTGGGTGGCGAAGATCGA
>CAZDHT010000022.1:0-33643 GCA_964505325.1 uncultured Planctomycetota bacterium | reverse complement strand
CAGTACGGCGGCGGCCACGCGGCCTACTGCGGGACCGACGTGCTCCACTACAGCATCAAGACCAACCGGTGCAGCACCGGCAGCTACTACCCCGACTTCACGCTCAACTGGAACGGCTCGATGCTCGGCCCGCCCATCCCCACCGCCTACAGCGGCCGGCCCCACGCCAAGCACGGCTATCGCCACTACGGCTTCGACCCCGCCACCAGCAAGATGATCTGGTACAGCCACCACGCCGGACGGTTCTTCCTTTACGACCCGAGCACCCGCGACTGGCAGGGCCCGTTCGGTTCCCCCGTCCCCAGGAAGTACAGAGGCGGACACCATTTCATCTTCTGCAACACGCCGCAGGGCCTGACCATCTGGGCGTCGTCGCGGGAGCTGTGGCGGCTGGACAGCAAGACCATGAAGTGGGACAAGCTGCCGGTCAAGGGCCGGCTGGCCGGGATGCGGGTCGACTGCCACAGCATGGCGTGCGACAGCAAGCGCAACCGCCTCGTCTTCTTCTACCTGTACGGCAAGAGCCCGGAGGTCAGCGCGTACGACCTCAAGACCGGCGCCATCACACGGCTCAAAGCGGCGAGCCCGGTGCCGATCCGAGGCTTCTGCCGCGAGGCGCTCTACATCCCCAACGCCGACGTGGTTCTCATGGGCAAGCCGATCAAGCTGTCAGACGGCGCCACGTACTGGCTGTGCTGGGACTGCTCGAACGACGCGTGGGTCGGCCTGAAGCTTGCCGGCCCCAACCCCGGCATCGGCGTGAGCAGCGGCATCATGTATGACGCGAAACGCAAGCTGGTGTGGACGGCCGACGCGGCGATGGGCATCAGCGTGGTGCGGCTGGATCGGAAGACCGCGGTGATCAAGGATCTCAAGGACGAACCGAAAGGGACGAAGTGATCAGTGATCAGTGGCGAGTGATCAGTGCGGTGTTGGTCGGGCTCTTGCTCGTGGCGCCGGCGTTCGCATCGGACCGTGATGAGTTCAAGGTCAAGCGCAAAGAGGTCTTCACGTTCACGCAGAAGCCGGCGGTCACGCGGGACGGGGACGCGGTGACGATCGCGTTCGCGCCGAAGGACTACTGTGACGTGACCATCGCCGTCGAGACGAAGGACGGCCGGATCATCCGACACCTCGCCTCGGGTGTGCTCGGCAAGAACGCGCCCGCGCCGCTTCAGAAGAACTCGCTCGCGCAGACGCTCGTCTGGGACGGCAAGGACGACCAGGGCAAGTATATCGACGACACCGGCAACCTGGCGATCCGCGTGTCACTGGGGCTGAAGCCGCGGTTCGAGCGGACATTGTTCTGGTCGCCGAAGAAGCGCATCGCCCCCGGCAACCGCCCGCTCTTCGCCGCGGCGCCCGAGGGCGTCTACGTCTTCGAGGGCGGCGGGGTCGACCACATCCGCCTCTTCGATCACGACGGCAACTACGTCCGCACCGTCTATCCGTTCCCGCCGGATTGGCCGGCCGCGCAGGATCGCGCCGCGCCCGATGCGCTGAAGAAGGCGCTGGCGGGCGTGAAGGGGCTGAAGTGGATGCAGTTCCCCCAGGACGGCCGCTGGCTGCCGGTGTGGCACGGCGTGGTGCAGGCGACGCTGTTCAACTCGGGTTCCAACACCGGACACGACGGCATGAGCAAGTACGGCTGCGCGGCCTCGGCGATGGCGGTCTCCAAGAATCGGCTGGCCTTGGCAATGTGGTCGCTGAACCGGGTGGCGACGGACGGCACGACGGGCGGGTTGTCGATATCGGGCCCGACGACATCGTCGGCCGGCCGCCCCTACCGCGGCAAGACCAGCCAGGCCGTCCCCCGCAGCGCCGCGTTCTCGCCCGACGGCAAGTGGTTGTACCTGACCGGTTACATGAGCGGCGGCAAGTATTCGTGGCTGCACGGCGTGGCGCGGATGGACTACAACAGCGACAAGCCGGTCGAGGTCTTCCTGGGAAAGATGCTGACGCCTGGCACGGACGACACGCTCTTCCGCTGCCCGATGGGCGTCGCCGTCGACGCCAAGGGCCGCATCTACGTCGCCGACTACATGAACGACCGCATTCAGGTGTTCACGCCCGAGCGCAAGCTGTTCAAGACCGTTCCCGCGGCCAAGCCGGTCACCATCGACGTAAACCCCAAGACCGGCCACATGTACGTCGCCTCGTGGATGATCGTCAACCGGTTCGTCAAGGACCCGCTGAAGAATCCCACGTTCACCCACTACGGCCCGCTTAAGAGCCCGAAAAAGATCGCGACGTACCCCCTGCCGCTGGTCCGACACCATCCAGCGGTGTTTATGAACAAGCTCCGGGGCCTGCAGCACGGCGTGTTCGTGGACTTCTACACCGACCCGCCGACCGTCTGGCTCGTGCCCGGCACGGGCGACACCACGAGCAAGCTTTTGCAGCTCCGGCGCAACTACACCCACCAGTGGCGAGACTCACCCTGGTCGGCCACCCACTACCGCCTGTACCAGGAGAAGGGCGGCAAGCTGGCCGAGAAGGCGAACTTCGCCCGGGACGTGGCGCAGAAGATCACCTGGGTCAGCCCGCCGCGGGCGCCGGCGCTCGACCGCCAGCGGCTCTACGTCAACCCGGCCGACGGGGTGCTCTATGTTGTCGAGGGCGACTGCGGGGTGGGTAAGGCGTCCAAGAAGATGCTCCGCATCGACCCCGGCACGGGGAAGGTGAGCGTCGTGCGCCTGCCGTTCAGCACGGAGGAGATCGCGTTCGATCTCAACGGCCGGATCTACCTCCGCACCGACACGCACGTGGCGCGGTTCAACATGCAGAACTGGCGCGAGATTCCGTGGGACTACGGCGAGGAGCGCGAACACCCCGGCTTCGACGGGGACGGGCAGAAGCTGGTCGCGACCATCCCGATGCCGGGAACGGGTCGGCCCGGCTGCTTCCACCTCGGCGGGTTCGGCGTCTCGCCCAAGGGCTACATCGTCGTCTCCTGCTACAACAGCAAGAAGCTCGCCATACGGATACCCGGCGCGTTCAGTGCGGCGTTCCAGGGCGGCCGGCCGTACAAGCCGCGGCTCTACCCCGGCCGCATCCGCTGGGGCGAGGTCCACGTGTGGGACAAGCACGGCCAGCGGGTCCACGAGGACGCCATCGGCGGCCTGCCGATGACGGACGGCCTAGCCATGGACAAGGACGACAACATCTATCTGCTCGCCGCGGCCAACCGGACCTACAATGGGGTGGAGTATCCGCTGGAGCGCGCCGAGACGCTCATGAAGTTCAAGCCCGGGAAGGGGCGGATCATCAGCGCCAGCAAGCGGGCGCCGATTCCGATGGCCCGGGCCGACGGCCCCAAGCGGCCGTTCGACCTGGTCAAGGGCTTCGCCGGCTCGGCCTGGGTCGAGGGCGCCGAATGGCTCTACGGCGGCGTCGGGTACGGCGGGTTCAACTCGTCAAAGGGCGGCGGCGGGTGCGCCTGCTGGAACGCGCGGTTCGCCCTCGACCTGTTCGCCCGCTCGTTCGCCACCGAGCTGAACCGGTTCCGCGTGGCCGTGCTCGACACCAACGGCAACCTGATCCTGCGGATCGGCAAGTACGGCAACGTCGACGACGGGGTGCCGCTGGTATCCCAGGGCGGGCCGAAGAATCCACGACCGGTCGGCGGCGACGAGGTGGCCCTCTGCCATCCGTCGTACGTGGCGACGCACACCGACCACCGCCTGTTCGTCGCCGACTACGGAAACTACCGCATCCTGTCCGTCAAGCTCGGCTATCACGCGACCGAGACCGTCGCCCTGGCAAATGTCAAGGACACTGGCAAGTAGGCGCGTTCAATCGAGCGCCTTTTCCCGCAGCGCGTCTGCCGCTATAATGACCTCCCACAACCGCCGCCCGCTTGGCCGGAGCATCCTATGCAGCAGGCAATCGATCGGCTGGTCCGCTACCTCGTCTCGTGCGCCAGGGCGATTGAGCTGGACGCCGCCGACATCCTCAACCCGGACCAGCCGCCCCGCACCCAGGGCAGCTACGCCCACGAGAACTATAAGTACGGCGCCCACGTCTTCCTCGTCCTCTACACGCACGAGCACCCGAGCAACCCGTACTTCGGAAAGCCCGATACGCTCGAGCTCTGCTTCCGGCTCGCCGACACGTGGCTCACCGAGTGGGAGCGGACGGGCTGCGGCTTCGCCGAGTGGCCGCCGCTGATGATCTGCCGCGCTCTCGACCTGCTCGGCGACGAGCTCGACCCCGAACGCCGCCGACGATGGCAGCGCTTCGTCGCCTGGTTCGTCGAGGAGGACATCCCCAAGCCGTTCTTCTTTACCTCGCCGAACCACGAGGCGTGGCGGCTCGCCGTCACCGCGCTCGCCGGCCACCTGCTCGAACGGCCCGAGTGGCTCGAACTCGCGGCGTTCCAGATGAAGCAACTAATCCGCTACCAGAACCCGGAGGGCTTCTGGGACGAGGGCCGGCACCACGGGCCGTCAATGAAGTACAACAGTCTCCAGCTCGGCGCCCTGGCCATCGTCGCCGAGGAGACGGGCGACGACGTGATCCGCGCCGCGGCCGCGCGCCTGGCCAACTTCATGGCCCGGTGGAGCTTTCCGGACGGCGTGACGGTTGGCGCGTTCGACGGCCGCCAGAGCACTTCGCCCGGCTACTTCGGGCGTCTCGTGCCGGGGCTCGAACTGGCCGGCGTGGGCGTCACCCACATCGAGCGGATCATGCAGTTCTGGGACGATGCCGGCTGGCTCGACGTCCCGCGCTCGGTCGGCCCGAGCAACTGGTACACCTACTTCGGCATGCCCTTCCCCGCCGAGTCACTGGTGTACTACACGAAGCAGATGGATCAGGCGGACATCGAGCAGAGGCTGCTCCCCATGGACACGGACGGCGCGGTGCTCCAGAATCACACCCCCCTGTTTGAGGGCGTGCTGCGGCGGCGGGGGGCGTGGTGCGTCGCGCTGTCCGGCCAGCTCTCCGACGTGCCCAAGGACGCGCTATTCATCTACCGCCTCGAGCGCCAGAGCCGCATCGAGCTGTGGCACGAGCGGTGCTCCGTGGTCGTCGGCGGCGGGCACAACGTGGTCACCGCTGAGCATCCGCACTACAACGTCTGGGTCGAGACCGGCTACCGGACCAAAGGCCAGGAGGACTACGCCGGGATGGACAAGGGCGAGGTCGGCAGCATGGCCATGGCGCTGCGGCGGGCGAAGTACTACCCCCGCGCCGCGGCCACCGGCGTCGACGGCGACGCCGCGTGGCTCGAACTCACCTTTGCCCACGCGACCGTCCGCTACGAGATCGAGCCCGACGGCGACGACGTTGCGATCCGCTACAACTACCGGACGTTCGGCGTGGAGGAACTCCGCCTGGCGCTGCCGCTCGTGCTGTGGCGCGGGGCCGCGTGCCTCGTCGATGGCGCCACGCTCGACGGGCCGCGCGAGCAGCAGGAGCCGAACGTCGTCGAGGTCATGCGCGAGGTGGCCGTGAACTGTCCCCTCTTCGGCACGAAGGCGACGCTCACCGTGCCCGAGGCCGGTGCGGCGCGGGTCCGCTTCCCGCTCTGGCCGATCCGCAGCTACGGCCCGCTGTTCGACGACGAACGGTTTGACAGCTTCTTCGCCATCGCCCAGGTCGAGACCGTGCTCGCGCCGCCGCCGCGATCGGGCGCGGGCGCGTGGACGCTTCGCGTCCAGTGAACGCATGGGCGCACGGGCGCATGGGCGCAGGGTCATTCAATTCTGCTTCCGTGGCGCGACACCGAGAGCCGAATCTCCGCGAATTCAGTCTTTTTATGGCACACACGTGTGCTAAAAAAAGACTAATTTCCCGGGATGCGGGGGTGGTGGGTGGGCGAGATGCCCGTCCTCGCGGGTCGCGGTCGAGAGCTAAATGACCCTGGGACCGCCCTCTCCGGTTTTGACTTAATCCCGCTGACCGGATACAATTACCTTGGACTGACCGAAGGAGGCGATGGATGGTTCGCGCAAAGACGGCCCTCACGATTGCCCTGGCGGCGTTTGTCGGCCTGGCCGTGGGGTGCGGCGAGCAGGAGGCACCGCTCCATCGGTCGGTGGTGACGCCCGACGGCAAGAGCGTGGTCGAGACGGCCAAGTCGGGGGAGAAGCAGATCGTCGTCCGCGACCGGAAGCAGGTCGGCGGAGAGTACGACCGGGTGTTCCCGCCGGTGTTGAGCCCGGACGGCGGTTCCGTTGCCTTCATCGCCAAGTCGGGCGACAAGTACACCGTGATCAAGGACGGCGAGGCGGTCTGCAAGCCGCGCGCGTTGGTGCTCAATCCGACCTACAGCCCGGACGGCAAGTCGTTCGCCTATGCGGAACCGCAGGGCGACAACGGCGCGGAATGGTCCGTGATGAAAGATGGCAAACGCGTCGGCGATCTTTACGCCCGCGTCGGCCCGCCCGCGTTCAGCCCGGACAGTCAGTCGATCGCGTTCGCCGCGACGAAGGACGGCAAGACGTTCGTGGTCAGGGACGGGGAGCTGACCGGCGCCGGCGACGACGACATCCGGCAGCTCGCGTTCACGCCCGACGGCAGGGCGTTAGTCTATGTTGCGGTGGATTTCGACACCGGGAAGAGGCGCCTGATGCGGGCCGGGCAGAAGGTCAGCGCAGACTACGAGCGCATCTGGGGCTGGGCGGCCAGCCCGGACGGGCAGTCGCTGGCGTGGGTGGTCCGACGCGACGGGCAGGACGTATTGGTGAAAGACGGTGTCGAGGTCGGCGGACCATTCACCGCGAATGAGGTCGTGGGGCCGGTGTTCGCGCCGGACGGCCGAGCGGTCGGCTTCGCCGTGGGACACGGCAAGTGGCGTATGAAGAAGGACGACGCCCAGTTGGGCGATGCGTTCGACGCGGACTACGTCCGTGAATTGCTTTTCAGCCCGAACGGCAGTTCCCTGGCCTGTTCCGCCACGGTCAGACGCTCGGCATTCGTGTTGAAAGACGGGAAGCGTGTCGGCGGCACGTACCGCGCGGTGTCAGCGCTGAAGAACAGCGCCGACGGCGCCCATTTCGAGTTTCACGGCTTGTCGGGCCGCCGGACCAGACTTGTTCGGATTCCCTGGTAACCGGGTCACAAGGAGCAACATCGATGAAGGCGCTGAAGGCTGCGGCAGGGTTCTCGCTCACCGAGCTGCTGGTCGTCGTCGCGGTGATCCTGATTCTGATCTCGGTTCTGATCGTGGGCGTGCAGGGGGTCTATTCCCACGCGGCGCAGTTGAACTGCCAGCACAACCTGGAGCAGGTCGGGTACGCGTTGCAGATGTATGCATCGAACAACCAGGGGCTCTGGCCGGCCGTGTGGAACCGGAACACCGGCAAGAGCTGGTACCAGGTCATCGCGGCGGATTACCTGAGCGACCCGGCCATTTTGGGGTGCCCGTCCGTCGGGAAGCCGCCGGTGACCATCGCCGAGGGCGTGCCCGACCAGGAGGAGAAGCGCGAAGAGGCCGACGAGCTGTACAAGGCGCTGCGCTGGCTGCAAAGCAAGCAGCGGCCCGACGGGCGCTTTCCCACCATCAACTTCTACTGGCCTCAGAGCTCCACCGGCCTGTCCCTGTTGGCCTTCTTTGGGTTCGGCTGCACCGACAAGCATCCGCCGGAGTTTGCCGAGACCGTCCGCCGGGCGGTCGAATATCTGTGTTCGAGCGCCGCACAGTACAAGTCCGGGGCGAACCAGGGGCGGTTCGTACAGGACAACGAGAAGATCTACAATCAGGGCATTTGTGTGATGGCGCTGTGCGCCGCCGTGCAGATGATCACAGACCCGGAGTTGCGCGCCAAGGCGGCCGCGGCCGCGCAGTTAGGCGTCAACTGGATGGTGGCCGCGTCGGACCAGGCGGACTACGGCTGCTTTACCTACGAGGCACCGTACGACGCCACCGCCGGGGGCACGGTCGACACCAACGCCACGAGTTGGTTCTATCACGGCATTGCGGCGGCCAAAGACAGCGGCCTCAGCGTTCCGCAGCGCGTCATCGACAAGGGGTCCGACGCCGGTCAGGGCTTCTTGTACTGGGCCTACGCGGCGTGGGAGGGCGGGTCGGCATACTACCGCTTCGCCGTACCCAACCCGCGAAAACACTTCAGTGGTGGACAGACGAACACCCCCGTGTTGCTCGCTACCCGCCTGGTCATGGGACAAGGCCCGAGCGCGGAACCGTGCATCACGAACGCTGAATACCTGTACAAGAACAACCAGCCGAGCGCGAAGATCATCGCGATGGAGCCCCAGTACTCGCTGACCTACTGTATCTATTTCATGAACGAAGCGATGGTCCGCATGGGCGGGAAGTACGAGGAGAAATGGCGGGCCAACTTCTTCCCCGAGCACCTGATGAAGATGCTGGTGCAACAGGGGGCCGATATGGCTTACTGGCCGAACACCGCCTGCAAGGACATCGGCGGAAGCTGGGACGCACGGGGTGAATGGGGAGACTGCTACGCCACCGCAATGGCCTGCCTGGCGTTGGCAGCCGGATACAGCGACTACTGGCTGATCGTCGAGGGGACTCCGCCCGTCGGCGAGGCCAGCTACGGCTACAACAACCGGCTGGGAAGGGACCGCCGCAGCGTCGCCGCGGACACCATTGTGGTGATGGACTACGAGGGCTGGGAGATCGACCGCGACGATATAGACGTCGAGAAAAATGACACCGGGGCCGAAATCGCCACGCGGCACGGAGGAAGGGCCAACGCCCTGTGTGCCGACGGCAGCGTCCGGGCGCTGCACACCGACGAAATTACGCCCGGGATGTGGACCCTCGAGCCGGGCGACTAGGCTCTGCCTGCCAATGGCACGCCGCCCAATCCCAAGCGCTGACTGACCCTGACCGGGCGCTCCGGTTTTGACTTAATCCCGCTGATCGGATACAATTATCGTGGACTGACCGAAGGAGGCAATGGATGGTTCGCGCAAAGACGGCCCTCACGATTGCCCTGGCGGCGTTTGTCGGCCTGGCCGTGGGGTGCGGCGAGTCCGGCGAGCCGCGCTCGACGCGGATCAGCGAGGACGGTAAGAGCGTCACTGCCGTCAGGCGTGTCGGCGACAAGGAGGTGGTCGTCCGTGACGGCAAGAAGGCGAGCGACACGTACGACGAGGTCCGCAGCGCGATCGTTCTGCCTGAAGGTGGGCTGGCCTACGCCGCGAAGTCCGGCGACCAGTGGTTCGTGATGAAGAAGGGCTCGCGCGTGGGCGAAGCCTACGAGCACGTGGCGGGACTGACCACGGCCCCCGACGGTTCGCTGACGTACGCGGCGAAGTCGGATGGCAAGTGGCGAGTGATCAAGGCCGGCAAGCCGGTGGGCGAGGCGTACGAATCGGTCAGTGCCCCGTCGGTAAGCCCGAACGGCGAGGTGGCCTATGCGGCGCGGTCCGGCGGCAAGGCGTGCGTGGTCAAGAACGGCAAGCGGCTGCCGGGCGAGTACGACTGGACGTGGAAGCCGGAGTACATGTCGGGCGGGCAGTCGCTCGGCTTCGTGGCGGCGACACATGAGGGGTGCTTTGTCGTGAAGGACGGCCGTCCGATCAGCGCCAAGTACGACCGAATCTGTTCGTGGGGAGTCTCGGCGGACGGCCAATCGGTGGCGGTGATCGTGCTCAATAAAGGCCAATTCCTTTGCCTCCGCGACGACCTGCAGGTTGGAGCGCCGCTGGGCCCGGTCGAAGAGTTCGGCCGGCCGGTGTTCAGCTCGGACGGCCGCTCGGTGGCGTTTGCAGTCGGCGGGGGCGACTCGTGGTCCATCTGGCGGGACGGCGCGCGCCATGGCTCGCCGTTCAAGGCCCAGGGTGTGGGGCCGCTGGTCTTTCGGCCGGACGGTCAGGCCATCGCCTGTGCCGCGATGCTTCGCGGCAAGTGGTTTATCGTCAAAGACGGCGTACGGACGCCGGAGATGTATAGCAAGATCTCGCGGCTGCAAAACGGTCCGGACGGCAAAACGCTTAGGTTCGCCGCTGTCCGCGGCGGCAAGGCGGTCCAGGTGGAGATCCCCTGGTAGCTCCCGCGAGCCGGTTCGCTCAGGCAACGCCAATGAAACGAATCCGTGTGCTCCTGATTCTCACACTGGCGGCGCTGCTGCCGGGTTGTTCCGACGATGCGTCGTCCATCCACGAGGCCGCAGCGAACGGGCACACCGGCGCGGTCAAACGGTTCCTGCGGAACGGCGTGTCACCCGACGACACGGATCGCGGCGGCTGCACGCCGCTGCACTGGGCGGCACTGAAGGGGCACGCCAACGTGGTCGACGCCCTGCTAGCCGCCGGGGCAAGCGTGGATGCCGCGGACGCCGCCGGTGGGACGGCGCTGCACGCCGCGGCAGGCTCCGGGCACAGCGAGGTGGTAACGCGGCTTCTGGCCAACGGCGCGAACCCTGGGGCAGCCGACGCGTCGGGCGGCACGCCACTGCATCTGGCCTCGGGCGGCGGTTACGCAAAGATCGTGACGGCGCTGATCGAAGCGAGCGCGGATATTCATGCCGCGACGAAGACCGGCCTGACGCCGCTGCATTTCGCCGCCGACCTGGGCCGCACCGAGGTCGTCGGGCTTCTGCTGGCCAAGGGCGCACGAGCCACTGCCGCTGCCGCCGACGGAACCACGCCGCTGCACCTGGCGGCGCAAAGCGGGCACGTACACATCGCCCGACTGCTGCTGGCCAGCGGCGTCGGCGTCGATGCCCGGCGCAAGGACGGCAAGACGCCGCTCATCTTGGCGGCGCGGGCAGGCCACGCCGACGCCGCCCGCTTCCTGCTTGAGAACCGAGCGACAGTCGGCGCGAAATCCAACGCCGGCACGACGCCCATCGCCGCCGCCGTTCCCGGGGGCCACACCGACGTGGTGCGCCTGCTCCTGAAACACCGCGCCGACGCCCGCAGCACCACCGCCCGCGACGAGCCGCTCCTGCACTGCGCGGCGCGGCGCGGCAACCGGCCCATCGCCGCGCTTCTGCTCGACAACGGCGCGTCGGTGAAGGACCGGATGAAGAACGGCGCCACCGCGCTGCACCACGCCGTCGAGCACGGCCACCGCGACGTCGCCGAACTGCTGATCTCGCGCGGCGCGGATGTGCGATCCCGCACGGCCGCCGGCCTGACGCCCCTTCACCTCGCCGCGCAGCACGGCCACGAGCCGATCGCCGCTCTCCTGCTTGAGCGCGGCGCGGACCTCGACCCGACCCTCCGGACCGCCGTCCTCCCTGGCGGCGAGCGAGGCGATACCCCGCTGCACGTGGCCGCCCGCGCAAGGCGGCTCGGCGTGATGGCGCTGCTGCTCGGCCGCGGCGCCAACGCAAACGCGCCGGTCGTGCTGAACCCGCAGACCCGAGTATCGGGAACGCTGCTGCACCTCGCGGCAGTGCGAGGGGACAGCGAACTGATGCGACTGCTGCTGCGCCACCAGGCCGAGGTCAACGCCAAGCAGACGGACGGCGGGACGCCGCTGCACGTGGCGGCGCGCGGCGGCAGCGACGAGATAGCAGCGATGCTGCTGGCGAAGGGAGCCGACGTCAACGCGCGAAGGACGGACGGCGCCACGCCGCTCCACCTGGCGGCGCGCGGCGGCAGCGTCGAGATAGCAGCGATGTTGCTGGCAAAGGGCGCCGACGTCAACGCGCGGAGCCGCGACCGCAGCACCCCGCTTCACAATGCCGCCACGTCAGGCCGGTTGGGTGTGGCGGAGCTTCTGATCCGGCACAAGGCGCAGGTGAACGCGCGCGACAGCTTCAAGGCCACGCCGCTGCACTGGGCAGCGATCGGCGACCACCACGACGTCGCCGGGGCTCTCATCCACGCCGGCGCCGACATCGAGGCCCGAATGGCGCAGGGGCTGCGGCCGCTCCACTGCGCCGCGCTGCATGGCAGCGCCAAGGCGGTCGAGGCTCTCCTCGACAAGGGCGCGGAGGTCAACGCGACCCAGGAGAACGGCTTGACCCCGCTGCACTTGGCGGCACGAGACGGCCACAAAGAGGCGGCTGCGCTGCTGCTGAAGGGCGGCGCGGACTTGAACGCGAAAGACAGCAAAGGCCGCACACCCCGGATGCTTGCGGACCCCAAGGTCCGCCCGCTCCTCGATCCCCCAAAGACGAGCGGGCGGGGCACTTGACATTGAAGCGCGCGATGCCTAGAATAATACGGAGGGGAGATGGGTCCGTCTGCGTTGCGCGAGAGGAAGGACACCGAGAGGACCACTATGACGCCTAACGCTTCGCGGGGCCGCGGCTTTTCCCTGACAGAACTGCTGGTGGTCGTGGCGGTCATCCTGATCCTGGTGTCCGTCCTGATCGTGTCCACGCAGGCCATATACGGGCAGGCGATGCAGCTCAAGTGTCAGCATCGCCTCGAGCAGATCGGCCACGCGCTCCAGATGTACTCCACAAAGCACCAGGGGATGATGCCCAAGTCGTGGGACCCGTTTTCAGGGCGCTTCTGGCACCAGGCGCTGGCCGCGACCTATCTCGACGACCCGACGATGTTGGCGTGCCCGTCCGTGGGCGTTCCGCCCACCATCGGGCAGCCGGGGCAGGCTATCGGCGTCAGCCGCGACACCGTCGAGGCGTACAAGAAGGTGCTGAACTGGCTCAAGAACGAGCAGGACGCGTCCGGTGCCTTTCCGGTGAGCGACCCGGATGCGAGCTGGTGGGCTTACCCCAATGCCATGACCGGCTTCGCCCTGATGGCCCTCTTCGGCTACGGCTGCAACGACCGACACCCGCCCGAGTTCGCCGAGACTGTCCGCAAGGCCGTCGAGCACCTCGCCGGCCCCGCCCAGATCAAGACCGGCGCCAACGCCGGGCTCATCACCGACCGGGGCATGCTGCCCGGCGAGTCATACAGCAAGTGCGCCTACGTTCACGGCATCGACATCATGGCGCTGGCGGCGGCGGTGCGGACCTGTGAAGACCCCGAACTGCGCCGGAAAGCTCGAGACGCGGCGGCGCTCGGTATCCAGTGGGTTGCCAGCCAGCAGCCGTGGCACGGCTGTTTCAACTACAGCGGCGGCGCGGTGACGGGCAAAGCCGACACGTCAGGGACCGGGTGGGTCTACCAGGGCGTCGGCGCTTGCCGCTCTGCCGGCGTGCCCGTCTCCTCGGAGGTCATGACCAAGGCGCAGGTGTTCTTGGACCACATGGCGGCGGCCAACGGCAAGATGGGGTATCGCTGGTACCCGCCGCCCGAAGGCCCCAGCACCGCCGACTGGCTGGACGAACGGCATACCCCCATCGGCCTGTGCGTTCGCCTCCTGCTTGGCGAGTCCCCCAGCTCCGCGATCGTCCAGAACCAGGTGAACTACATCACTGGGGACAAGTACGGCATCCCACGACACATCTACAACTTCACTCATCCGGACGGACAGTATCAGCTTCCCGGTGACGGTACGGACCGCTACCAGTTCTACCACACGACGCGCGGGCTGCGAACAATCGGCGGCGACGTGTGGGCCACCTGGCACGACGGCGACACAAGCATCATCGCCCACGGCGAGCCATTCGAAGGTTACCCGAAATACGTGCTCAAACATCTGATCGACGACCCGCCCGACGACGAGGGCAACCCGATGGCGCACTGGCCCAAGCCGTGCGCCAGCGCCGGCCAGGGCATGGGCCCGCAGTGCGGCAGCATGTACGCCACCGCGCTCAGCCTGTGCATGCTCTCGTACGCCTACGAGGAGCACTGGACCGACGAGTCCTACGTCCCGCCCACCGCGGCCAAGTGCAGCTACGGATACAACAACCGCCTCGGCAATGACCGGCGCCGGCCCGCCGCCGACACGATCATGGTGATGGACTACGAGCACTGGGAGATCGACCGCGACGACATCGACGTCGAGAAGAATGACACCGAGGCGAAAATCGCCACGCGGCACGGAGGAAGGGCCAATGCCCTGTGTGGCGACGGCAGCGTCCGGGCGCTGGATATCGACGACATTACGCCCGGGATGTGGACCCCCGAGGCTGGCGACTGACCGACATCTCAGCTCACTTCTTGGCGACCCGCTCCGCACCTCCGCCGCAACCGTCACCGAACGAAGCGCTCGCGCGATCCGCGCCATTCGCTTGACAACTCCCGCCCAGGCAATATCATTCGGAAACATCCCAGGACGGGAACCGAAGCTCAATGAGAGAGTTCATCGGACGCCTCACCCGCTACCTCGTGTGCATGGCCCGCGCCGCCGAGCCCGAGATTGACACCGTCCTCGACCCACAGAGCCCCCGCAGCATCTACGACCACGACAACTACGGCAACGTGTCCTATGTCTTCCTCGCCCTGTATCTGACCAAACATCCGTCCAATCCCTATTTCGGGCAGCCCGTGGCGCTGGAGACGTATACCCGGCTGGTCGACGGCTGGGTGCGCAAGTGGGAGGCATCCGCCGCGGCCGGCTCACTGTACCGGTTTCCCGAGTGGCCAATCTTCATCATGTGCCGTGGGCTCGAACTCGTCGGCGGCGAGCTGGATGCGAGCCTGCGGCAGCGGATCGAAAAGGTCGTGGCGCACTTCGTCGACCGCGACCTGCGGCGCCCGTTCTTCTTCACCGCGCCCAACCACGAAGCGTGGAAGCTGGTCGACGCGGCGCTCGCCGGGCGGGTGCTCGGCCGGCCGGACTGGCGCGAGCAGGGCGAGTTCGAGGCCGGGCAACTCCTTGCCTGGCAGACGCCCGAGGGCTTCTGGGAAGAGGGGCGCCACCACGGCCCGTCGATGAGCTACAACTTCACGATGGTCGCGGCGATGGCGGTTCTGGCAAAGGAACTGGACAACCCCCGCCTCCGCGCCGCGGCGGCGCGCCTGGCGCAGTTCATGAGCCGGTGGACCTTCCCCGACGGGACCACGGTGGGCGCGTTCGACGGCCGCAAGCCGACCGTGCCGGGCCGCGTTGCCCCCGGGATGGAGCTGGCGCCGGAAGGCTTGACGTACATGAAACGCGCGATGGAGTTCTGGGACCGACGTGGCTGGCTCGACCCTGCCAACATCATCGGCCCTATCTCCCGCCAGCCGATGAAGGGCGACTGGATCGCCGCCGAGGCGCTGCTCTATTACTCGGACCTCGCCCGAGGGGGCGAACCTGCCACTGACCCGCTGCCGTGCGACGCGGACGGCGCCACGCTCGAAAACCACACGCCGTACTTCGACGCAGTCGCGGCTCGTCGCGGGCCGTGGATGGCCGCGCTTTCCAGCCAGTTGTCGGACGTCCCCAAGGACACCCAGTTCATCTACCGGCTCGAGCGCCAGAACCGCATCGAGATCTGGCACCGGCGCTCCAGCGTCGTCATCGGCGGCGGACACAACGTGGTCACTGCGAAGTACCCGCTGTACAACGCCTGGGTCGAGCCGGGCTATCACGCCGAGCCGTCCGGATTCTCACACACGGGCGGCCCCGCCAGCACGCCGGAGATGGCGCGCCGCCGGTCGAAGTACTATCCGCGCGCAACGGCGAGCGGGACGAGCGGTGACGTTTTCTGGCTTGAACTGGTCTTTGCTCACGCGACGGTCCGGTTCGAGATCGAGCCGACAGGCGCCGAGCTGGCCGTCCGGTACAGCTACCAGTCGATCCGCCTGGAACAGCTCCGCGTCGCCCTGCCCATGCTTCTGTGGGACGCGGCGAAGGGATTCGCAGACGGACGGGAGCTGGAGCTGACCCCGGAGCCGACCGAGGTCGAGGTCGAACGCGACGTGGTGGTTGAATGTTCGCTGTTCGGAACGAAGGCCACGCTCTCCGTCCCGGAAGCCGGCGACACACGGGTGCTCTTCCCGCTCGCTCCGATGCAGAGCTACAGGGAACCGGCGGCACAGCGGGTGCCCGGCGGCTTCTTCTGGCTGGCACTTGTGGAAACCGTCCTGGACGAGCCGGGCCGCTCGGGCTCCGGGGAGTGGAGGCTGAGAGTCGAATGAGCACGATCGAGGTCCGAGCGGATCAGGACGCGTACACCGGCGAGTTGATCCTCGAAGACTTCGGCCTCGACCTCGGCGGCTGGCACGAAGAGGGCCTCGGCCATTTCTCCCTTGACGGCGACAAGATGATCATCGACGCGCGCGAGGGCGGCTATAGCGCGTTCTACAAGAGAGAGCTGCCCGCCGACATGCTCGTGCGGTACTCGGTCAGGTCGCTCGAGCCGTATCAGCAGAACAACTTCAACCTGATCAGCCACTGCACGCCGCCCAAGCCCGGCTGGCCGATCGTCGAGCTCGGCCGGTACCCCGGCTACCGCGTCTTCGACAACTACATCGTCACCTTTGTTGGCGACTGGGAGAAGGGCGACTGGGGCAAGGACGTCGGCAAGGGCCGCGTCCGCCTCCGCCGCAACCCGGGGTTCGAGCTGAACCGGGAGCAGTATCCGGGCAGCATCTGCGGGGCGGACTACGAGATCGTGTACGCGGTGAAGGATGGCCGCATGCACTACTACATCAATGGCAAAAAGATGGACCAGTGGCAGGATCCCCACCCGCTCAAGGGCGGGTTCTTCGCCTTCCGCACGTTCTGCACCGTGGCGGAGTACCGGGACCCGCTGTTCGTCGCACTTGCATAGCGATTCTTGCTCGTGCTCGTACTCTTACTCGTACTCGCGGTGCGGCGGGGACAGTGAGAGTAGGAGTAAGAGCAGGAGTAAGATGAGAGGCAACACATGAAGAAGGTTTGGGTCGAGGAAGGCGGCTCGGTTTCGGTGAAGGACGAACCGGCGCCGGAGTTGAGGCCGCGTTGGTACATCACCGACACGCAGTTCTCGCTGATCAGCGCCGGTACCGAGTCCACCCACATCCGCAACCAGGCCAAGCCCGAAGCCAAGGGCAAGGGGCCGAGACGGATCGGGTACAGCAACTCGGGCATCATCCGCGAAGCGGGCGAAGGCGCAAGGCGGTTCAAACCGGGCCAACTGGTCGGCTGCTACGGCGGCGGGTTCGCCGATCACCAGTCGGTGTGCGCTATGCCGGAGACGCTGACCGCGCCGTGCCCGGAGAACGTGACGGCGCGGCAGGCGGCGTTCGTCGGCGTCAGCACGTTCGGCCTGAACGGGCTGCGCCTGTGCGAGCTGTCGTTTGGCGAGGTCGTCGGGATCATCGGGATGGGCCTCGTCGGCCAGATCACCGCGCAAATCGCCACGGCGGCCGGGTACCGGGTGGTCGCGTTCAGTCACTCGGAGAAGCTGCTCGAGCTGGCGATGGAGCTGGGCGCCCACGGCGCCGTGAAGGCCGGAGAACCCGATTCCATCGAGCGGGCGCTGAAGCGGGCCGTGGACCTGGGCGGCGCGCCGGAGGAACCCGGCCGGTCGGGCGGGTTTGATGCCGCGGTGGTCTGCTCGGGGCGCGGCACCGGCAACACCGCGCTGCTCGAAGGCCTGAACCTGGTGCGCGACAAGGGCGTGGTCTCCATCGTCGGCGCGCCGGACCTCAGCTTCCCGCGCGGCCCGTTCTTCGCTAAGGAGGCGCGGCTGGTCATCGCCCGCGCCGCCGGCGTCGGCCGCTACGATCCGCATCACGAGGAGGACTGCGAGCCGATCCCGTACAGCCACGTGCGCTGGACCGAAGGCCGGAACATGGAAGAAGTGCTTCGAATGATCGGCGAGGGCAAGCTCAACGTCGACAGGCTCATCACCCACGAGTTCCCCGTCGAGGATGCCGCCGCGGCGTATGAGCTGATTCTCAACCGACCGAAGGAATGTCTCGGCGTCCTGTTCCGCTACGGAGATGACGCATGACCGTTCCGCTGTTCGACGTGCAAACCGGATTCGGCGGACTGCCGACCGGAAAGGCCGAGAGCGTCGCGCTCGACGAGCTGCTGGACGAGATGGCGCACCTGTCCATCGACCGGTCTCTGGCGCGCATCGTGCCCGACGAGCAGGAGCGGGACGTGCCCGCCGACAACGCGGCGCTGTTCGAGGCGTGCGACGCGCACGACGCCCTGGTGCCGTGTCCGGTGGTCGTGCCCAACACCGCGTATGATCTCGCGCCGGAGGAGGATCAGGTCGCGGATGCGGTTGCTCACGGCGCCGGCGCGGCGTCCCTGCGGCCGGGCAAGGATGGATGGGTGCTGCGCGACTGGGCGTGCGGGCGGCTGTTTCGGGCTCTCGAAGAACGCCGCCTGCCCGTGTTCTGCCTCGAACGCGACTTTACCCTCGAACAGGTCGGCGACTTGGCCGGCAAGTACCCCGAGCTGCCCATCATCCTTGCAGGTCTGGCTTACCGGTCGCAGCGTATGATCCTGCCGCTGATGGAAACGTTTCGCAACGTGCACGCCGCTATGGGCTTCCGATTCGCCGTGCACGCCGGCATCGAGCAGCTCGTCCAGCGGGCCGGCGCCGGCCGGGTGCTGTTCGGCACCGGCTTCCCCGAGTCCGAAGCGGGGATGGCCGTCACGCAACTGATGTACGCGGACCTTTCGGACGAGGACAAGGTGAAGATCGGCTCCGGCAATTTCGAGCGCCTGATGGAGGCCATCGCGCGATGACGACCCTGCTCGAACGTGCCCGCCGCGGCGAGTGTCTGGCCGGCGTCGGCATCATCGACATGCACGGCCACCTCGGCCGCGTCGAGTTCTGCATCCCGGATCTGTCGCCCGCGACCCTGGTGGCAGCGATGGATCGCGTCGGGATCGAGTCGATCGTTGTCAGCCACGTCCGCTGTCTGTTCAGCCGGCCCGGCCTTGGCAACGAAGCAGTCCTCGACGCGATGCGCGCCTTCCCGGGCCGCATCCTGGGCTACGTCGTCCTGCTGCCCACGAGCGAGGAAGCGGTCCGTGAGGAGATGGAGCGCGGCGTCGCGAACGGCTTCGTCGGGCTCAAGCTGCACAACGCCAACGGCATCCCGTACGACGAGCCGAAGTATGAGCCGGCGCTGGCCATCGCAAACGAGCGCCGGATGCCCGTGCTGTTCCATACGTGGGGCCGGGACGAGGAGTTCGAGCAGTTCCGCGTGCTGGCGGCGAAATTCCCGGACGCCAGCCTGTTGCTGGCGCACTCCGGCGCGGCGAACGAGGCGGAGTACGTCAAGATCGCGCAGGAGTTCGAGAACATCTACCTCGACGTGTGCTTCAGCACGGGCCCGCGCGGCCTCGTCGAGCGGCTCGTCGAGGGCGCCGGCGTGGACAAAGTGGTGTGGGGCTCCGACGCCATATTCCTCAGCATCACGCAGCAGGTGGGCAAAGTGCTCGCCGCCAGGCTGCCCGAGGAGGACAAGATAAGGGTTCTTTCCGCCAACGCGCGGCGGATCCTGGGCAGGATTCGGAAGTAGGCTCCGGCCGCGCGAACGCAAAAGGCAGAGACAGAGGAGGAAAGCAACATGATACTTGACGGACACGTACACATCCGGCAGGGAGACGTCGACCGGGCCAAGTTTCGTGAGCAGATGAGGCAAGCTGGGGTGGACGGCGCGGTCGTGCTCTCGCCCCCGCCGACGAGCTTCCGCAGCGGCGATGCCGCCGACGACGCGGAGCGGCGACTCGATTGTCTCCTCTCCTGGGCCGAGGGCGAGCAGGACCTCTATCCGTTCTACTGGATCGACCCGGTCGAGGACGACGCGATCGGCCAGGTCGGGCGCGCGGTCGAGCGCGGCGTCAACGGATTCAAGGTGATCTGCGGCCGCCACTATCCGGGAGACGGGCGAGCAATGCCGGTCTACCGCGAGATCGCCAAGGCCGGCAAACCAATCCTGTTCCACTCAGGCATCTTGTGGGACGGCAGGCCGTCCGGCCAGTACAGCCGCCCGGTCGGATTCGAGGCGCTGCTCGAGGTCGACGGCCTGAAGTTCTGCCTGGCCCACATCTCTTGGCCGTGGTACGACGAGTGTATCGCCGTTTACGGCAAGTTCCTCAACGCACATTCCAGTCGGCCCGGCCTCGCCGAGATGTTCATCGACGTGACCCCCGGGACCCCGCCCATCTACCGCCGCGACGCGCTCACGAAACTGTTCACGGTCGGTTATGACGTCGAGCACAACGTCATCTTCGGGACCGACTGCTGCGCCAACGACTACAATCACCGGTGGACGCGGGAATGGATCGAGCGGGACCGCGCCATCTACGCCGAGCTGGGGCTCTCGCAGGAGACGGTCGACGCGGTCTTCGGCGGGAACCTGCGCCGTTTCGTCGGCACGTCCTCCGCTGAGATCGAGCACCGCGCGTTGCGTCCTGGAGAGTCGTGAGCGACGCCGAGTGCTTCGGCTATTTGGCGTCGGCGCGGATGACGGAGAACCGCGCCCGAGCGGATGCGCCGGCGTCGTCGCTGGCGATTAGTTCGTGGCGGCCCGGCGCCATCCGCCAGCGGACGGGCTCTCCCGCGGGCGCCTTCTTCAGGAACTCACCGTCGAGGAACCAGTAGACGTGCCCGGCGCCTGGCGGAACCTCGGCGGCGAGGCCGAGGACCCGCGACGTGGCATCGGCGCGCGAAGGAAGAATGTACTCGCCGCCGTCCACCGGAGACGAGATCCTGACGGACGGGCGCGCCGCGGCGGTGTTCGCTCTTCCGCGGGAAGCCAGGTAACTCGCCACCGCGGGCGGCCAGACCGTCACTGCGCGCCGCTTCCCGCCGCGGTGGGTGACGCGATGAATGGCGCACGGGGCATCACCGCTCACGCCTGGCAGGTACTCGGCGGCGACGGTGTGCGGGCACGCGGCCGTCGGCGGTGCACCCGACACCGCGCAGACCCGGCGAACCCCCACGCCCGGCGGGCGGGGCCAGCTGCCGGTCTCCCGCCCCGAGATTCGTTCTGCGATCTCGATGGCCAATGGCAGCGCCGCCTGCGCTCCGATCAGCCCCGGATGCCCCCGTCCGGAGTGCTTGCCACACCACACCGCCGCGACATGCTCCGGCGTGATCGTTACCGCCCACGCGTCGCGGTAGTTCCAACTCGTCCCCGTCTTCCACACCGGACGACCCCGCCGGCCGGGGTCTGCGGCGCCGAGCGACCGAAGCGTCAGGTACGCCGCGCCCGGCGAGTAGACCCGCTCCGCACGGCCGGGGTCTTCTTCGGCGAAGACGCGGAGCCGGCGCCACCGGCCGAGCCGGGCGAGCGTCGCGTACGCGTTGGCGATGTCGATGAGCCGGACTTCGGCCGTGCCGAGCGCCAGCGACAGGCCGCAGCGTTCCTCGGCCGACCTTACGTTCAGCCCCATCCGCTTGATGTCGGTGGCGAGCCGCGAAGCACCCAACGCGCCGAGCAGCCTGACCGCCGGAACGTTGCGCGACCCGGCCAGCGCCTCCGCCGCCGAGACGGGGCCCAGGTATCCGCGGTCCATGTTTCGCGGCCGGTAGCCGGACCATGAGGATGGAACGTCGTAGACGACCGACTGCGGCGTGAGCAGGCCGGAGTCGAACGCGGCGGCATAGATGAACGGCTTCAGGAGAGAGCCGGGCTGGCGCCGCGCAATGGCACCGTTGACGGACCCGGTCCGGCGATCGGTCGGGTCGGCCGAGCCGACCATGGCGAGCAGGTCGGAGGCCCCGACGCCCACGACCACCGCCGCCACCCCGTCGATTCCCGTCGCCCTTAGCTTGGCCGCGTGTTCGGATACCACCCCGCGCGCCACGATTTGGATTCGCGGATCGAGGGTGGTCCGAATGGCACCGCCGTTTCCGTTGCGCAGAGCCAGGACATAGTCTGCGAATCGTGGCGCCTCCGTCCGACGCTGCGGCGGGCAGATCTCGATGTGCCCCCGCTCGGCGGCGCGGACCTCATCGTCAGATGCCAGACCGAGCTCGCGCATTCGGCTCAGGACGAACTCGCGCCGCTTGAGCGCGTGGTCGAGGTGCTTGCGGGGATTGAACCGGGCCGGACGCTGCGGAATGCCCGCGAGCAGCGCCGCCTCGGCGAGGGAAAGCTCCGCCGCGCGTTTGCCGAAGTACCGCCGGGCGGCGGCGCCGACCCCGATGACGTTGCCGCCGTACGGCGCCAGGTTCACGTAGAGCTGAATGACGTCGCCCTTCGTTGCGTTCTGCTCGAGTTGCACGGCGCGGAAGGCTTCCACGCACTTGGCCCAGTACGTCCGCCGCCGCGGCCAGAGCAGGCGGATGTTCTGCATCGTGATCGTCGAGGCGCCGGACACGCGCCGGAAGTTCGTGACGTTCTGGCGGACGGCGCGCGCCAGCGCCAGGGGATCGACCCCGCAGTGGCGCCAGAACCGCTTGTCTTCCGCGGCGATGGTCGCCTTGATCAGCCACGGCGAGATGTCTTCGAGCCGCACCGGCAGTCGCCACGCTTCCGTTGCATCGACGCGCCACGCGATGACCCCGCCGTCGCGGTCCTGGATGAACGCCGACCCGCCCGACTGGGCCTCCACCAGCCGCTCGGCCGGGAACGGAAAGGCAAGATGAAGCGTGTACAGCGTGAGTGCGAGCAAGGCCGCGCCAGCCACGGCGGCACCTGCGGCGCGCTCGAGGCGCCGCCGCCACTTGCGCCTCGGCGCATGGCTCTTGCTCATGGTCTGATCCTCACTGTGCCTTGTCCGTGCACGCTATACAGGGCGGGGTCGTACATGCACGAGACCTCGGCGGCGGGCAGGACGAACGTGCCGGCGGTTACGGCACGCACGACGTAGCGGAACTCCGACCGTCCGCCGCGGAGCCGGCCGAACACCAGCACCCGGTCGTCCCGCCGCTCGACGTGGTCCACGGCCAGCCGGTTTCGGCCCTCCTGCACTTCCCGCCGTGCCGAGCCGCGCAGGTTCGGGTTCTCCACCTCCAGTCCGGCGGCCAAGAGGTCAGTAATCACCAGGTTGCTGACCGAGCGATCCGCCGTCACTGCCAGGCGGACCTGATACAGCCTCCCTTGGACAAGGTCCGCCGGGTCGGCGGCGCTCTTGCCATCCGCGGCCAGAAACGTCCGGCGTATTGAAATCCCGGAGTCTTCTTCGATGGCCTGGCCCTGCTTCGGGATTCCCTCGGCGTGCCAGAACGCATACAGCCTGGCATTCCCCTCCACTTTGACGCGCACCGACTGGCCCGCCCCGATCTGATCCAGGAGGAGTCCTTCCCTCGCCTGGAACTTGCGCGTCGAGCCGTCGGGAAGGGTGACCGCAGCTTCCGCTTCAGGCGATACGCCAAGCCGTCGGGCGTACTTGCCGAGCGACTGCAGGGCGAAGGCGTTCTCCTGCGTCGTTCCCCACGCACCCAGGCGCAGGTTCGTCTTCAGGCGATGGGCCAGCGCGGGAATCTGGGGGGACTCCGCGTCCAGGTCGAGCAGCACCGAAAGCATAACCGCGGCCTCACGGACCGGGGAGCCCAGATAGCCGCCTGCCTGGCGCACCTTGGCCGCGGGCCGGGCCAGCGCGACGAAGCTCTTTGCCGCCTTTCGCTGACCGGCCGCGAGGTAGGCAGCGGCGAGATGGAACCGCGCCGTAACGGGCAGCGCCCTCTTCGTCTTGTCGCTCTCGCGCAGCACCTCTTCCAGCCGCGCCATCCACGCGTAAGCCGGCCGACCAGCCCGCGCCAGAACATAACAGGCATAGGCCGCGTGACCGAACAGGTCCGGGCGTCCCTTCCCGTCGCGCGACGAAGCCCACCTCTGGACCTTCGACTGTACATACTCGAGCAGCGGGTCCAGCAGAGCTTTGGGAACTTCGTAGCCGGCTTTCCTTGCCTCAACCAGCAGGTCTGCCGCATACAGGCTGCCCCACGGGTAGGGACTCGATCCGCCCGGCCACGTGGCCAACCCGCCGCAGTGGGTCTGCATCGTGTGCAGTTGCACGAAGCCGGCCCGCAGCATCTCCTCGATCTCCTCTGAGCCGACCGACTGAGGCCGGGCAAGCTCGGCCAGGTCGCGCAGATAAACCAGCGGGACCATCTTCGACGTGGTCTGCTCAACACAGCCGTAGGGGTACTCCAGGAGGTAGTGGAGCGCGCCGGTCAGCTCGACCACCGGGCTTGCGGCGAACACCACCGAGCACCTGTCCGTGCCGGGAATGAAGTCGCCGCCGACCGTGACACGCTTCTCGCCGGGGCCTGCGATGACCATCGAGCCGGCCGTCCGGGCAAATGCCACCGCCGGCCGGACGGGGATTTCCACGGACTCGCGATAGCTCTCGTTGCCCAGCGACGCCGTGACCCGCGCGCTGATCTTGCCCACGCCGGTGGCGCAGAGGCTCAGGCGGACGGTCCGCTCGCCCCCCGCGGGGACCTCGGCGCTTTCAGACAGCTTTCCGGAGGGGTGGAGGGGGCCGTCGGAGGAGAGTGTGATTTTCACGGCCCCGTTGCCGGCCGTCCGGTTGAAGACGGTGACGGGGAGTTCGAACTCATCGCCCGGCGCGAGGAACCGGGGCCACGAGGCTCGGGCCATAATCGGGCTCTTCACCGGGAGCGGCTTCTCGGTCGAGCCGAACTGGGCGCCGTTCGCGGCCCAGGCCATGAGGCGCAGCTCGCCCAGGTACTCGGGCAGCTTGAACCTGGCGCGGGCCAGCCCGTCCTCGCCGGTCGTCAGCGCGCCGGCGTAGAGGACGGCGGTCCTGACGCGCCTGGCCTGGATGGGGCTCAGGCGGCGGACGAACTCCGATTCCTCCTGCTCCGCTCCGCCGTCGCCGCCGGGCTCGGCGCGCTTGCCCACCCTCCAGGCGGCGAGCTCCGGCGCCAGCCGCGAGAACATGTCGTACTCCTCCACCCCAAGGCGCCGGGCCCCGCAAAAGAATTTCCACGGGGACGGCGTCCTGTGGCCGGTGAGGGCGAGGACCCCCTCGTCCACCGCCGCGATAATCACGGCCGTTCCCGGCTTCGGCCGGCCGCCGGTCATCGCCCGGACCGCGACCTCGATCTCGCGCTCCGGGCGCACGTGCTCCGGAGCCTCCACGGTTAGTTCAAGCTTGCGGTCTGTGCAGTCGACGTCGAGTTGCACCGCGCCCGAGGCGCGGTGCGGGCGCCACTCGTCTTCGGCCTCGACCGGCCGGACGACGGTCGCCGTGAGATAGACGTTCGGCCGCCATGCCTCGTCCACGACGAATTCCTGTGTTCCTTCGCCGCTTGGCAGCTCGATCACCCGCTGCGCGACGACCCGGTCGGTCTCCACGCAGACAAGGGCGCTGCCTCCGAACGGGGACTGAATGTGAAGCTTCGCCACGTCTCCCGGGCGGTATGATTTACGATCGAGACGGAGTTGGAGCTGTTCGGGATCGGCCACGGCCCACTGCGGGCCGGAGCCGCTCACGTAGAAGTCGGCCGTCGCGGCGCATCCCCCCGCGCACTCGGCTGTCAGCCGGTGCGGGCCCGCGTGCTGAGGGGTCAGTGTCACCTGCGCCAAACCCTGCGCGAAGTGTCCTTCGGTCTTCGCCACCAGCGTCTCGTGCCGGGTCCACTCATACTCGAGGCGCCCGCTCCCGCGGCGGCGGAGGACGTTGGAGAACGACACGCGGCAAAGCGCCGCCGTGAACCGCCGGCCCTTGGCGCAGGGCTTGCCGTCGGGCCGGACCGCCGCCAGGGAGAAGCTTGCAGCTTCGCCGGGGACGACCTCCGTCTCGGGCGCTTTGATACCCACGTAGAACGGCCACGGATCGAGCCGGCGGGAGAGCATCTCGGTGAGGGCCCGTCCGCCCTGCTCCCGCACCTCCACCTCAACGTCCACCCGGATCGCCGCCTGGGCGGCCACCTTCGGCGTCTTGAGCTCGAAGGCCGCGTTGCCGGATTCATCCAGTTTCTTCTCGGGCAGGTCGAGGCGGGACGTGCCGGTCTTCTCTCGTCCGTCGCCGAACCCGTAACTGCTCCAGCCTTGGGGGCGGAAACCCGCGGCGCGATAGCGGGCGCGGCAGGTCGTCTTGAGGCCGCACGCGGCATCGCCGAACAGATGCTCAACGCGGGCCCTGATCTCGAGCGGCCTGGACGCCGCGAGCGGCTCGACCGGGGCCGTGAGCTTCATCCGAAGCGTTCGGGGAACGTAGTCGGCGACGCGGAAGTGCGTCCCGTCGAGCGGCTCTTGCTTCCCGGGGAGGTGATACGCCGCGCGGTATCGGCCGCCCGGTGCCCCGCGCGGGATCGCCACGTCGGTCACCAACCGGCCAGCCCGGTCGCTCATCACGCTTTTTCGGAGCAGCTCGCGCCCGTTCGGTTTCTTGACCACCAGTTCGAGCGGCATCGGCGGCGGCGTTTCGTTGGCAACCCCCCGCACGAACGCGGAGATCCGCGCGGTATCGCCGGCCCGATAGACTCCACGTTCCGGGAAGACGAAGACCTCGTACCCCTTCGACAGGTACGGTCGGCCGCTTGCCGAGGCGTGCCCGCGCGAGCGGCAGTTTCGGGCGAGGGTCATGTAAGTGAGTTCGCCGGTCCGGGCGGCGACGACGAGGGCGGGCTCCTCGCCGGCAGGCACTTGGCGCAGCTTCACGTCGGCAATCCCATTGCTGTCGCTCAGCGCGACGCCCATCTTCTGTCGCCGGTCGCTGTAAACGGTGACCTCGACGCCGGCCGCGGGCCTTGCGGACGCTATCGACGTGACCCACACCAGCGCCCGGCGCTCGGCGAGCCGAGCGGACAAGCCCAGGTCCGTTACCACGATTACCGCGCTGTCGCGGGTCCAATAGTCGCCCGGCCGACGCACCATCAGCCCGAACACCCCGCGCGGGTCTGCGCCCGCCGGCGCGCGCAGGTCGACGAGGGTCTCCACGTCCTCGTTCCGCCTGTCCTCGATGCGGATTTCCCTGTCGCCCAGCCCTGTGGCGAGCGACCAGGGTGTCTCGCCGTCGCTTCGCAGCGCGTATTCGACCAGGTTACTGGCGTACAGGCGTCGGACGGCGAGCTTGGCGCTCTTCACGTTGACCGAGCGGATCGGCACTTTGAGGAGCCCGCGCGGCGAGAGGTATCCGCTGCCAAAGGCGAACCGCAGGCTCTTGGGCCGGTCGGGGAACCACACGGCGCGGGTCAGCTCTTTGTCGAGCGTGCCGGCGGCATCGGCCAGCAGCCCGGCCTTGAGTGTCACGGCGTAGCGCTGGCCCGGCTTGAACTTGCCGAGGATGCGAAGCCCCTGGTCGTCGGCGTCGAACGTGTGCACGACGGGCGGATCGATCTTCACGAACAGCTTGGCGGCTGAGGGGGCGATTGGCGAGTTCGCACGGATCTCGACGCAGGGCCGCGAACGCCTGTACCTGGCCCGCATCCCCAGGAAGCGCAGCTTTGTGGACACCTTTACGATATGCAGGGACCTGTTCCCCAGCGGGAGCGGCCCGTCCGTCCCGGTCAGTTCGCCGGATATCAGCACCTGGACCTGCTCAGAGTCGACCCGAGGTATGCGGATGCGCACGGTGGCGTCGGGCTTGCTGCCGACGAGCGTGAACGAAACCGGTCTGTTGTCGGGGTCCCGGAGCTTCAGGTGCCGGGCCAGCTCGCGCGGATCCACCGGCCCGCTGAAGCGGATTGCGATGACCGAAGAACGGCCGGCCTCGATCTTGGCCTGCGAGACATCCTCGACGGTCAGCGGCACGGTGGTGAAGTACAGGAGCTCGCCGTCGGGCCGCTCGCCGCGCAGCCCGCAGAGCTTGCGGGAAATGCGCACCTGATATCGCGTCGCTTTGCGAAGCGGCCGCGCGAGCCGGAGATGCAGGTCTTGGTCTCCCTTCAGCGCCACCTTGCCCGGTACAGAGGGCGCGAGCGTGAGGGCGTCGTCTTTGACGGTGCCTGGGTCAAGCGGGGCGCTGAGCCGGACGACGACCCGGTGGATGTCCGTCGGCGATTCTCCCTCGAACGGTGAGATTAGAGTCGCGGCGAGCTTGCCCGACGGCGGGCGCGCGGCGCAGACGTGCCAGAAGATGAGGGCGAGCCCCACGACGTTGAGTGTGAAAAAAGCGGCCCGCCAGGAGAACCGTCTGCGCCGGATCGGGTCGCGGACCGAACTGCGGCTGAGTTTGGGGTGCTGCATTTTGGGGTCCCTCCAGAACGAAACGACACCGCGAATCGCCGAGCTCCGTCGGCGATCCGAAACTCTCGGTTCCCGGCTGGGTGAACACAACGACGAGCCGCGGGCCATCAAGCGCGGGGATGCGTTGGCGCTGCAGCGTCTGTTGCTTCGACAGCGGTCCTGGGCGGGCCGATGGTCGACCGGTTCATGTTCGGGGCTGGCTGTGGGTGCGGAAAGGGTCCCACATCGTTCCCTATTCGTGTATCGACATGAGCGCCGTGCAACCTTTAGGGATTTCCTCTGGTCCGGCGAGAATTGGGCTGTCTCGGCCCGCGCCGGCAGTGAAAGCGGTCTTGGTGTTGCGCGAAATCCGCACTGCACGATGCGTTTCGGCAACGGCATAAACCATAGTGAGGCAAGGTTTTACATTTTCGGACATTTGGGGAGTGCTTTTTGGCAACATCCGGCCTCCTTGGCCGGACGCACCGGAACGGGCAATCTGTCGCCGTGAAGCCTTGAGTAGTAAGGGCTTACGACGCTGGGCCGCAAAAGAACGCCGGCGCGGCATGCATTTTGCTCTGTGATGAATGGATAGTGCAGTGGTGCACTACGCGTGCCGACGTGTGCGCGGACGAAGAAGGACGGCAGATTCGCCGGCCGCGGCGACGGAAGAGAGAGCAGACGGTGATGACGAGAAAAAGACTGCTGGTGGCTGGCGCTGTGTTGGCTGCCGCGGCCTTGGCAATCGGCCTGGGCAGCGTGCTGCTGGCGCGCCGCGCCCCTCGATATAACATCATTATCATCACGCTCGACACCACCCGCGCGGACCGAATCGGCTGCTATGGCCACGCGAGCGCGGAGACGCCGACGCTCGACGCGCTGGCCGCCCGCGGCCGGCGCTACGCCAACGCCTTCACGCACGTGCCGCTGACGTTGCCCTCCCACGCCACGATAATGACCGGTGTCCTGCCGCCTGAGCACGGCCTGCGCGACAACGGCCGGGCCAAGCTCGGCCCCGGCCTGCCCACGCTCGCCGAGCTCTTTGCTGCGCGCGGCTACCGGACGGCCGCCTTCCTGGCCAGCTTCGTACTCGACAAGCGGTTCGGCGTGGACCGAGGCTTCGAGGTCTACGACGACCGCATGGCGCCGCCGGACACGGCAGACGACCTGTTCGGGATGGAGAACCCCGCCAACGTCGTCGCCGACCGTGCGCTGGAGTGGCTGGGGCAGCAGGGGGATAGGCCCTTCTTCTGCTGGGTGCACTTCTTCGATCCGCACGAGCCGTACCGTGCCCCCGAGCCGTATCGCAGCCGGCACCGGGATGCCTACGATGGCGAGATCGCGTTCATGGACGCGCAGATCAAACGCATCGTCGACTACCTGGATCAGCGCGACCTGCGCGACAACACGCTCATCGTTGTGGCCGGTGATCACGGCGAGGCGTTCGGCGAACACGGCGAGCACGAACACGGAGCGCTCGTGTACGACACCACGATGCGCGTGCCGCTGATCGTCGTACCGCCGGGCGGCGCGGACGGGCCCGCAGTTGTGCACGAGGTCGCCGGCTTGGCTGACATCGCGCCCACCGTGCTGAGCGTGGCAGGCCTGCAACGCCCCGAGCAGATGTCGGGACGCGACCTCCTCGGCCGGCGCGGTGACGAGGCGGGATGCTACGGCGAGAGCCATTTCCTGCTCAACGGCTACGGCTGGGCGCCGCTCTACTCACTGACGACGCGGCGATGGAAGTACATCGACTGTCCCGTGCCGGAGCTCTACAACCTGCTCGCCGATCACAGCGAGATGAAGAACGTGTACGCCGCCGAGGTCCAGGCGGTGGCTCGACTGAAGGCCCGGCTCGATGCGCGGCGGAAGGCGATGAAGACCGCGCACGCTGTCTCGGTCGAGTTGGACACACGTGCTCTGGACGCGCTCAAGCAGTTGGGATACCTCGGCGGCACCAGCCACGCGACGCGGCCGGTTGCGCCGGGTCGGCGGAAAGACCCCAAGGCGATGATCCACGTCCACAACGCCTGCTCGAAAGCCGCCGCGTTCATCCAGGCGGGCCGGCACAAAGAGGTCATCGAGCTGCTTGCGCCGTTCGTGGCGCGCACCCCGGACTCGCCGGTGTTGCACAAGCGCCTCATCGACAGCTATGCGGCGCTGGGGCGCCCGAATGACGCCATCCGGCACCTCGAGGGTTACCTGGCGCACGACCCGAACGACCGGGCGATGATCGAGCAACTGGGTCGCCTGTTGCTCAAGCAGGACAAGGCAGCGGAGGCGACGAAGGTGCTCGTCCACGGCCTCCGGCTGCCGCGCGGGCTGCTCGAGCCGGCGACCGAGTCCGGCGCCTCTAAGACCGAGATCGAGATGCGGCTCTTCCTGGGAACCGCCCTGTGTCGGCAGGGGCGGCTGGAGCAGGCGGCGCAGCAATATCGGCTGGTGCTGAAGGCCGCTCCGACCCACGCGCTGGCGAACGTCAGTCTGGCGGACATCCTCAATCTTCGGGGCGACTATGCAGGGTCGCTCCCGCACTACGACGCCGCGCTGAAGCACGCCGCGGCCGATCCCAGCGTGAACGAATACGGCATTCGTACGAATCTCGGCGTGGCCCTGGCCAAGCTTGGCCGGCTGGACGACGCGGCCAAGCAGTTCGAGCGGGCGCTGCGCCGCCGCCCCAAGGGGGCCGAGGCGCGCCAGGAGCTCGGGCTCCTGCTCTGTCGCCGGAAGCGCTACGACGAGGCATTCAAGACCTGGCGGGACGGCCTGCGGCTGGTGCCCGACGAGCCGCTGCTCGCCCGCACGATGGCGTGGTGGCTGGCCACGTGCCCCGACGCCGCGCAGCGCGACGGCGCCCGGGCGGTCAGGTGGGCCGGCCGACTGAACGAGCGAACGGGCGGGAAGGACGCCCGGATACTGGACACCCTCGCCGCGGCGTATGCCGAGGCGGGGCGCTTCGGCGAAGCGGTGGCGACGGCGCGGAAGGCGCAGGCCGCGGCGCGCGCGGCAGACCAGGCGGCGCTCGCCGCCGAGGTCGAGCAGCGCCTGGCGCTGTATGCCGCCGCCAAGCCGTATCGACAGACGCAGTGATCAACCCGCCCCGCGCGGTGCAGGGCGGACAACAGGTTTGGCTCGAAAGGAGGCCAGTGATGGCGCCAAGGCAAACGTGTCAGCACGAGCGGGCACGGTTCCACTCCGTGCAGCGGCTCGGTCGACTGCCGCCCGTGGAGCTGTGGCACTGTCCGGCGTGCAAGAGCACCGTGTCGGCGGAAACCGTGGACCGGTCGAAACGGCCGGTGGCCGCCGCGTAGACGCGAAACGGAAGAAGGACAGCATCCTTGGACCCTGTTGCGAAAGGAGAGAGCTGTGTGTGAGCGAAAGAGTCCATGGCTGGACGTTGTGAGTGCGTTGATTCCCTTGGGAGGGGAAAGGAGGCGTGGAGCCATGTTCAGAAGGCATATGTCGTTACTTGGCTTGCTTGTGGCGGCGCTGCTTCTGGCGCCCATGACCGCAACGGCGGCTCCGTCGTACCAGATTCGGACTGACGGCAGCGGCATCCCGCTGATCCTCCAGGGCAGCGGCGGCCACAGCAGCGTGACGATGGACCGAGTCAAGGTGACCAATGACGGGTACGCTTACGCGTACGACGACGCCAGCTCGGGCTATGAGTACCACATCATGAGCCCGGGGCTCGAGTCGCCGAACAACGCTGCCGTCAGCGGCCAGGTCGCGCTAGTGCGGTATTGGGACGCCAGCCGCGAGATGTACGAGGCCAGCGTGTCCAGCAGCGTCAAGACGGGCCTCTTCGCCTGTCGCTCGGGGTTCACTCGCACGATGCCCAATGGAGCGTTCTTTCACTTCAGTGGCGATTCGGACCCTTACTACGCGGAGGTGCGCTTCGAGGCCGACGACGGCACGTACGACGCCACCAACAGCAAAGGCGCGCGCCGCGCTGATGGGCGGGAGATGAACCGGACCGTTGGCTACGGGTATCACAAGTCCGGCTTGGCCCTGATGGGCGAGACCGGCCTCAACACCGATACGTGGAATGTCCTGATCGGAGTCACCCCCTCGGGCGGCACCGACACCCGGCCCATCACCACCGGCGTGCTGAAGACGGAGTGGGGGCCGCTGACCGGCTGGAACCCAGGGACGCCAGCCGCGGGCACGCGGACCATCACCGGCGGCGGTTGGCTCGTCGGCGGCTCCGGCGGCACGCCCACGAGCTTCCTCCAGGACCTCGTGCTCGGTGTCAGCGACCAGGTTAACGACTGCGCATACAACCCGCTGGACGGCAACGTCTACTTCATCAGCACCGACACGACGGCGGGTAAGGTGTATCTCTCCGCGGCCGGCTTCACGTGGGGCAACCTGGCCGACGATTCCCCCGCCACGTACGTCAACCTCGATCCGGACACCGCAGACAACCACATCGAGCTGACCTATGACTCGGGCGACGCCGACCCCGACCTGCTGCAGGGCTGGGGCCTGGGCTTCTCGCCCAGCGGCGACCGGCTGTACGTCGCCAACGGGAGCGACCGGATCTGGCAGTTCGACCTATTTGAGCCGCCGCTGCCTATCCCCGAGCCGGGTGGGCTCGGACTGATGCTCCTGGGCGTTCCATTCATCTTGGGAAGGAGAAAGAGAGGAAGAAAGATGACTCGAAAATGGATGTCGTTTCTTGGATTAGTGGCCGTGGCGCTGCTGCTCGCGCCGATGGCGGCGACGGCGGCGCCGGTGTACAACCGCGTCGAGGTGGCCGGCGTGCCGCAGGTGCTGCGCGTGCAGACTTCCACCGCGTTCAGCAACACCCAGAACAGCGGGCGCATTGCCTATCACTTGGACAATGACCGGATCTACTGGAGCGATCACCGGTCATCCGGCCATTCGTTCTTCTGGCTGGATCCCACCGCTACGGGCGACCTGGGCGGCTCACACGAGTCCTGCACCGGCTCCGTCCGCAGTTACACCGTCGGGACGACGGTTTATGCCCAGACCTACGCCGGCACGGTCAGCGCCTACGATCCCGGCGGAACGCCGCCGGTGGACAACCGCTCGCCGCTGAACTCGGGCAACGTGGGCATGGCCTATCTGCCCGCCGAACAGACGGTGGTCACCATGGTCAGCACGGGGAACGGCGACAAGGTACACGAGATCCGGGCGGCGGCGTCGGTGGGCGGGGTGGACGTTCTTGGTGAAGGCACGGTGGCCAGCCGGGTCGATACCGCTCAGCACTGTTTCGACGACGGCGGCGTCACCACCGGCAATCACAAGTCGTACCTCGCCTACCTGGGCGACGACGGCACCGACTATCAGTTCCTGTTCATCGACAGCCGCGGCGGCCTCAGCCAGAACGGCAAGACGCTGAATCTGTCCATCACGCCTACGTTGGCCCCGACCGCATCGACAGAGGGCACGCGGAGCAACTCCGTCACGTCCGGCACCGTCAGCAGCGCCCAGTTGAACGACCTGGTGCCGACGGCGAGCGACGTGATCACGGCCCTCGCCAACGACGCGTCGGGCAACGTCTACGTGCTGAGCGCGACCGGCGGCAGCAATTACGTCACCGCCTTCAGTCTGGGCGGCGGGTTCAACCAGCTCGACCTCGACCCGGACGACGACAACGGCGCCGGCTCGATGTACCTCGACCTCACCGGCCTGATCACGAACACCGCGGGCGACACGAACATGAACGGCCACGGCCTGGCGGTCAACGGCGATGCGTCGCTGCTCTACATCGCGGCGAACGCCGACGCGGCCGAAGCCCTGCATGACAACATCTTCATCTTCGAAAAAGTCGAGCCGGCGCTGCCCATCCCCGAGCCGGCGGGTTTGGGGCTGATGGGTCTGGCGCTGCTCGCGATTCGCA
>CAZDHT010000021.1:0-36313 GCA_964505325.1 uncultured Planctomycetota bacterium | reverse complement strand
TGTTCCCGGGCATCCATCTTCGGATGCGTCTTCGTCTCCACCATGCCCGAGACGCCGCCCCGACGGTCCATGCTCCGCTTCCACACTTCGATACCGAATTCCGCCTCGTCGAGGATGTCCGGTATGCCGTTGCCCGATTCCGGGACGTTGAGCTGGCCGTCGGTGAACTTCTTCGGGAACAGCTCAAACGCGTTGAGCATGTCGAAGACACACGAGTAGTGGTAGATGTTCCTGTCCCAGTCGGCGGCGTCGTGCCAGCCGCCGATAACGTCGCGCGTCGGCCTCGAGAGGTCCGTCGTGGCGCCGATCACGTCGAAGATCTGGTAGCCCTTGGGCCGGTGGAACTGGCCGGGGCCGAACGGCACGTGCTCGCATTCGTAGACCGGGTCGGTGTGGCAGCGGACGCGCGTCCACGCCGTGTGCTTGCGTTCGAGCGCGATGCCGCAGCGCTGGTGGAACAGGCCGCGGGCGGCCGTGTAGAACGCCTCGCCGTAGGCGTCGCGGGCGTGGCGGAACGTCCACGACCGCCCTACGCCGGGGACGCTGATGAAGAACTCGCCTTCTTCCTTCAGCCCGCCGAGGTCGATCTCGTACACATCCTCGCCGCAGATGGGCGGGCGGGTGTTCGGGTCGTCGCCCTTGTCCGGCCGCGGCGCGAAGAGCGGGTTCTTCTCGCGGAGCTTGACCGCGCCCTGGTAGACGACCTTGCCGGCCGCGGCCGAGACGACCTTGAACGTCCTCGCGTACGACAGGTCCATCGGCCCGTGTTCGTAGAGATGGCAGCCGAGGTAGGCGTACTTCTTCGCGGCGTCGGGCAGATAGCCGACCTGGTTCACCTTGATCGCCCGCGACACCGTCCGCATCTCGTCGTAGAGGAACGTCGCCTTCTTGCCGTTGCCGAGCGTGACCGTGTACGTCTTGCCGTTCTGGAGCGGCGATGGCATCTCGAGGTACGAGTAGTGCGCGTAGTGCGCCTGGGGCCCGCCGCGAACGCGTGAGCCGCCGAGCGACACGGGCACGCGCCCGACGCGCCTCGGCCGCTTGCCGCCGCGGTAGGCGGGGTCGTCGGCGCTGGTAACGGCAAAAAAGGCGGGCTCGCCGAGCTTCCAGTCGCCGGCCAGCTCGCGCGCCTTGGCGATGTGCGTGTCGCGGATCTTCCAGCGGCCCTTGTACGCGGTCCAGTTCGGCTTGCCGGCCTTGGCGCTGGCTTCCCACGTCGCGATGGTCTTCAGGTACTTCCCGCCGGATAGCTTCTCGATCTGTGCGACGACCTCCTTGATGTTCGTCGTCGCCACGATCACCCAGCGGCTGGAGAGCAGCAGGATCTGGTCCACGCCCTCATAGGCCGGAACGTGCACGGGAAATCTGCCCTCCTTCTCGGGCGGCAGCGGGTCGCGTTCCGCCGTCGCCGCGCCGGCGCTGTTCGCGGCCACGAAGCACACCCACAGAACGGCGAGTAGCAGGCGTCCCATGTCTCCTCCTTGGGTACAGGAACTGTCGCCGGGCAGCGGGGATGTTATGACAAATTGCCCCCGCGTTCAAGCTCGGATCGCTGGGCGAGCTATTTCACGGCGGGAAGCAGCAGGCCGTAGGCAAAGGCGGTCAACGCCTGGGTGGTCACCACGCCCTCGTTCATCCCGGGCGAGGCGAACTCGGAATACTTGTAGAGGTCCGGCCAGGGCCCCGGCGGATAGAGGCTCATCCCGGGCCACTTGGCCATGCCGCCTCGGCCGGGGTGCTGGCCGGCGATCCATCGCCCGCCCGCCGCCTCGGTCTGGATGCCGGGGATGACGCCCTCGGGGCTGTTCCACATCAGGTGGTGCCACGGACCGGCGATGGAGCGTTGCCCGAGGCCCGCCGTGAACACCAGGTTCATCGGATGGCAGCCGAGCGAGAAGTCACAGGTGAGCGCGATCCACTTGCGGCACGCCCGCCCGAGCTTGGCGTCGCGGGTGAGGGCCATCGTCATCGCCGGCTTGACCAGCCACTTGGGCAGGCCGCCGGTGCCCCAGGTGTTCGGCGCGTAGGGGCTCCGCATGTAGCGATACGTCGTGGTGGCGGCGGCGCGCTCCCACCCGCGGAAGTGCGCCTCGAACGCCGCGACGATCGTCGCCCGCAGCTTCGCGTCGGCACGGGGCAGCGTCGCGTAGTAGTACGAGCCGTATACCTGGTCGTACTTTTTCCATTGATCCGGGGGCGCGGTCGGGTCCTTCGTATAGACCGAGTGCTGCTTGAACACGTCGTCGTACTTCCGCTCGCCCGTGGCCCGCAGGAGCATGGCCGCGGCGAAGACGTGGCGGTCGTGCTCGGCGCCGCCGCCGTTCTTCTCCGCCCAATCCCACGCGCGCTTCGCCCGCGACAGGAACGCGTCGGCCTCCCTGGCGCGGCCCAGCGCTTTCCAGATGGTGGACGCCTGCGCGGCGACAGCGGCGAACCAGTACGACCCCGCCGCGTCCTTGGCAAACGCGAACTCGCGCAGCCGGTCGGTCGCGGGGGCGTCCCCTTCCAGCGGATCGCCGTTGCTTTCGATGCCGTGCCACACGCCGCCGTCCTTGTCCTGGAGCCGCGTCCACAGGTCCAGCGCCCAGTGCGCCTCGTCGAGCACGTCGGGCACGCCGTTCCGGTTCTCGGGGATGTTGAGCTGGCCGTCCTTGAACGCGCCGGGGTTCAGCTCGTAGAGCAGGAAGAGGACCTCGGCGACCTCGAGATGCGCCCGGGGATTCCAGTCACCGGCGTCGTGGTGCCCGCCCCACAGGTCGTGGGTCTTCCCGTCGGTGGCGTGCTTGGGCAGGTTCTTCCACGGATCGCGATGGACGCCGCGGCGAAACGTCGAGTACTCGGTCTTGTTGCGGTGGCAGGCGGGCCGGTAGTGCTTCGTCCACGGCTCCTTCAGCTCGATCCCGCACCGCTGGTGGAAGATGCCGTTCATCACGACGCGGAACGGCTCGGCGTAGATGTCCCTGGCGATACGGAACGCGACGCTGCGGCCCATCCCTGGCACGGCGACGTAATACATCCCTTCGTGCTTCAACGCCGACAGGTCGAGCTGGTACACGTCCTCGTACGAGAGGTCCTGCTTGTAGACGGTCTCGGGGCCTTTGACACGCGTCGGGTCGGGGAGGAGCCGGCCGTTGATCAGTTGATACGTCGCCCGCCGTCGCAGCGTTGGCGTGCCGCGCAGAACGACCGCGTGCGTCTTCGCGTCGCGGACCTCGGCGCTCTTGAGATGCGGGCCGAAGTCACACGCGTTCAGGTCGCCCATCCACATCCCCACGTAGGCATACTTCGTCGCGTCGGGCAGATAGCCGTACTGGTTGACCTTGATGGCCAGGTTGATCGACCGCCGGGCGTCGAACTTCAGCGTCATCTTCGCACGCCCGCAGGTGACCGGCTGGCCCGGCCGCGCGTTCAGGTCCACGGTGTATGTCTTACCATTCTTCAGCTTGCGGTCGAGCACGAGGAAGATGTCGTGCCGCTGGAGGAAGTTCCACGGCCAGCCGCGTGGGATGTAGGCGTCGAGGCTGGAGCGGCGGCCGACCTTGATCGGATGCACAGGGACGCGGAAGTCGGGGTCGTCGGGCGAAGTCACGCCGATGCTGGCGGTGTCGGACAGTCGCTTGAGGTCCACCCCCGGCCCGGTCGTGACCAGCAGGACATGGGGCGAGACGACGGACAGCTCGCGGATGCCGTATCGCGGAAGCAGGTCATCGCCCGGGGTCTTGCCGGGTGCAACGATCCACTTGCCCCGCATGGCCGAGCCGACCACCCACGCCGAGTTGACGCGGATCCAGTAGCGGTGCTTCGGCTTCATCGGCTTGCCGTCGGGCAACACCACCTCGACCGTGATCTTCTGGAACCTCGGCCCGGCCCAGCCAGCCGGGTACGCGGCGTCGGGCTCCGTCTTGACCACCGCGGCCGAGGCCGCGTTCACGCCCAACTGAAACTCCCAGTCCGTAGGGCTCACTACCTGGAACATCGCCGCCTTCTTCGGGATCACGCCGGCACTGACCGCGGGCCCGAACCGAAGCACGATCTTCGTCGGGCTCATTCGCTCCGCCGAACGCAGGCCCAAGTTACCGTCGACGCCATAGCCGAACGCGGCGCCGCCCAGCGCGCAGATACACCACGCGAGCGCCATCCTCTTCATGTGCATGCGATACCCCTTGGCCGAATTGCATCCCGGATTATATTGCGCCGTCGGGCGGGGGCAAGGGGCCGCGCTTGCATCGCGGCCGAGCGGCCCGGATAATGGCCGCAGCCGAGGAGGCGCGATCCGAATGACCGCTTTGCTGAGAAGCTCGCCGATGCTGGTTTTCCTGCTGCTCTGCGCGCCTGCTGCGGCGGGTGAAGGCCCGCAGGGACGAGGCAAGGTCATCGGCGTGGTCGAGGACTTCGAGAAGGCGAATCCGGAGGGCGACTTCGGGGACCCTGCCGCGATCTGGGACAACGCCACACAGGAGGGCCTCGACAGCTTCCGGGAACGCGTCCGCGGGCCGGTCCGCGTGGACCGCCTGCTCCGCGAGGGCGACACGGTCGAGCACGCGGGCCTGACGTTCGAGGTGCTGCACACGCCGGGCCACGAGCGCGGCCTGATCACGCTGTTCGAGCCGGAGCGGCGGCTCGCCTTCGTCGGGGACCTCCCGCAAGGCGGGATGGACTCGTCCGGCAACTGGCTCGGCCTGTTCCACGACGTCGCCGCGCAGCGGCGGAGCCTGCGGCGTGTCGCCGAACTGAATCCGGCGTGGGAGTTCCGAGGCCATCGCGTCCCGCATCACGGTGCGGACGTCCAGGCCAACCTGGGGTGCTGCGTGATGCGGCTCGACAAGATCGAAGCGGCGCTGCTCGGCGCGCTGAGCACGCAATCGCCCATCAGCGAGGCGCAGGCGGCGCGTGAGGCGTTCCGGGCGCTGTTCGGCATCGAGGTCGCCCGGCCGCGCGGCTACGCCATCACCACGGTCCGCGCCTTCTTCATCGACCTGGCCCAGCGCGGTCGCGTCCGCCAGAACGACGACCTGGAATGGGAGTTAGCCGAGTGACCGCAGAGCCGCAGCCAAGCTACTCGCCCGACGTGATGGCCTACCTGGGACGGCTGTACGACGAGGACCTGCGGGAGTTTGCCTGTTGTGCCGAGACGCCGGAGGCGGTGGCGGCGTGGCAGGCCGCGGCGCGGTCGGCGCTGCGCCGGCTGATCGGGCTCGACCGGATCGCGGAGTCGGCCGCTGGGCACGTGCCGGTCGCGCGGCTCGAAGACGCGGAAGATATGGGCGACCACACGCGGCAGCGCGGGCGGCTGGAGACCGAGCCGGACGTCTGGGTCCCCTTCTGGATCGTTCGTCCCAGGGGGGCCGGGCCGTTCCCGCTGGCGATGACCCCGCACGGCCACGACCGCCGTGGCTACGACACGTCCGTCGGCATCGCCGCCGACGATAATGCGAAAACGCGCCTGATCGCCGAGGATCGTGATGTCGCCCTGCAAGCCGCCCGCGAAGGCTACCTGGCCATCGCTCCGGCCACGCGTGGGATCGGCTGCGACGGCGTCCCCGACATCCACGGCCGCCACGGCGACCGCCAGTGCCGCAGCCAACTGATGCACTGCCTCCTCGCCGGCCGCACGCCGACCGGCGAACGCGCCTGGGACATGGCCCGCTTCATCGACTGGGCGCTCGCCAATCTGCCCGTGCATGACCGCGACCTGTTAATGCTGGGCAACTCCGGCGGCGGCATGATGTCGACCTATACGCCGGCCTGTGACACGCGGATCCAGATCGCCATCGCGAGCGGCAGCTTCAACGGCTACGTCGCGGCCAGCGGCAAGGTGGTCCATTGTGACTGCAACATGGTGCCCGGCATCCTGCGGTTCGGCGGGTTCCACGACGTGGCCGGCCTGATCGCGCCGCGACATCTGTTGATCGTCCACGGCCGCGACGACCCGCTGCATGACAACGAAGACGTCGACCGCGCGGTCGACCAAGTCCGTCGCATCTACGCGGCGACCTGCGCCGGCGACCGCTTCAAGCACGCCTATGGCGAAGGCGGACATCGCTTCTACAAGGACCTGATGTGGCCGTTCGTCCGGGCGGCCCGTCGCGCGAACGAAGCGCAGAGAGAGGAGGAAGAACAGTGAGAATGACGATGGGATTCGCGAGCCTGTTCCTCGGGCTGATGTTCATGTTGGCGGCGGCGCCGGCGCTCGGCGGAGAGGCCAGGAAGGCTACGGGCCGGGTGAAGCACCCGGAAGTATGGATGTGCCACAAGAACCCGCTCGAGCTGTTGGAGAGGCCGGCGGACTGGGCGTTCGTCCGCCGCCACGTCAGCGGCATCAAGATGTACATCGGCCTGCTCAAGGACACGCCGGACGACCAGCTCGCGGCGCTGGCGAAGATGCTGAAGGCCAACCGCATCCCGGTCGCGTTCGAGTGCGGCGGGACGCTCGGCTTCGCGCGGATGGACGACCGCAACGGCGAGGATTCCGCCCGCCGCGAACTGGCGCGGTTCCGCCGGTTCATCAAGGCCGGCGGCAGAATCGACTACCTGGACCTCGACGGCCCCGTCCGCCGGCTCCTCTACGCGCGAAGAAAGGACGGGAAACGCTTCACCTCCGCCGCCAAGGCCGCCGACCAGCTGATGATCTACCTCGCCAGGGTCGAGCGCGCCATTCCGAAGGTCCAGTTCTTCCTGTTGACCAACTTCCCGAACTGGGGCTATCGCGACGTCGTTTCGTACCACGCCCGTGGCCCGAAGCGGCAGGACTGGGGCGACTACGACAAGATCGTCCGTACCGTCCTGGCCAAGGCGAAGGCGACCGGCCGCAAATTCGCCGGCGTGACCGTGGACAATCCCTACGAATACGCCATCGGCGAGCACTTCTCCGTGAAGCTGAAGGACCCGAAGAAGGTCGACTGGATCCAGCGGATCCGCGACTACGAGGACTTCGCCAAGCTGCGGGGCCTGGAGTTCAACTTCATCGCCAACTCGGAACAGGGCGGGAAGACGTCGGGGGTGGCGTTCGCCGAGCGGACGCTCAAGATGGTCGACGCCTACGTCAAGGCAGGCGGCAAGCCGACGCGGTATGTCATCCAGAGCTGGTATCCGCACCCGGTCAAGGTGCTGCCGGAGACCGAGCCGGACACGATGACCGGCCTGGTCAAGGCCGTGATACTCAAGCTTCACCCGGAGTTAGCGCCCCAGCGCTGAGGAGGACCCGTGGGCAGTACATTCACGTACAAGAATCCGATCTACACGGATGCCTTCGACTCCATCCGTGATGCGCAGATCACCGTCGTGGGCGGCGTGTACTACCTGACGGGCAGCCTGCCGCCGTACTGGGAGGGCCTGTCGCCGGGCGTCAAGCTCTTCCAGTCGGCGGATCTCAAGCAGTGGGAGTTCGCCGCGGACCTGATCCGGCGCGACGATGTGCCGGGCGCGGCGTGGTATAAGGATCGCTTCTGGGCGCCGGAAATCCACCACCGCGGCGGCCGGTTCTACCTGACGTTTGGCGCGAAGAACGAGGCGAAGGGAACCGACTTCGGCATGGCGATCCTCGTCGCCAACGAAATCGCCGGGCCGTACCGCATGCTCACCGAGGAGGCGCCGCTGGCTGTCGGCCGGGGCATCGACCTTTCGCTGATGACCGATGACGACGGAAAGACCTACGGCTTCTGGACCAGCGGCGAATGGCTCCAGGTGGCGGAGTTGGACCTCGACCGGGCGGCGCCGCTGACCGGGCCCGCCCGTTGCGTGACCATGGTGCCGGGCACGTGGGAGGACCGCGTGATCGAGGGCCCGTACTGCATCAAGCGCGACGGCGTCTACTACCTGTTCTACTCGTGCGGCGCACGCGGCTACGAGGTCGGCTACGCAACCGCGCCAAGCCCGTTCGGCCCGTGGACCAAAGGGGCGAACAACCCGTTGTTCGGCGTGCAGAACCAGGAGGCGTGCGACAAGATGGGGATCGCGTTCACCGGCGATCCCGACCATCCGCTCTTCTTCGCCGGGCACAACTCGATCTTCCCGGGCCCGGACGGCCGCGACTGGACCAGCTACCTCGTCCAAGAGAAGGGCAAGCCCGAGCAGATGGGGATCGATCCCATCTGGATCGAAGACGGGACCGTAAAGACGACCGCTCCCACGTGGAGCAGGCAAACCGTTCCGCTGCCGGGCGAGTAGGCACTGAATGGGGGCCGGCAGACAGGAATGTCTGCCCCACCACGCGGCGCGCCTTGCCGGTGGGGCAGACATTCCTGCCTGCCGCTTACCGGAACCCTTTCAGATCTCCCCCGCGCACCACCGGATGCCGCGATGTACGACCGTCCGGAAATTCGGATTCGTGTACGCCTCGTTGTCGTGCCCGAGTTCGAGGCAGAACACGCGGGACTTGTTGTACTGCCGGGTCCAGGCGAGTGTCTTCATGCTCTTGGGATGCTCGGTGGTCAACAGGATGTCGCTGTCCTCGCCGGCGCTGTTCATTTCGTAGGCCTCGTCAGGGATGTCCCACGGCTCCAGCCCGCGCGTGATGGGGTGGTCCGGGTTGGCGATGTCGACGTGGATCGTCTCTCCGAAGTGCGGCGTGATCGTGCGGTCCTTGATGCCGACGATCTCCTGAAACAACGGCCACTCCTGGTGCGAAAGTATCCCGTGGTGCAGGAGGAAGATCCCCTGCTCGACCTTGCCGAGGTGCTCGATGGCCTGCTTGCGGTCCCGCATCGGCCAGGGCTCCTCGCCGGTGGGCATCTCCTTGTGCATATTGTAGAAGAGGACGACCCCGTACCTGTCTCTCGCCTCCGAGTTGTCGCAGCAGAAATCCTCCATGTGCTGGATGTAAGCGTCTACGTCGGGCATGCTGCGGAACAGCGCGTTGAATCCGAGCACGTCGTATGCGTGTCCGCCGGTGATCACCGCCACCTTGACCTTGCCTTCGCCGGAGAACGGTGTGGCCATTCGTGAGCTCCTTTCTTCCAGTTGATCGAACACGATACCGCTTCTGGCGTGTGGAGTCAAACGCAGATCGGGGGGTGGACGGGTCATCTTGGGCGTGGTAGACTGCCGCCGCACTATGGAGGAGGCGGCCATGCCTCGAATCGAACCGCTGGCGGATGACTTCGTGGTGGTGTGCGAGTCGCCCGATCCGCAGAGGGTCTCGTGCTACAGCCCGGGCCTGGGGCGGGCGCCGAGCGGCCGTCTGATCGCAACGACGGACTGGGGCTCGAGCGACCCCGACCTGCTGCCCGGCGCGAGGCGCGAGAAGAAGCAGATCGGCCGCGTCTGGCAGGGGAAGGTGTTCACGTCCGACGACCGCGGCCGCACGTGGGAGCACCGCGTTGACTTCCCGTTCATGCACGCCCGGCCGTTCTACGCCGGCGAGACGCTCTACGTGCTGGGGCAGGGCGGCGACCTGATGATCATCCGCTCCGACGACGATGGCGACGCCTGGTCTGAGCCGGTGAAGGTCACCAACGGCCAGGACTGGCATCAGGCGCCGAGCAACGTGCACTACGCCAACGGCTGCGTCTACCTGGTGATGGAGCGGCGGACCGCGTGCCGCTGCAAGGGCTGGAACGTCAGCGAGAACGCGCCCGTGCTGATGCGGGCCAAAACCGACGGCGACCTGACGCGGCGCGAGAGCTGGACGTTCGCCTCAGAGCTGCCGTTCTGCGAGATCGTTCCCGGCCGCGAGCTGGAGTGGTTCGGCGTGCCGTTCTGGCCGGGGTGGTATCCGGAGAGCTTCTTCCCGGCACCGGGCCGCGAATGTGCGCCCATCGGCTGGCTTGAGACGAACATCGTCCAGTTCACTGACCCGGACCATATGTGGTGCGATCCGACCGGGCGCACGTTCCATCTGTGGATGCGGGCGCACACCGGCGGCACGGGATATGCCGCCATCGCGAAGGTAGTCGAGAACGAGGACGGCTCGATGACCACGACCTTCGAGACGGCGCCGTCGGGGAAGCGGATGCTCTTCGTCCCCTGCCCGGGCGGGCAGATGAAGTTCCACATCCTCTACGACGAGGTCACGAGACTGTTCTGGCTGCTGAGCACGCAGGCGACGGACAGCATGTGCCGACCCGAGCGCCTGTCGCCCGACCGCTACAACCTGCCGAACAACCAGCGCGACCGGCTGCAACTGCACTTCTCGAAGAACTGCGTCGACTGGTGCTTCGCCGGGCTGGTCGCGGTGGGGCCGTGCGACAAGTGCTCGCGAAGCTACGCGAGCATGGTCATCGACGGCGGCGACCTGCACGTGCTGAGCCGGTCGGGCGACGAGCGCGCCCGAAACGCGCACGACGTGAACATGATTACGTTCCACACCGTCCGCGACTTCCGCGATTTGGTGTACTGAAAGGACCTGTCCCCGGTTTCCCACCGCTCGCAGATTTGTGCAACCTTTGCTTCCGGGACGGTGTAGTATACAATAGCATGGCTATGGCACTGACTATACGCAAGGGGATTGTGCGCAGAAAACGAAGCCATGTGCCCCGCAGGAGCGTGCTCGAATACCGGCAGGCACGGGCCATCCAGCCGGACCCGGTCCGCCGTCTGGCCTCGTTCCTGATCGCGTTCGGCATCGTGGTTTCGTCCCTCGTCCTCGCGGATGCGGTAAAATACATGTACGTTCAGGAACGCGAGGATCGGGCTCCGTTGCTCGTGGATCTGGTGGAGCTTGCCGGCAACCTGGTGGACGAGGACCGCGGCGACCAGAAGAAAAAGGAAGACGAGAAAGAGGACAAGACGGAGGAGAAGCAGGAGGAGGAGCCAACAGAAGAGCCGCCGTCCAAGGTAAAGGTCGACAACGAGAAGCCGCCCGGCCCCGCGGATACGGACAACCCGAGCAAGCGGGTGGGCATCATCGCCACGAACGCCGGCGGCGCGCCGCCTCACGGGCTGTACAGCAACCGCGGCGGCAAGGCGATGCAGGATGCCCTCGGGAAGTATGGCGGCAGCGCCAAGACGCAGAACGCGGTCCGTCTCGGGCTCGGGTGGCTGGCCCGGCACCAGGACGAGGACGGGAAATGGCACCGGACGGAATTCAACAAGCACTGCCGGCGCGGCCATCACTGCGAAAGCGGCATCGACCCCCGCACCCAGGGGACAGTGCTCGAGCCGGCCCTCACCGGCCTCGCGCTGCTGTCCTTCCAGGGCTACAACAGCACCCACCGCGAGGGCGAGTTCAAGAAGAACGTCGCCGCCGGCGTCAAGTACCTGTGCGAGATCCAGGCCAAGAACGGCCGCTTCGGGTCCGGGGACCACCGCCGTAACTACTACATGATGTACAACCACGGCATCGCGACGTTTGCCCTCGCCGAGTTGTACGGCATGACCGGGGACCCGTCGCTGAGGCCATACGTCCAGAAGGCGGTCAATTTCATCGTTGTCACGCAGCACCTCTCGGGAGCTTGGGACTACACCGACATCCTGACAACCGGGCGCTACGACACCTCGGTCACCGGGTGGCAGGTGATGGCGCTCAAGTCGGCGCAGGCCGCGGGTATCGAAGTGCCCAGCTACACGATCTACAGGATGGCGTGGTTCATCGAAACGGTGACGCTGCCGACCGGCGAGGTCATTTACTCGAACATGTTTCCCGGCCGCGGCCGCAGAGGCCAGGGAATGGTCGCCGTGGGTATGGCATCCAACCAGTTCCTCGGCTTCCCCTGCGACAGCCGCCTGGCCAAGTCTCAGACCGGGATCATCCTCGGTAACCTCCCGGACTGGCAGAAACTGGGAAAGCGGGACCCGCTCAACTCCGTCTACTACTGGTACTACGCGACGATCGCGATGTTCCAGGTCGGCGGCCGGCCATGGGAGAAATGGAACACGCAGATGAAGAAGACCCTGCTCCTCCACCAGCGGCGCGGCGGATGCCGCGAGGGGAGCTGGGACGCACCGGAGAACTCCTGGGGCGAGATGGGCGGGCGAATCTACTCGACCACGATGAACATCCTGAACCTCGAGATCTACTATCGCTACCTGCCCGTGTACAGCGGCGGGACGCTCAAGACCGTCGAGGCGCTGATCGGCACAATCAAGAACCGAGGACGGTCCGACGCGGTCCAGGCGATCCGCCTGCTGGGCCGGATGGACAGCAAGACCGGGCGGGATTTCCTGATCGAGCTGGCGCACGGCGACGACCACCCGCTGGCCATGGAGGCGTCCGTCGCGCTCGCCCAGCGAAGAGACGCCGCCGCGCGCGAGCCGCTCCTCAGACAGTTGCGGTCGTCCAACCAATGGATGCGTTACCGGGCGCTGCGTGCCATGGCGCCGATGATCGGGCAGGGGCTGGTGCCGGTGTTCATCCAGGCGCTGCGGGACCCGAAGACGACTGTCTCGCGGCAGGCGGCGGAGACACTGCGGCAGTACGCCAATGCATCGTTCGGCTTCGAGCCCGAGGCCGGCCTGGACGAACGGGAAGCGGCCATTGGGAAGTGGGAGGCGTGGTGGAAGAACCACAAGAAGGGCGCCGTCGTCGAGAGTTCCGTGCCGTGGCTGGTGGTCCGCGTCCTTTCCGGAAAAGGGCTGATCGCGTTCAACACCGGCAAGAAGGAAGCAACCGAGACCGGCAAGAAATACAGCGTGTATCGGAGCGACAAGTACATCGGCCGCGTCAACGTCGTCAAGGTCGACGGCGAGATCTGCATCGGCAAGGTCATGGAACAGTACGCCGCCGGAGCGATCAAGGAAGGAGACGTCGTCCGGCCGGGAACGTAGGCGGCGCCGGTGCGGCATCCCGAGAGAACGATTGCCTGACAGGCGACCCATCCCCCAGCAGTCAGCAGCAACCCTCAAAGCGGAAGGGCCGGTCATGGACGTGATACGTGAGGAGGCGCGGGACGTTCCCGTCGCGGCGGAGTGTGACGTCTGCGTGATCGGCGGGAGCTGCACCGGGGTGTTCGCGGCCGTGTGCGCCGCCCGCCTGGGCGCCGACGTGGTTATCGTCGAGAACAACGGCTTCTTCGGCGGCGTGGCCACGGCGGGGCTGGTGTGCGTGTGGCACTCGATGTTCGACACGACCCAGGAAAGGCGGATCATCGGCGGACGCACCGCCGAGGTCATCGACCGGCTACAGCGGCGCGATGCCGTGCGCATCCGGCCGCCGGACCAAAACCGCCACTGCTCATTCAACAGCGCGGAACTCATCATCGAGCTGGACGAGTTGGTCAAGGAGACGAACGTCCGCCCGTTTTTGCACGCGCGCTTCGTCGCGCCGGCGCTCAGGGACGGCAGGCTGGCGGCGGCCATCATCGAGGATAAGTCCGGGCGCCGCGCGATCCGGGCCTCGTACTTCATCGACGCCACCGGCGACGGCGACGTGATCGCACGAATGGGTCTGCCGTTCCGCGTCGATCAAGAGCTTCAGCCGCCGACCGCCTGCGCCGTCATCCGTGGGCTGGGGGAGCTGAAGCGGCGGGACCCGGCCTTCGATCTCGCCAAGGCGGTCTTCGACAAGCGTTTCCCCAACGCGTTGCCCGACGGGTTTCTGTGGTCCACCGAGGTCGTCGGAGCGCACGATGACACGATGGTAGCGGGGACGCGAATCAACCACGCGGACTGCGCGGACGCGGATCAGCTCACCCTCGCCGAGATCGAAGGCCGCCGGCAGATCCGGGCCATGTGCGACCTGCTCCGCGAGAACTTCGGCGGCGGCGAAGCCGTCACACTCGCCGCTGTACCCGCCTACATCGGCATCCGCGAAACGCGCCACGCCGAGTGCTCGCACACCCTTACCGAGTCGGAGGTGCTCGACGGCGTGCGCTTTCCCGATGCGATCGCGAACGGCAGTTACCGCGTCGATGTCCACCACAGCGACAAGCCGGGCCTGACGTTCCGCTACCTCAACGGGACCGAACACTACGTCCAGCCGAACGGCCCTCCGGTTCGCGGCCGGTGGCGCGATGAGATCGAGGAGGATCCGACCTTCTATCAGATCCCCTATGCGTCGCTGGTGCCCAAGGGCGCGACGAACGTGCTGGTCGCGGGCAGGTTGATCGACGCCGACAGGGGCGCCTACGGCGCCATCCGCGTGATGGTCAACTGCAATCAGACCGGTGAAGCGGCAGGGACCGCCGCGTATCTGGCTCTGGACTCAGGCGCGCCGGTGGCAGACGTGGACACGGAGAAGCTGCGGGAGACACTCCGCGCGCAGGGATCGCTGATTGTGTAGGAAGAACGAAGGAAAGGGGAGCCGGGGGCAGGCCGCCTGCGATGTTCGTGACGCGGGCATCTTGCCCGCGTGTCTCGCGGCCATCTTGGCCGCGATGAGGTCGTTTTCGAGGCCGAGACGGGCTCGTTCGACCCCAGGACGGGCTCGTTCGACCCCAGGACGGGGTCGGCACACGAAGGCGAGACGCCTTCGACACACTGCGCGGCTGCATCGTAAATGGCTCGGGGCAGGCGTCCGGGGGCGCTGAGCCCCTGTCGGAAAGAAGCCTGCCCCTCTTCGTCCGCCGCGGTCCGCGCGTTCGCGCTACGCGGCGGCGACAGGCCCGTGCGCCGTCCGGACGCTCTGAGCCGACACCGTGCTCCTGCACGTCGGGCAGTGCCACAGCTCCACCGGCGGCAGCTTGCCAAGCTGCTGCACGGAGTGGAAGCGCGCCCGTTCGTGAGCACATATTTGTCTCGGTGCCATTGCCAGGCCTCCGTCAGTCAGTCTCGCAACGTCTTGCTCAGCTTCTCCGCCTCTTCAACGCGAGCAGCGCCATCCCGATCAGCCCCAGGCCCGTCGGCTCGGGAATGGGCACTACCTCGAGTTCGCCCTTGAACTGGAACATCTGCAGGTGCGCGGCGTTGCCGCTCCAGCCGTAGCTCTCGACCACCTCGAGCGTTACATCGTCGAGCCACGCCAGCTCGTTGATGTCGTCGCCGCGTACGCCGGTTCCGCCACCCAGGAACTGATCGGCGGGGATGAAGGTGGTGTCCAGGCAGTGAAGTCTCTGTTCCCGCTTCCATGTGTCGCCGCCTTGGTTGAGGTATTCCTCGATGAACCAGTTGCCGCGGGTGACCGCACGGAGCACCCACAGGTCGTCGTCCACGTCGAAGTCGAGCGAGACGATGGTGCCGTCCGAGGTCGAGCCGGTGATGTCGGTCCCGCCCTCGTTGAGCAGCGTCAGCGCACTGGGGGTGGTCACCGTCCGGGTGCCGACGACGTACTGGGGGGTGGCGTGGTCGACGATCAGGCCGGTCCGCGGGCCGACGTCGAACGAGTAGACGTTTCCGCCCTCGCAGCCCCAGAGCCGGGCGGCGTCGTTGCCGCCGGGCGTGCCGTGGACACGGAGGGTGCGGAGGTTGTTGCCGCCCGTGGCGCTGGTGGGGACGGAGAACGTCGAGAGCGCGGCGCCGTTCTTGCTGTTCCAGTCGTAGTCGCCGTTCGCGTCCTGCGGCTGGAGTTCGATGATCGCGCTGTTGTCCTGGTCGCCGTTGTACAGCATGAACATGCTGGGGCTGGTGTCTAGCGGGTCGCCGCCGTAGAAGCTGACGCCGTCGCCGTTTCTCGCTCCTCCGGCAGAGCCGGCGCCGCCGTCGTCGAACGTGTGCACGGTGGTGTTCTTGCTCGACGCGTCGTAGAAGCGCCCTTCGCTGCCCGACCAGCCGCTGTTCTGCGTCCGGGTGATGACCTGGCCTGTGTAGCTCATGTCGGTCGGGTCGAACGTCATCCGGTGCATCATGCGGTAGTTCGGGGCGCGCCGGTTGCCCGTCACAACGAGGTGGCCGTCAGGGTCGGCGTCCATGCCGTACGCGGCCCAGTACGCGTTGAACCCCGTTCCATACGTCATCTGGTCGTAGACGATCTCGGTCTTGCCGGCGACCGCGACCGACGCCGAGATGACAACGATACCCACAACCACACCCAGCAAAACCACTGCTACTCTTGCCACTCTCATCTTCCTACCCCTTTCTCCAAAAAACGGTGGCCCCAGTATCCATTCACAGCCCTGTTCACTCGTCCGCCACCAACGCAGCGGCGGAGGACTCAGAAACATCTCGCCCGGCGCCCCGAGCTCCGGGCCGCCTGTGCCTTGCCTCCTTATCATCATCATCACGAGCCGAACTACCACCGCCGGCACCTACACAGCACCAGCGGGTCAATCTCTCTCGCTGCGGCGAGCGCACGGCACATGGCCCACCACGAGCCAGCCAAGGTCGGCGACGAGCCAGCCAAGGTCGGCGATTCCGCGTCGAGACAGGCTATGCCCCGCCGCTGAGGGCAACGCACAGCCTGGCAGACCCCGAGAGTTTTCAGTTGCAGTGAACCCGGGCCTACGCGGCCTGACGCCCACTGGCTGAGAACATCTCCGGTTTGTCCAATCCAGGAGCGCTTAGAGCAAACGGCGTGCCGGGCTCGGCGGCCGAATTCCAAGATCTCGGGGAAGGGGGCAACTCTATACTTGGCAGTCACTTACGCCGAGCAAGATCCTTCGTCTTTCCGCGCGGCGGTCAGTGCGCACGCCTGAGTCCGTTTCAGAGAATCAACGCTCAAACTGCCGACAAAGGAGCGGATTCTTCATAAGCGGTTGCGGGGTAATGGCATGCGGCCATGTTGCGTGAAAGCAACGCGGATTGCGGGCACGCTGCCGCGGGGCAGCGTTCTGCCCGGTTTCACGCGGCTTGGCACGGCGGCGGCCGTGGCGCAGCGCCAGCGGGTACGCCGGGGCGGCCCGCGGGCGCCGGCTGCCCGGCGCGGTCGCTTCGGCCTTACATTAAATGACACGGCGAAGCCGGAAGTCCGTTTGACAATGCCTGCGGTTCGGCGTATCATTCAGGTAGCGCAGGGAAGGTATGCCTCGCGAGCATCCGGAGATGGAAGCAATGAGATATCTTCGCACTCCCGGGCCGTTGTGGGTCCTCGGCATTTCGTTGGCCATCGTGTTCGTCGGCGGCGGGGTCGTGCTGGCGGACTTCGAGCCGCCGCCGCCGCCCAAGCCGCACCGCCGGAAGGCCGGCGAGAGCTTCCCGCCGCTGCCGCTGCCTGCGACCCCCTTGCGCCGCACCGAGAAGAAGCGCCCGCCCGAGCCACCCGCGCTTATCGGCAAGCTGCAATATGGCAAACGCATCTGGAAGACCACCAAAGACGGCCGCCGCTACAGTTATTTCGACTGGCAGGGCGACACCACCGACGCCTACAACCTCGTTAGAGAAGCGAACCGGCTGCTCAGCATCCGCTACCGCTGGGTGCACACGACGCTCAAGGACTTCTCGTTCACGCCGGCCGAGCTGCCGATCCTGTACATCACCGGCCACCAGCCGTTCACGTTCACAGATGAGCAATTGCACAAGCTGCGGTGGTACTTGCGCGACGGCGGCATGCTGGTGATGTCGCCGTGCTGCGGAGCGACCGCGTTCAGGAACGCAGCCTACACCGAGATGAAGAGGCTGTTCCCGCACCGGCCGCTGCGTCCGGTCCCGCCCGACCACCCGCTGTATTCGTGTTTCTACAAGATCAAGAAGGTGCGGGTGCGCGACACGAACGAGAAGTACAAGGAGGCCGACCCGCCGGTCCGGGGAATCACCCTCGGCTGCCGCCTGGCTGTGGTGATGTACGATGCCGACGTATGCTGTGGCTGGGCCGGGCACGAGCACCCGAAGGGCCGCCGCGTCCAGCCGCATGACGCCCGCAAGCTCGGCGTCAACATGATCACCTACTTCCTTGCCAACTACCAGCTCGGCAAGCAGCAAAGCGTCCAGAAGGTCTACTACCAGAAGGCCGAAAAGACCCGTGAGGAGTTCATCTTCCCGCAGATCGTCCACACCGGCGACTGGGAGCCGAGCCCGTCGGCCGCGATGAACCTGCTCAAGTTCCTCGGCAAGCACTCGACGATGGAAGTCCAGTTCAAGCGCGTGGCGGTCGATCTCCGCAAGGTCGACGCGTTCAAGTACCCGTTCCTGTACATGACCGGACACGAGGACTTCAAGTTCGACGACGACGAGGTGCGGGTGCTCCGAAGCTACCTCGCCAACGGCGGCATCCTTCTGGCCGATGCGTGCTGCGGGCGCGGCGCCTTCGACACGGCCTTCCGCCGCGAGGTCAAGAAAGTGCTGCCCCGAAACCCGCTCAAGCCGCTCTCGCTGAATCACCCGGTGTACAGCTCTCTGGTCCCGGTCGGCAAGGTCCAGTACACCGACTGGGTCCGCGAGGAGCATCCCAAGCTCACCACGCCGACGCTCGAGGGCGTCACCAGTGGCAGCGTCCTGTGCGTCATCTACAGCAAGTACGGCCTCGGGAGCCAGTGGGACGGGCTCCAGCGCCCCTACGCGAAGAGCTACTCTCATCAGCACGCGATCCGACTGGGCGCCAACATCATCACGTACGCGATGACGCACTGAGCCTGCCTCCGCAAGAAGCGGCCGGGTAACACTTCACCCACTTGAAGCGTCGGGGGCATCGCGGCCAGGCAATGAGAATAATCGGACTGATGTCGGGCACGTCGGCGGACGGCGTCGATGCCTGCCTCGCGCAGATTGACGAGCGTGACGGCAAGCTCGAGGCCCGCATCGAGGCGTTTCTCACCGAGCCTTACCCGCCGACGGTGCGGAAGAAGGTGCTCGAAGCGCGCTCGGTGGAGGATGTCTGCCGCCTGAACTTCGAGCTGGGCGAGTTGTTTGCCCGCGCGGCGCTGCACGTGTGCTCGAAAGCGGCGGTCGATCCGGCGGACGTGCACGCCATCGGGTCGCACGGCCAAACGGTCTGCCACCTCCCGAACGATCGGGGGGGCAAGAACGCCCGCCCCACCAGGGAGCACTCTATTCCGGCGGTGGGGCGGACATTCCTGTCTGCCCAGGGGGCCACGCTCCAGATTGGCGAGCCGTGCGTGATCGCGCAGCGGACGGGCATCACGACCGTGGCGGACTTCCGCCCGCGCGACGTTGCCGCCGGTGGCGCGGGCGCCCCGCTGGTACCCATCGTCGACTTCCTGCTGCTGGCGGACAGCGGCACGAGCCGCGCGGCGCTCAACATCGGCGGCATCGCCAACGTTACCATCCTGCCGGCCGCGTGCACCGTCGATCAGGTCATCGCGTTCGACACCGGCCCCGGCAACATGGTGATAGACGGCTTGATCGAGTTGCTCACCGACGGCCGCGAAACGTGCGACCGGGGCGGCGCGACGGCGGCACGCGGCTCGGCCGACGAAGAACTGCTGGCAGAGCTGCTCGGCGACGACTACTTCGACGCCCCTCCGCCGAAGTCGACGGGCCGCGAGAGATTTGGCCGGGCCTTTGCCGAGGGCCTTATGGCTGCCGGCCGCTCGCGGGGTCTGTCCGGCCAGGATATTGTGGCGACCGCGACAGCCCTGACGGCGCGAACCATCGCCGACGCGGTCACCAGGTGGGGCTCTTCGGCCGGGCGGGGGATTCAGGTCATCGCGTCGGGCGGAGGCGTGCACAACGCGGCGATGATGACGATGCTGCGCGAAGCGCTGCCGGACGCGCGCCTCGCAGCGAGCGACGAGTTCGGCATCCCGGCGGACGCGAAGGAAGCCCTTGCGTTCGCCGTGTTGGCTTATCTGACCCTGAATGGCATGCCCGGCAACTTGACCGGCGCCACCGGCGCCCGTGAGCGGGTGGTGCTGGGCAAGATTGTCCCGGGCTCTGGAAAGGAGGCATGGAATGCCCACGATCACGGTCGAGGGTCCGCCGATCAAGGAGCTTGATCGCAAGCGGCGGCTGGTGAAAGAGATGGCGGAGGTCGCGTCGGACGTCTACGGCCTGCCGAAGCAGATCATCGTGGTGGTGATCAAGGAGAATCCTCCCGAGAACGTCGGCGTGGGCGGCGAGCTGCTGATCGACCGAAGGCGCAAGAAATGACGGACCCGGCAGCACCCACCCGCGGCGATCTCCCCACCGAGCGGGTCAATCCGGCCTCGGTGCACATTGACGAGATGTCGTCGCGCGAGATCGTTGCGCTGATCAACGCGGAGGACGCCACCGTGGCGCCGGCTGTGCAGACACAGCTCGACGAGGTCGCACGGGTCATCGACTTGGCGGTGGAACGTTTTCGGCGCGGCGGCCGGCTGTTTTACGTCGGCTGCGGCACCAGCGGCCGGCTGGGCGTGCTCGACGCGGCCGAGTGCCCGCCGACGTTCGGCACCGACCCCGAGCTGGTTCAGGGGATCATCGCCGGCGGCCGAGCGGCGCTGGTCCGCTCCTCGGAAGCCAAGGAAGATGCTACAGAGGACGGCGCCGCGGCCGTGGACGAGCAGGGCGTGTGCGCGGACGACATGGCGGTGGGCATCGCAGCCTGCGGACTGACTCCCTACGTGCACGGCGCGCTGGTCCGGGCGCACGAGCTGGGCGCGGCGACCGCGCTCATCACGTGCAACGACGCGGTCCGGTCGGCCGTCCAGGCCGACGTGGTGGTGGCGCCGATGGTCGGGCCCGAGGTCCTCGCCGGCTCGACACGGATGAAAGCCGGAACCGCCACCAAGATGGTCCTGAACATGATCACCACCGGTTCGATGATCCGCCTGGGAAAAGCCTACGGCAATCTCATGGTGGACCTGCGCGCCCGGAGTGACAAGCTTCGCCGCCGGGCCGTCCGAATCTTCAAAGCCGTGACCGGAACGACGGACGACGCGGAGGCGTGGCGCTGGATTCAATCCGCCGACGGGCGCGTTAAGACCGCCGTCGTGATGCACCAGCTTGGCCTCGACCGCGACGCCGCCGAGACGCGCCTCGAAGAATGCGACGGCTTCCTGCGCCGGGCGCTCGAGGCCGCGGGATAGGTTGCGGGAGCACCGACAGAGCCCTATACTGATGTGTGTGAAATCGCAGCCCGATCAGAGGACTCATCGTCTGTGGCGATAGAGCGCAACGTACTCGACCCCGCGAAGTTCAACCCGAAGCCCGTCCTCCCGTACGAGCTCAGGCTGAAGGACTTCGAGGTCACGATGCAGGACGTGTACGATTTCTTCTACGATGTGAACTCACACCTGGCTGAGAAGGGGCTGCAACGGCTCGACGACATGCTGCGTCCGGCAATCATGTCCGGCGTGCTTTCCGACATGCTCAGCGCCAGCCTGGCCAAGCACTCGCGGGTCCTTACCGAGAACCGGTACTTCAATGGGCATCCTGACCTCGTCGTGCAGGGGATCCACCCGGACAACGCCGTGAAGGCGGGTGACGAAGGGATCGAGGTCAAAACCACTCGGAAGTCCGGAGGGGCCGTCGACACGCACGGCGCAAGGAATCAGTGGATGTGCGTGTTCGTGTACACCGTCGACACCAAGACGGAGCCGGCGTCCGATCGGCGCCCCATGGCGTTCACCGAGGTGTACCTGGGCCAAGTCACGACGGACGACTTCAGACGCAATCCCCGTGGGGAGCTCGGCACGAGAACGGCCACCCTGCATCGGGACGGGATCAAGAAGCTGCGCGAGAACTGGATTTACAGGGTCTAGCTCTCGCCGTTGGGCTGAAAGCGGATCAGCTTCGGGATCGCCTCGCGCGCCATCTCGAAGTAGTGGCTGTCCTTCTCGATGCCGATGCTGCGGTAGCCCACGGCCTCCGCGGCGGCCAGCGTCGAGCCGGCGCCGGCGAACGGATCCAATACGATTCCCTTGCCCAAGGCTAATGCTCCCCGTACAACCCGCCGCAGGAAGGCTTGCGGCTTCAGGCTCGGATGCGGAGCCAACGCCCGCTCGTTCTTTCGCGTGGGGGCCGAGGGAATCACGTCGCCGAACGGCTTGTCCGCGCGCGGGCGCCGGAACCCCCCTGTCTTCCACTTCCGCAGGTTGTCCTGCACACGGCGTTCGATGGGCTTCCTGTAGACCACCCACGGCTCCCACATGGACCGGGGCATCACGCTCACAGCGCTGAACTCCTCATGCGCCGCCTTCGGCCGGTCGCCACCGCGCATCGTCATTACCAGACGGATGATCTCTCCTCGCCGCTCCAGCCCCGCGTCACCCAGGGCGCCGGAGACGATGTACGACAGGAGGGGATTCGATGCCACGATCACGTTCGCCCCCGGTACAAGCTTCGGGAGCAGAAGCCGAGCCCACACGAAGAAGAAGGTCCGCAGATCCTCACGCTGAGCGTCGGTCAAAGTCGTGAACCGCGGCAGCGGCGACCGGACGTGGCCGTCGAATGATGGCGGAATCCGCCAGACTCCGCCCTTGCCATTCCGCAGCTTCAACTGCTGCTCCGCGCTGTACTCGTGAAGTCCGTACGGCGGATCAGTCACGACCGCGTGGATGCTGTTGTCGTCTCGGCCCTCCAGCCAGTCGAAGCAGTCGGCGTGCAACAGCGTCGCATCACCGATGACGACCGGCTCGTCCCAGTCCGCCGTCGCCGCCAGCTCACGCTGAACGCCGCCGAAGTACTCGGGCCTGACCCGGTAGACTCCACGTTGCTCGCGCACAAAGAGCTCCGGCGTGTTGAGGCGCAGATAAGACCGAACGGACGACGTTGGGGTTGGCCCAATGACTTTGGAAACTCTTCCCTCGATCTGCTTGACCGACAGCGCTTCCGAGGTCAGCGTCAGCACTTGCAGAATGGCATCGCGAACCCGGCCCGGCGCGTATCTCGTCTGGGTCTCAGCCATGCGGACAGTATAGACGTCCAGACGTCAGGCGTCAAGAAGGAATCCGCGCGGCCGAACAGCGCCGCAAGGGACGTTCCTACCCTGTTTCCTGCCCGGGGAGCGAACCGGGCGCGGATCGTATCGTTCAGTCCTCATGCCGCCTGCCCGCCGAGGTGCCGGGCTTTCAGGTTTTGCGCGCGGGGTGCGGCATGGTACAATTGTCTCGCACCGGTCGAGTTGCGGGGACCCAGTGGTGGTGGATTCGGCGGACCAAGTGGAAGCCCTTGCGGCGGAGTTCCGCGGCACGTTCAATGCCGTCACGTCGGAAATCGGCAAGGTCATCGTCGGCTATGAGGACGTGATCGAGCAGACACTCACGGCGCTGGTCATCGGCGGCAACGTGCTGGTCGAGGGCGTGCCCGGGCTCGGCAAGACGATGATGCTGCTCGCCCTCGCCAGGGCCTGCAACCTTCAGTTCCGCCGCGTCCAGTTCACCCCCGACCTGATGCCCGCCGACATCACCGGCACGAACATGATCACCCAGGCCGAGGACGGCCGCCGGACGATGGAGTTCGCACCCGGCCCGATCTTCACGAATCTGCTCTTGGCCGACGAGATCAACCGCGCGACGCCGCGAACGCAGTCCGCACTGCTCGAAGCGATGGAGGAGCACTCGGTCAGTGCCGGCGGCGAGACAATGACGCTCGACGAACCGTTCTTCGTGATGGCCACTCAGAACCCCATCGAGCAGGAAGGCACGTATCCGCTGCCGGAGGCGGCGCTCGACAAGTTTGTGTTCAAGCTGCTCGTCGAGATGCCCGAGGCCGACGCGCTCCGGCAGATCATCGAACGGACGACGGCCGAGTCGCTGCCGGAGGCGCGCTCCGTCGCGTCGCGCGATGACATTCTCAAGGCGCGGCACACCGCATATCAAGTGCCCATCGCGCCGACCGTCGAGGACTACGCGTTGCGGCTGGTCACGGCCACCCGCGCAGAGAACACGTTCATCAAGTCCGGTGCGAGCCCGCGCGGGCTGAAGGCCCTGCTGCTTGGAGCGCGCGTGCGCGCCTTGCTGAGAGAGCGATACAACGTCAGCACCGACGACATCCGGGAACTGGCGCTCCCGGCGCTCCGTCATCGCATCACGCTGTCGTTCGAAGCGGAGTCGCAAGACGTCAGCCCCGACGACGTCATACAAAACCTTCTGGAAGCGGCGGAATGAACCCGGCGGACATCAAACACTTCGAGGACGCGTTTAGCCGGCTGCGGGCCGCGATGGCCGAGGCAATCACCGGCTGCGACGACGACATAAGGAACCTGCTCGTCGCCTTCTTCGCCGGCGGGCACATCCTTATCGAGAGCGAACCCGGCCTCGGGAAGACGCTGCTGGCCAAAGCGTTCAGTGCCGCCGTAGGCTTGAGATCCGCCCGCATCCAGTTCACCCCCGATCTGATGCCCGCCGACATCACCGGCACCAACATCTTTGTGGGGGACGCCGACGGGAGGCGCCGGTTCGAGTTCCGCGCCGGGCCGGTCTTCACACAGATTTTGCTCGCCGACGAGATCACCCGCGCCACGCCGAAAACACAGTCTGCGCTGCTCGAGGCCATGCAGGAGCGGCGAGTGACGGTGGGCGGCGAGACGCGCGAGTTGGACGATCCCTTCTTCGTGATCGCGACCCAGCCGCCGGAGGGCAGCCACGGCACCTATCCGCTGCCCGAGGCCCAGCTCGACCGCTTCCTGGTGAAGCTTGTACTGGACTATCCGGACGACGATACGCTGCGACAGATCGGCCGCCGCAGCGTCGCTGGTAACGAGACGCCGGCGGCCGCGGTCAGCCCGAATGACGTGGCAAGGATGCTGGCGCTCGTCCGTCAAGTCCGGCTGACGTCGGCGGCCGCGGAGCGGACGTCGCGCGCCGTGCTGGCGACCCATCCCGGGCGGCCGGAGTCGGTCGGCCTGGCCGACCGGTACGTCCGCTACGGCGCCAGCCCGCGCGGCGCGCAGGCGCTCATCCTGACGGGCAAAGTCCACGCCCTGCTGGCCGGCCGGGACGAACTGCTGCCCGCGGACATCGACGCTACCCTGGTGCCCTGCCTCCGCCACCGCATCATCCTCAACTTCGAAGGCGGCATCGAGTCCGTCACGCCGGAGAGAATCATCCAACAGATCGCAGCAGCGGCGTCGCCTGCGCAGAAGCAGCAATGACCCGCCTCCCACATCCCGCCTCGCTTGACCGGGCTCCGGGGCACTTGTTATCATGCGTGACGTGGAAAAGGCCGAGGCTTTGAGAAGATGCGATGTGGTCTAGCTGGTACTTGAGGAAAAACGAGAACGTTCGGCCGAGCGTGATAGAGCACGCGGGCATGCGGTGGGAGGTGCTGCCCGGCGGGGCAGAGATCGTGCGCTCTCGGCCGGACTGGGCATTTGCGACGCTGTGCAAGGAATTCAGCTCTGCACAGATCCGCAAAAAGCGCGACGAACGCTTCGTGTTCAGGATAGAAACCCCGTCGCAGGATGTGATCGTCAAATCCCAGGTATCGATCGGTTACAAGCCCTTGGCGAGGAGCATGTACAACCGGTCCAAGGGACGAAAAGAATGGCAGAACCTCCTCGTGGCGTTCGACCGCGGCTTCCCCGTGGCGAGGCCGATTGCCTTCGGCGAGCTCAAAAGGTTCATGACGGTTCGCGAGTCCGTGGTGATCAGCGAGTGGCTGGCCAAGGCGTCGACCGTCCGCAACTGGCGACGTCAGAGACGGGAAGACGGAGAGGACGATGCGACGCTGGTGCTCGCGGCGGAGCTGGGGCGGCTGACCGCCCGGATGCAGCGGATCGGGGTGTATCATAACGAACTGCACGACCGCAACGTTCTCGTCGAAGACGCAGAGGAAGGCCCGCGGATGGTGATCATCGACTGGAAACACGCACGGGTCAAGCATCGATCGACGCGGAACGACCTCCGCAACCTCCTGCGGACAGGCTCGTACTACGCCCGCCAGTCGCCGGGCGGCGCGGCGACCGACGCCGAGAGGCGAGCCTTCTTGAAGGCATATCTCGAAGAGCGGGCCGACCGACCCGGCCGTGACAAGGTGGTCCGCAGGCTCCGGGAGCGCTGCCCGGACCCCGCGTGGATCGATCAGGAATTCGACGTGTAAGATGGACGGCCTGGCGAAGTTCAATCAGGAACGGTGGGAGGAGCTGGCTGAGGCGAACGTGCAATACTCGCGGCCGGCGCTCGACCTGACCAAAAAATCCGCCCGGCAAATGGTCGACTCTCGCGGCGTCATGGGCGATCCCGCCGGCAAGGACGTGCTGTGTCTGGCGGGCGGCGGCGGGCAGCAGTCGGCGGCGTTCGCCCTGCTCGGCGCCAACGTCACCGTCCTCGACCTCTCCGAAACACAACTCCGCCGCGACCGGCACGCCGCCGAACACTACGGCTTCACGATCCGAGCTGTCCAGGGTGACATGCGCGACCTGTCGTGCTTCGGCGACGACTCCTTCGACATCGTGTGGCACGCCCACTCGCTCAACTTCGTCCCGGACACCCGGCCGGTATTCGATGAAGTCCGACGCGTCATCCGGCCGGGCGGGCTGTATCACCTGCACTACTGGAACCCGTTCGCCCAGGGAATTCAGGACACGGAATGGGACGAACGCGGTTATCCGCTCCGCGATCCCTACGTCGACGGCCACGAGTTCACCGGCGATCACATGATGTGGGAGGTGGGCGACGGCCGGGGCGGGGCCAAGCTGATCCGGGGCCCGCGGGAGTTTCGCCACGCGCTCAGCACCGTGGTCAACGGTCTGATTGCCCGCGGCTTCGTCATCCTCGGCATCTGGGAAGACGACACCGACGCCGACCCGGAGGCCAAGCCAGGCACCTGGAGGCACTTCCAGTACACCCTCCCGCCGTGGCTCGTCCTCTGGGCCGTGTACCGGCCGCGCTCTCCTATCGCCACGTGCGGCGGCTGAAGAGGAGCAGAACCGGAAGGATCTCGAGCCGGCCGGCCAGCATGCCGAGGATGTAGGTGATTTTGATGATCGGATGGAGTTGGGCCATCTCGTTCACGGGGCCGGCAGAGATGTAGCAGGGGCCGATGTTGCCCAAGGCCGAGAACATCCCGGAGGCGGACTCGAGCGGCCCGTGGTCGGACAACAGCGCCGTGACACCGCTGCCGATGAACAACAAAAGCATCCACGCGAAAAACAGCGCGGCGATGCGGCGGAGTTCTTCCTGATCAATCCGCTGGCCGTCAACGGTGACCGGGTTGACCAGCGACCGCCCGTGAATGACGCGGCGGAGCTGACGCCGGACCATCTCGAGCAGGACGCCGATGCGGAGCACCTTGACCCCGCCGCCCGTCGACCCCACGCACCCGCCGACGATCATCAACACCAGGAAGACCTGTTTCGCCAGCGCCGGGAAGTACGAACCGCCGATGTCCTTCGTCCCGAAGCCCGTGGTGGTCATCACGGAGACCACCTGAAAGAGGGAGTGGCGGAACGTCGTCCCCGCACCGCCCAAGCCGGACCTCACGAGACAGTCCGTCATTACCAGGACAGTCGCGCCGGCCAGAAACAGCCAGAAGAGCCGCGTCTCGCTGTTGTCCCACAGCGCCCGGACGCCGCCCGTCAGCGCGCGGTAATGGATGAAGAAGTTCAGCCCGCCGAGCACCATCGCAAAAACGACCGTGTACTCGATCAGCACGTAGTGGGGATAAAGGTTGGCGTGCGCGGCGTAGTAACCGATGCTCTGGTCGTGAGGCGAATACCCGCCGGTGGAGAGCGCGGTCATCGAGTGGGCGACGGCATCAAACACGCTCATCCCCTCGACGGTCAACAGCCCGGTAATCACAAGGGTGAACAGGATATAGATCGACCAGAGGATCTTGAGCGTGTGAAACAGGCCGGGCGCGGGGCGCTCGGAGAAGATCTTGTGGCTCTCGGCGCGAAACAGCCTGTGAGCAGAGCCCCCGGCCGAAGCAACGGCGAGAAAAAAGGCCAGAATGCCCAGCCCGCCGAGCCACTGCATCAGCGCCCGCCAGAACAGGATGCTGCGCGGCATCTCGTCCAGATTGCTGAGCATCGTGATGCCGGTGGTGGTGAACCCGCTGACCGCCTCGAAGAACGAATCGAGGTAGCCGGCCGTGCCCGAGATGAAGAGCGGCAGGGCGCCGATCGCCGACACAACGATCCAGCCGATCACGCAGAGCAGCATCGCTCCGCGCGAGTCCAGCGGCTTGAACCCCGGGCTCCGCTTCAGCACCAGCCCCAGCGCCAGCGCAAGAATCGCCGGTATGATGAAGCTGAACGGATTGACTTCGCCGTACTCCGACTTCCGGTAGATCGCCAGGATGACGAGCGGCACAAACAGGACAAAACCGGAGGTCCAGAGAAGAGCGCCCAGATAGTCAAGGACGGGCAGGAGGAATTGAAACCGATTTCGCATGGACTCCACCAGCAGAACCGCGCAGTCCAACCGCTAGAGGATAAGCCTCGCATGGCGCAGGGTCAACTTTTCTTTCGAGGCCCCCGCGACGAAGGCGAGCCCACCGGCCACCGATCACCAATTACTGATCACCGGTCACTGGTCACTGGTCACTGATCACTGGTTACTGGTTGCTGGTCACTGGTCACTGGTTCTCAGGTTTGGGCGCCCAGCCGTATTCTCGGGGTGGTGACGGCGTGCTCCTTTCCGCGCTCGTTCCAGGGAAACTCGATCCTCAAGGTCGCGACAAGGTCGTCAGCCAGAGGGATTGACTCACCACCGAGACCACAGAGACCACGAAGAGTCGGTCCTCAGTCGCCCGACCGTCCTCTTCCGGCCCTTTGGCGCCGCGTGGTGAAATCTGCGCTCCGGCTGCAACTCCCAAGCCTACTGCCAAAAGCGACCCCCTTCAACCCGGCCCTCACGCTCGAAAACAAACAGTGAAGTAACACCTCAGCCAAGTGAACCGACGATTCGTGTCCTCAGAAACCATCTATTGAAAGTCCTGTAATCAATGGAAGCGGCCACAAGGAAAAGTGGAAAAGTGGGAAACCGGGAAGGAGAGCTCTGAGGCTGCCCGAAGGGCAGCAGACCGGTTCCTTTCTGCTCTGTTGAAAACCCCGCCGGATGGTGAATATTTTTTCGCACGTGCGAAAAAATATTCACCATCAACCCGCACGCCAGCAGCGGAAGAGAGCTGCGGACTAAAAGACTATCTTGAAACCGTGCCACGGCCATCCCTTCGGCTCCGCTCCCGGCTTCGCCTGTGGCTTCGCCGGACAGGCAGGGCAGGCTTGGCCGTGATTTCTCACGGGCTGGAAGCCCGTGCCACGAACTGCCCCAGGTCGGTGCCGGGCACCGAGCTTCGTGATGGAAACGCCAGCAAAGGACTGGTGCTGCCGGATGAGTAACAACACCCCGTGTGCCATAATTATGTCACACAATCGGCCCGCTGTCAAGCCCCGAAACGCATTTTATCCACTCGCAGAAGCGGCATATCGATGTATCATATTGGGTTCCAGTGACTTGCAGCTTCGGAGAATTCCCCGAGAAACTTGGGCGCCTCCCTCAATTCCGGGGAGCGGGGCCCGTCAACCGCCGACGCGCGGGTCGCCGCAGGCGACCTTTGGACTGCGGCGGCTTGACGCCGCTTTTCAGGAGAGTCCGCCGAGCGGAGACTGAGTCGTTCCTTCGGAACGGCTTTCGGGTTTGCTCCACAAACTCCCCGCGCAGGCTTCCTGCCGCGCGGTCGGCGCTTTTCTACTCGCACATCTTCAGGAAATCGTCTTCGCTGATGACGGCAACGCCGAGCTGCTCGGCCTTGGCGAGCTTGGTGCCGGCGCCGGGGCCGGCGACGACGTAGTCGGTCTTCTTGCTGACGCTCGACGCGGCCCGCCCGCCGAGCTGCCGCACCTTCTCCTCCGCTTCGTTGCGGGTCATCTGTTCGAGCTTCCCCGTGAAGACGAACGTCTGTCCGGCGAACGCGTCGCCCTTGGCCTCGACCACGGCGGCGCCCCCCCCTGCCAATGCCGTGAGCCCGGCCTGCTTCAGCCGCTCGACCACTTCGCGGTTGGCTTCGTTCGAGAAGAAGTCGACGACGGACTGCGCGACGATGGGACCGACCTCACCGATCTCCTCAAGCTGCTCCACCGACGCGCTCACGACCGCGTCGATGCCGGCGAAATGTGAGGCGAGGATGTCGGCGACGTGCTCGCCCACGTTGCGGATGCCCAGTGCGAACAGAACGCGGCTGAGCGGGCGTTCCTTGCTCGCCTCCAGCGCGTCGAGCAGATTCTGCGCGGATTTCTCCGCCATCCGCTCCAGCCCGGCCCAGTCCTCGAGCGTCAGGCCATACAGGTCGGCCGGGTCCTTGACACGGCCACCGTCGACGATCTGCTCGACGAGCTTGGTGCCCAGGCCCTCGATGTCCATCGCGCCTTTCGACGCGAAGACCTCGATGGTGCCCCTGAGTTGCGCCGGGCACGCGATGCCCACGCACCGTCGCACCGCGTCGCCTTCGGGGCGGGTCGCATCCGCGCCGCACACGGGGCACTTCTTCGGCATCTTGAACTTCTTCTCTCTGCCGGTGCGCCTCTCCGTGATCGGCATCACGACTTGTGGGATCACGTCGCCGGCGCGCTGGATGACGACGGTGTCGCCGATGCGCACGTCTTTCCGTGCGATCTCGTCCTCGTTGTGCAATGTGGCGCGGCGGACCTCGACCCCGCCCACGCGGACCGGCTCGAGTTCGGCGACGGGGGTCAGCGCGCCGGTCCGGCCGACCTGGACGGTGATGTCGAGGAGCTTCGTGGTCTCCTGCCGTGCGGGGAACTTGGCGGCAATGGCGTGGCGCGGGCTGCGCGACCGGACGCCCAGCGCCTCCTGCTGCTCGAGGTCATTGACCTTGAGCACGACGCCGTCAGTCTCGTAGGGCAGGTCGTCGCGCCGGCTCATCATCTCGCGGTAGTATTCGAGCGCCTCGTCGATGGACTTGCACACGCGGCTCTGGCGGACGGTCTTGAGCCCGACCGAGCGGAGGAAGTCGAGCGACTCGGCGTGCGTCTCGAACCGGGCGCCGGTGACGCGGCCGACCCCGTAGAGAAAGATGTCGAGCGGCCGCGAGGCGGTGATGCGGGGATCGAGCTGGCGGAGGCTGCCGGCGGCGGCGTTGCGCGGATTGGCGAACAGCTTCTCGCCCGCCTCCGCCTGGCGGCGATTCATGTCGTCGAACCGCTTCTTCTCCATATAGACTTCGCCGCGGGCCTCGAGGAGAGACGGGACCGTCCCGCCCTTCTCGATGAGATGTTGCGGCACCGAGCGGATGGTGCGGATGTTGCTGGTGACGTCCTCGCCGGTGAAGCCGTCGCCGCGGGTCGAGCCGGAGGTGAGCACGCCGTTCTCATAGACCAGCTCGACCGCGAGTCCGTCGAGCTTCGGCTCGGCGACCAACTCCACGTCCCCCGCCACGCCGAGCGGCTTGAGGACCCGGTCGGTGTACCACTTGCGGATCCCGTCCTCGTCCATCTCGTTCCCCAGGCTGAGCATGGGCACGGCGTGCTCGACGGGCTTGAACTCGTCGGCGGGCGCGGCGCCGACCCGCTGCGTCGGCGAGTCGGGCGTGACCAATTCGGGGTGCGCTTCTTCGAGTGCTTCGAGCTCGCGCAGCAGGCGGTCGTACTCGGCGTCCGAGACCTCCGGATCGTCGAGGACGTAGTAGCGGTAATTGTGGTGATTGATGAGTTCGCGGAGTTCGCTGATTCGGTTGCGGGGATCTTTGGCCATGCGATGCCGCCCTTACAGGGCTTCCTGCGTTTGCCCGCCGGCTTCCCCAGGGCTTCGCCCTGGGCTGTCGTATTCCGCCCCTTCGGGGCTGTGGATCGTCGTCATTCTCGCCGTCGAGAGATTCTTCGCTTCGCTCAGGACGGAAGCGGCACCTGGCACAGAGCATAGCGTGGAGTTCTCCCCGAGTCAAGAAATGCAATCGCAGATTCCTGAGTGATCCCCAGTTTTGGCTGGGCGAAAGGCCCGTTCACGGGCCTTCGCGAGGAGCGACAGGCTCGAGAATAGGCCCCGCCTTCAGGCGGGGTCGTACCGGCCGGGCTCTGTCTTTGGGCTGAAGCCCCGTTCACGGGGCTTCTCAGAGGGCTTCAGCCGACCCTGGCAAGCCCCGTAAACGGGGCTGGGCCTGGAACGAGGGCCGGACGCCGCCCGACCCCCGCTGAAGCGGGGGCCTATTCTCGCCCGCGTGCGGCGGGCCCGGAAAGCAGCGTAAACACTGCTTAGCCAAAAGCCTAGGAAAACTGGGGATGACTCAGCGCAGATTCGGGTTGACACTTGGGGGGACAGAGTGTACACTTAATGTGCACAGTTGAAGGGTGGAGATCAAGCCATGAAAGCTTCGATTCTGGATCTGAGGCGACGGATGAGCGACGTGTTGCGTGCCTTGGCGCGCGGGGAGCCTGTGACCATCCTGCACCGAGGCAAGAAGAAGGGGGTCATCTATCCTGCCAACGGCCCCGAAGACCGGTCGCCGGCGGTGTCGGAGCACGCCGCGTTCGGCATGTGGCGTGACCGCGGCGATCTCCGGGACGTGGACCGGGCGGTGCGGAAGATGAGAAGGGGACGCGTGGATGCTCTTTGACACCGACGTGCTGATCTGGGTGTTTCGCGGGAACGAGAGGGCCGCCGCGCTCGTGGAGCGGACGCCCGAGCGCTTGCTGTCGACGGTCACCTACATGGAGCTGCTCCAGGGCGCACGCGACCAGCAGGAGGCGAAATGCATAAGGAGCTTCCTTTCCGACTTCGGGTTTCGGGTCCTTCCGCTGACCGAGAACATCGGGCACCGGGCGTCCATCTATATTGAGGAGTACGGTCTGAAAGCGGGGATGCGCATGGGCGACGCGCTCGTCGCGGCCACGGCGGTGGAGAACCGCGCCGTGCTCTGCACCGGCAACCGGAAGCACTACCGGCCTATCGGGGAGTTGGAGATGAAGGTGTTTCGGCCGTGACGTGCGGATCGGTCGGGGGCCGGTCTCCAGAGAGCAGTCCTGACACGTTCTTGCGCCGCAGAGCTTCGGACGGCTGAAGGGTTTCCGCACACCATGCTCGATGTCTGGTGGGCCGGTGCGCCCGTGGTCCGATGCGACGGCGCTTACTTCTGTTCGCCCGTGTCTCGATTGCCTTGGAGATTCTTCCCGGCGCCCTTCTCCGCCCGGCGCTTCCGGATGGTCCGCAGGTCGCGAATGGCAAAGCCGTGTTCGTAGAAGTTGTTGACCCGCTGTGCGAGGCATTTCTTGAACAGAGCCTCGGCCTCGGCGTATTTCTTGTCGGCCATGTAGCATGCGCCGACGTAGTAGTACGCCTCGCAGAGTTGCTCGCGTGTTGTCTCCGGGTCCTTGTCGAGGGCGAGCTTGAACACGTCCTTCTCAGCCATTTCGCCGGCGAGGTACTTGATGACGGGCGCGATCCACTTGTCGTCTTTCAGCTCCTTGAGGAAGTTCTGGATGAGCTTGTCGGCCTCGGGGCGCTTTCCGAGCTTGCGAAGGATGATGCAGGACCAGATCATGAAGTAGCGGCGGTCGTCCTTGAACTCCGCCGCCTTCTGGTAATCGTCGAACGCCTTGTCGAGCTGGCCGAGCACCTCGTACGAGCACCCGCGTGCGGCGAGGCCGAAGGAGGTGTTTCCCTTGAGCTGGAGGGCTTTCTCGGCGTCGGCCAGCGCCTTCGCACCCTCGCCCAGGAACCGGTAGTTGATGCATCGGCGCAGGTAGCTCTGGGTGTACTTCGGGTCGTTCGGATGGCGGTCGATCAGCACGGTGAGGTCGCGAACGGCCTCGGCAAACTGGTCGTTCCATTCGTGGGCGTCGGCGCGGATGGAGTACGGATAGTCCATCTCGGGGCGGTGTTCGACGAGGACGTTCGCCTGTTCCAGCGCCGCTTTGACCTGGCGCAGCTTGACGAGCACGTCGACCAGGCGCGCCCGTGCCGGCACCCGGTTCCGGTCGAACGCGAGCGCCCGCCGATAGAACCGCGCGGCCTGTTCGTACAGCTTGAGGTCTTCGGCCTTGGAGCCGGCGAGCGAGTTGATGGTCGGGTCTCCGGGCGCCAGTTCGGCCGCCCGGGCCCCGTCGGCAAAGGCGAGCTTCTTCTTGCCCAGCATGGCGTACAGCGCCGAGCGGTGCCTCAGTGAGGGCACGTGGTTGGGATTTCGCGCCAGCGCCTTGGTGAGCAGTTCGATTCGTTTCTCGGGGCGGGCGACGTGGAAGGCGCGGCGGTAGTAGTCCGCGGCGGTGACGCCGGTCCCGCCGACAGCGGCGGGCGGCGCGGCGTTGACCACCGAACAGGCCAGCAGCAGCATCAGCTTCACGGCCTCACCTCCGCTGTTTCTTTCTCGCCAGCTCGGCGATGGCCATCCGAAACTCCCAGCTCTCCCGCTTCACCTGACGACCGAGCTGGACGCATTTCTCGAACGCCTGCAGGGCCTGGTCCTGGCTGCGCTTGTCGGCCTTGATCAGGTGGACCGCACCGATGTAGTAATAGGCGCGCGACGTCCGCAGGAGCTGCGTCTCGCGCTCCGAGTGCTCGGAGGCCCGTAGGAACTTCGGGATGTCGAGCATGTTCGCGGTGTGCCACGCCGCGGCGCTCTGCCAGGTGGCGATCTTGATCTTGGCTGCGTACTCCTGTAACTCCTTGGCCGCGCGAGACCGGTTGCCCAGCTTGGTCTCGATGATGAACAGGTTGACACGAACGATCGGCGAGTCGGGCGCCTTCCGGAGGATGCCGCGGAAATCCTGCGCTGCGCCCAGCCAGTCGCCCGAACAGCACAGGGCGAACGCATGCTCGCCCCGCCAGAAGGTCTTCATTCCGGTGCCGGCGATCAGCTTGGTGAGCGCCTCATAGACGGCGGCCGCCTCCTTGTACCGGCGAAGATAACACAGCGACACGGCCAGCCCTTCGCGCGCCTGCCACAGCTCGGGATCGGCCTTGATCGCCGCCTCGTAGTCCTTGACCGCGGCCAGGTGATCGCCGCTCTGGGCGCGCGTCCACGCCCGGTATCGCAGCGCCATGGCCCGGTTCGACGGCTTCTGATAGAGCTCCAGCAGCCGGGTGTAGTCGTCGAGGGCGAGCGCGTGTTTGCCGGTGAGCGAGTACAGCAGCGCGCGGTTGAGCCGGGCATCGGTGTGGTTGGGGTTGATACGGAGCGCTTCGGTGTACAGGTTGATCTTGCCCTCCTGTGTTTCCGCTTTGCGCGCTTCGCTGGCGTAGTCGTTGGCCGTTTTGCCGCCGACGAGAAGGCGGGCGCTCTCGACCTTCGCCATGTGGTATTCCGCCATCTCGGGGTCCTTGCGCTCGACACACTTCTTGAACGCTTCGAGCGCCTGCTCTTTTGCGCCGTTCGCCAAGTGGCGGGCGCCGATATAGCAATACGCGCTGGCGGTCCGCCGCGCTTGCGTTTGCGGCTTGGTGTGCTCCGACGCCAGGAGGAACTGCTCCTCCGTGTTCAGCCCGGCGACGTACCACACGGCGGAGAAGATCCACGGGGTGCCCTGCTTGTCGGCCCCGTACCGCGCCAGTGACTCCTTCGCATACTCGGCCAGCACTTCATCGGCCTTCTTCTTGCTGCCGATCCGGCACGCCACGAAGTACAGGTAGAGGATGGTGCGGGCCTTGCGGCCGGGAGACTGGCTGCCCCGGATCGCGTGCTGAAAGTCGCTGGCGGCGCTCTCCCATTCGCCGGCGCAGAAGCCCGCAACGCCGCGCCAGAACCGCCACGAACTGCGCCGCTTGATGGCGTCCAGCCCTTCGGGGTTGATGTCGCGCTCCAGCATGACCAGGTAATCCTGCATCGAACTGGCGTATTTGCCCAGCTTGAAGAAGACCTGGGCGCGCTCGGCGTAGGGATTGAGGAACCTCGGGTCGATCCGCAGCGCCTCGCTGTAGCTGGCCGCCGCCTCCGCGAACTGGTTGTTCTGGTCGAACGCCCGGCCCCGCCAGAAAAACACCACCGCACGATCCGGGAGCGACGTGGTGGTCTGACGCAGAAAATCGTAGTCGCCGAACGCCTCCGGAAACTTCTCCTGCAGCACGTACACCCAGGCCCGCTGGAGCCGCGCGTCTTTCAGGCGCGGGTCCTTCTCGAGCGCCAGCGACAGAAGCCGCTCCTTCTCCGAGAGAGTGGTGGCCTTCTTCGCCTGCTCGAAATACTCGTGCGCCGTGGCGGCGCAGCCCGGCAGGGCCGGCGCCGCCGCAAGCGCGCAGAGCATCAACAGACCCAGCAGCCGCGTCTCAGAGCGCGTCGTCCCGCCGAACGTTCCGTGGTGCTGCATGTTGGCTTCCCCGGCAAGAGCTGGAACAAGCGAACCGTCTCATTCACTCACATCATAAGCCCGCGGCGGGGCGCTGTCAATTATGGTCCGCGGCGGGAGCGGATACGCTGAACGCGGGGAAACGCGCCTGCCCCTGTTCAAGCCTGTCACCGCCCATAAATCGTGGCACGGCCATCTTGGCCGTGTCGGGAACACGGAACACGGGCAGGATGCCCGTGCCACCTGGAGAGCTGCCCGAACAAGCGCTTCGGCAGCCCGGACTGGAAACATCCACTCACGCGGCGCGGGCGGGCGCAGCATCGGGCGGGTGTGGGGCGCTATAACCGGGAGGGGGGCGGCGCGGTGGTAGGGTGTGGGAGGACGAAAAAGCGCATAGCATGCATGTTTCCCTGGGCGGGGCGTTCAGCTTTCCATGTGTTTCCACGCCCGGGCGGGCCGAGTCATCCCCAGTCTTGGCAGGTTCTTGCGCAAGCAGCGTTTACGCTGCTTTCC
>CAZDHT010000020.1:3274-36502 GCA_964505325.1 uncultured Planctomycetota bacterium | reverse complement strand
ATCGGCTTCTTCTGGCCGCCCTCCGCCACCGTGACCACGAGCAGCGCCGCCAGCACCCCCAACATCCATGTCCGCTTTGTCATCCCCGAGTCTCCTTATGCCGTCTTCCCGATCAGGCCCCACCGGCCCGACAGCGGCCCCGGCCGACAACAGGCAGAACGACCCCGCGAGATCGGCTGCTTCCCCCAGGCGCTTGCCAGGGATTCGCCGCAGAGATTCTCCCGCGCGCCCGGGGGCGTTCTCACTCCACCAGGCATCATAGACGCCGCCCCACGCAACCGCAAGCGGATTCCTGCCGGGTCAGTCAACGGCCCGCGGCCGGGGCACGTGCTCAGCGTGGGTCGCCCCCACCGGGACAAGCCCGGCGGGGGCATGTGTTGCGCCTGGGACGGGCGGTCCTACCGCAGCCGCCAGCGCGGCGGAACCGGTTTCTTGGCCAGGCCCCTGCGCCGCCCGATGGGCTCCAACGCGTCGACCACGGAGCCGCCTGCGCCGCGGCCAGGCGGCGGCTCCCAAGGCCGCCTACCGTCACCACGAGCGGCGTCTCCGCCGTGTCCTCGAGGGAATTGAGGTCGAGATCAACGTCGAGCGCCGGCCAATGCAGATGGAACCTATGGAGCAACTGGACGTTCAGGACGTCCGCCACCTTGGCCTGTCTGAACCACGGGAAGTCTGCGTAGGGCAGGAAGTACTCCTTCCCCGCCGCAAACAGCCAGAGACCGTGGCCGTCGATGTTGAGGACCTCAGCCCCCGAGGTGTTCTTGCCAAGCATCCGTGATTTCATCTCTGTGCTCCTTGACCACGGCCGTCAGTTCCGTGATCTGCTGGCCCGACAGCCCCTATCATCGCGCCCCGCGCCGGACATGCAAACCCTTTGCCCCGTTGCCGTGAGACCCCGCTACGCGCCGCGAAGAGAAGGGCCGCCGGTCGTGCTAACCGACGGCCCTGTGTGGGTCGCGTTGCCGGTGGGCTGCCTACTTCTTCGCCTCGAGCGCGGCCTGGGCCGCGGCGAGGCTGCTAGCGAAACACAGAAGTTTGCCTTTCCTCCTCTCTTATGCGCAACCCATCGGACAGGAGCTTGGCCAACTCTTCCTCTCCGATTTGAAAAAGCTGATTAGGTAGTTCCGGACGCGACGCAGGATATACCCCGTGGGATAACAGGCGGGCGCGGGCAAGGTGGGTCAACTGCGTAAGTCGCTCTTCGGCCGCTGCGTCCGGGGCTCCCATCTTGCGGAGCTCGTCGCAGAGCTTTCCTGCTTTTCGTGCGCGCTTGAGTGCGACCTTGGCCGAAGGAAGAGGGAGCTTCGGCAACCAGACCTCACGAAGGCGGGTCCAGTAGCGACCCCTCTCGCAGAGCAAGTGCCCGAATTTGATTGCCCAGCCAAGGATGTCATTGCCTTGGGCAATGAGTTTCGGGACATCCGCAGCGGTATATGACCACAGATCAACGTCGAGAGGGTGGCCAGCACATTCCATCTTCTTGTCGTGAAAAACGCACAGCACGTCGGCGTCTTGCACCTGCGCGACGGGGCGCACGATGGAACCAACAAGCACGACAGCAGCAGTGGACGCGTCCTCACGCGCGGCCAAGACAAAGGCTTTCACCCACTCCTTGGCCTTCTCGCTCGGCCACCGCCCAAAGCAGCCGTCCAGCAGCGAGTCGGCCGTGCCGTCAGCGTGTGTGGCAGAGTCAGCCTGCAAGAAAGTCCTCCACGGCTTGGACGTATCGCTCAATCTCAGCGGCCACGTCTTCGTGGTCCAAGTCAGGCATCACCATATCCCCGTATGCCGCCGCTTTCCTTGCGTCGTTAAGATCTCGCAACAGATCGGACACCGCTGGCAGCCCGTGCTCCTCCTCTAGTTTGTCGGCTGCCTCCGCCTTGCTCGGGTGTTACTTCTTGAAGCGAATTCCGGCGTGTAACGCGGCTGCCGAGACGGCGCACTCAAGGGAGTAGAACCCATACAACGCCAAATCATCCCAGTCAGGCTCGTCCCAAGCCGCCGCTTGTGCGCGCTCAAGATGCTTCTTCGCAAGCTCCAATTGACTGTGAGGAGTCATTGACGGGTTCCCCAACTTGGGCATCTCCACGCCATGAGCATTCTGGCGCTTGCCTGCCGGCCTGTCAATATGTTTTCGAGCGCTTGCGACAGCAGAATGCTTCGCGTGCGACAGAGGCGCAAGAACGCGGCAGGGGTGGGCAACCCGTGTCGACCCGCCTCTGCACCTTCCGTTTCGTGCTTCTGATGGCTGAAGAGCGCTATTCCCCCTTCGCCACCTTCGCCTCCAGCGCCGCCTGGGCGGCGGCGAGGCGGGCGATGGGCACGCGATAGGGCGAGCAGCTCACGTAGTCCATGCCGACACGGGCGCAGAACTTCACGCTCTCCGGCTCGCCGCCGTGCTCGCCGCAGATGCCGACCTTGAGCTTCGGCCTCGTCGACCGGCCCTTCTCGATGCCCATCTTGACCAGCGTTCCGATGCCCTCCTGATCGAGCGACTCGAACGGATCGCCGGGCAGGATCTTTTTCTCCAGGAAGTCGGGCAGGAAGACGCCGACGTCGTCGCGGCTGAAACCGAACCCCATCTGCGTCAGGTCGTTCGTCCCGAAGCTGAAGAACTCGGCCGTCTCCGCGATCTTGTCCGCGACGGTGCAGGCCCGCGGAATCTCGATCATCGTGCCCACCAGGTACTTGACCTTCACCTTCTTTCTGGCGATGACCTCTTCGGCGACCTGGCGGATGATCTCCTCCAGGTAGTCGAACTCGGCCTTCGTGCCGATGAGCGGGACCATGATCTCGGGCAGGACCGCGACGCCCTTCCGGGCCACGTTGCAGGCCGCCTCGATAATCGCCCGCGCCTGCATCTCGCACAGCTCGGGATAGGTGATCGACAGGCGGCAGCCGCGGTGCCCGAGCATCGGGTTGAACTCGTGCAGCGCCTTGACGCGATCGGCGACCTTCTTTTTCGAGACGCCGATCCGCTTCGCCATCTGCACCTGCCCGGCGTGGTCGTGGGGGACGAACTCGTGGAGCGGCGGGTCGAGCAGGCGGATGGTCACCGGCAGGCCGTCCATCGCCTTGAAGATACCCTCGAAGTCCTTCCGCTGATACGGGAGCAGTTTGTTGATCGCCTTCTGCCGGCTGGCGTGGTCCTCGGCGAGGATGAACTCGCGGACGGCGAGGATGCGCTCGCCCTCGAAGAACATGTGCTCGGTCCGCGTCAGGCCGATTCCCTCGGCGCCGAACGCGCGGGCCGCGGCGGCGTCCTTGGGCGTGTCGGCGTTGGTGCGCACGCCGATCTTGCGGAACTTGTCGGCCCAGCCGCTCACCTGCTTGTACATCTTGTAGATGGGATGCCTCTTCGCCCACGCGGCGCCGTCGACCACCGCCGCGACGACCGGCGACGCGGTGTTGGGCAGGTCGACGTTTTTCCGGTGGTCGCAGTACACCGCGCCGGTCGAGCCGTTCAGCGATATGTACTGGCCTTCCTTGATGACCACCTTGCCGATGGTGATCTGCTTGTTCTTGTAGTCGATGTTGAGCGCCCCGGCTCCGGCGACGCAGCACTTGCCCCAGCCGCGAGCGACGACGGCCGCGTGGCTGGTCATCCCGCCCGTGCTGGTCAGGACGCCTTGGGCCGCCCACATCCCGCCGACGTCCTCCGGGCTCGTTTCGTGTCGCACCAGAATGACGCGGGCGGCCTTGTCCTTCCGTACGGCCTTCTCCGCGTCGGCGGCGGCGAACACCACCCTGCCGGCCGCGGCGCCCGGCCCGGCGGGCAGACCGTACACCTTGTCCAGCCCCTTCTTCTTCGCGGCGGTCTCCTCCTTCGGATCGAAGATCGGGAACAGGAGCTGGTTCAGGTGATCGCCCTCGACGCGCTTGACCGCGTCGGCGGGCTTGATGAGCTTCTCCTTGACCATGTCGCAGGCCATCTTGACCGCGGCGAGGCCCGTCCGCTTGCCCGTCCGCGTCTGGAGCATGAAGAGGACGCCTTCCTGGACGGTGAACTCGACGTCCTGCATGTCCTTGTAGTGCTTCTCCAGCTTCTTCATGATGGCCGTGAGCTGCTTGTGGGCCTTCTTCCAGACGGGGTTCTTCTCCTTGGCCATGTCGTCGAGTTGCGAGGGCGTGCGGATGCCGGCCACCACGTCCTCGCCCTGCGCGTTGATCAGGTACTCGCCCATCGGATGCGAGTCACCCGTGGCCGGGTTGCGCGTGAAGGCGACACCGGTGCCCGAGGTCGCTCCCATGTTGCCGAAGACCATCGTCTGCACGTTGACCGCTGTGCCGAGCAGGCCGGTGATCTTGTTGATCTGGCGGTATTTTACCGCGCGTGGGGTATCCCAGGACCCGAACACGGCGTTGATCGACAACTCAAGCTGTTTCATCGGGTCCTGCGGGAACGATTCGCCGACATGCCGCCTGTAAACCTTCTCATACTCGCCGCATAGCTCCCTGAGTTGGCCCGCGGTCAGGTCGGTATCGAGCTTCGCCTTGTACTTCTTCTTGACCTTCGCCATCGCTTCTTCGAAATGCTCGTGTTCGAGGCCGGTGGTCGGGCCCATCACCACGTTGCCGAACATATCAATGAAGCGGCGGAAGCTGTCCCACGCCGCGCGTTCGTTGCAGGTCTTCTCGGCAAAGCCCACGACGGACTGGTCGTTCATCCCCAGGTTCAGGACCGTGTCCATCATCCCGGGCATCGACACCGCGGCGCCGGAGCGGACGGACACGAGCAGCGGGTCCCTCGCATCGCCCAGCTTCTTGCCGGTCAGCCGTTCGAGCTTGGCCAGGTTCTTCTTGACCTGGTCCATCATCCCCGGCGGATGCTTGTGGCCGTGCTTCGAGTAATAGTCGCAGGCCTCGGTACTGATCGTAAAGCCGGGCGGGACAGGCACGCCGATGTTGCCCATCTCGGCCAGGTTGGCGCCCTTGCCGCCGAGGAGGACCTTCATCGCCGCCTTTCCCTCGGTCAGCTTCCCGCCGAAGAAATACACGTACTTCTTTCCCACAATCGACCTCCTTCTCAAGGTGTCACACGGCCAAGTGAAACGGGGGCGAGATTGTATCAGCGGCGCCGGTTGGTGTCAATTACGGCTGGGACCCAAGCAGGGACGCAGAAGCATCACCCGGGCCGCCGTAAGTGAACCAGTCGATGGTGGGCTCGCCGGTGATGTACCCGAGCGAGGCGAGGAAGATGTCCATGTCGCGGACGGTGTCGGTGAACATCGGGTTGGTCCCGTCGAACCAGTTGAAGAAGCCGTGCCCCGCGCCGTCGTACATCTTGAGTTCACACCGGTTGCCGGCGGCCTGCATGACCTTGGTGAACTCGACGGCGTCCTCGGGCAGGACGACGTCGTCGGCCGAGCCGTGCATGACGAGCGTCGGCGGCGCGCCGGGCCGGACGTGCAGGACGGGCGACAGCGCCCGCGCTCGCTCCTCGCCGCCGAACATCTCGACGCGGCGCTGGAGGCCGTGCACGTTCGTCGCCGGGTTGAACAGCACCAGCGCGTTGGGCACGGGTGACACGGACAGGTCGTCGGCCGGGTCATCGAAGCCGTCGATCAGCGCCGCGCAGGCCGAGACGTGCCCCGCCGCGGATCCGCCCGACGCGACGATGCGGTCGGGATCGACGCCGTACTCGGCCGCGTGGGCGCGCACCCACCGGAGGGCGGACTTGCCGTCGATCACGCACTCCGTCGGCGTGGTGCCGTGGGTCTCGCACACGCGGACCTCGGCGTTGAACGCGACCATGCCCCGCGAGACGAGGTACTCGCTCTGCGGGAACATCTTGGCGGCGTCGAAGCCGTTCCACCCGCCGCAGAAGAAGAAGACGATGGCCGGACGTTTGTCGGGGGACATGTGCCGATCCCCTTTTGCTGCCGCGGAAGGGGTTTCCGGTACATGCCCCCGACGCGCGGGGAAGATGTGCATCCGTAGCGTCACGTCACCGACTGTCTTGTAGTCCACGATCTCCGGCTGCATGGGTTCTCCTAGTCATCGTCATCATCATCGTCATCATCATCATCGTCGTCCTCCTCACCCTCCTCGTCGTCATCCAGTTCCCGGACGTCAACCCGGCGTACGGCGCCGTCGTCGCGCGTAGCGATGACGATGACGAGCCGCTGGCCGTCCTTCTGTCTGATTGGGATGGAGTACACGACGGACAAGTCGTCGTCGTCGAGCGTCGTGCGACGCGCCGCGCAGAGCAGTTTGGCATTGGGTCGGGCGGCTTTGGCCGACGCGAGCACGGCCTTGGGAAGGTCGGTGAACGCGAGCGGCTCTTCCGCGACGGCCCCCTCGACCACGGCTCCGGCCATCTCAAGGCGCACTTCGACCACCGGGCCGTCCTTGCGCTTGACGTGAACGCTGTATCCTACAAAGCCAACGCGCTGGCCAGCCTCCAACTCGGCGTACCTTTCGACACTGACGATTTCGCCGGCGCACATCCGCTTCACCACGTTGGTCACATCGCCCGGCAGGTCGCCCGGCGCCATTACCTGGGACAATTCCGCCCCGCGGATGCCCGCCTTGTCCGTCAAGTACACCTCGACCTTGGACACCGTCCCCTTCTTGGACTTCGTCGTCAGGATGTAGACGTTCTGGACCTCCTCTTCTTCGACTTCGGTGACCCGCTCCGCCGCGATGATCGCCGCGTCGGCCCCTGCGAGCTTCTTCGCGATCTCGGCGATAAGCTTCGGCACCTCGTCGGGCGCGATCCGTTGGTGTACTTCCCCCGCTGTGGCGGCTGCGGTGTTCAGCGCCAGCACACAACACGAAACCAACCACGCTCGACGGATCATCTCGCAGTCCTCCTGTTCCGGCTACTTCGCCTGCTCCGCCATCTGGCGCACAACCTCGGTCAGGCGCTTCTCCGGCTCGCCGAGCAGTCCGAAGAGACGGGAGCTGTCCGCCAGGAAACGCTCCCAGTAACGCGACGACGGGTCTTCAAGGACCGGCTCTTTGCCCAGGACCTCGGCCGCGATCTCGGTGAGCTGCCTGCGGGTAACCAGCTCCCCGCCGCCGCACACGAGGACGCGCGGCGGCACCGACGCGACCTCGACACTCCGCGCGGTGTAATCGATCAGATCCTCGATGTCGATGGGCGTCCACTCGAACGGCTCCTCCTGGTCCTTGCCCGGCATCGGCACCCCCGCCAGCACGGCGTCCACGCAACGCTTCGCCACGTCCTCAAACCTTACCGGCCAGAAGTAACGCATGATGACTGTCGGCGTGTTGAACTGCACGGAGCAGAACACGCCGATCTGTTCCGCGGCAAACTTGGCCAGATGGTAGTTCTGCCGGTCGGGGTTGGGCTCGACCGGGGTGTCTTCGTTCAGCAGTTCGGTCGACTCGCGGTACAGGCCGCCGGTGGACGCAAGCATGACGCCCTTCGCGTTTCGCCACTGGTACATCACGCGGCCGGCGGCCAGCGTGTTGTTCCGCATCACCTCGAGCTTGTCCTCGGCGCCGTGCTTGGTCTTGTTCCAGAACGCCGCCTCGTGGAAGACGTAGTCGAAATCGGGCAGGTCGTCGAGCGGATCCTTCGCCAGGTCCTTCCTCCAGGTGGTCACGCCCCAGCCCTTTACCTCTTCTTCGATACCAGGCTTCGAGAACCGGGCGACGCCGTGCACTTCGCAGCCGTGGCCCAGGAGGAATCGAGCGAGCTCCTGTCCGATCATCCCCGTGACGCCGGTGATCAGGACTGTTCCCTTGGTCATCCGCTCCCTTCCGGTTTTCCCGTCTTCCGTGACGCCCGTAGGATAAAGGAGGCGCCGTGCGGAGTCAAGTCGGCGGCCGCCAAGGCGGTTGATTCGCCGGGTCCCATTTGTGATAATGGCAATCGGACAGGCAGGACGGGAGCCGTCTGCCCCGAGGACCGTACGCCATGAAGTTCACGAAGATGCACGGTTGCGGGAACGACTACGTCTACGTCAACTGCCTCGAGGAGACCGTAGATGACCCGGCTGCGGCCGCCCGCGTGGTCAGCGACCGCCACTTCGGCATCGGTTCTGACGGCCTTATCCTGATTCTGCCGTCCGACGCTGCCGATTTCCGGATGCAGATGTTCAACCCGGACGGCAGCGAGGCCGAGATGTGCGGCAACGGCATCCGGTGCGTGGCCAAGTACGTGTTCGATCACGGCCTGACGGATAGGACGGAACTGAACATCGAGACCGGAGCGGGCGTCAAGCGCCTGCTGCTCACCCTGGCGGACGGCGAGGTCGACCGGGTGCGGGTGAACATGGGCCGGCCACGGCTCGAGCGGGCCGACATTCCGATGAACGGCCCGCCCGGAACGGTCCTGTGCGAGAAGCTGGAGGCCGGCGGCAACGCGTTCGAAATCTCGTGCGTGTCGATGGGCAATCCGCACACCATCATACGGGTGGACGACGTAGACGGCTATCCGGTCCACGACCACGGCCCGCTGATTGAGAGCCATGCCGCTTTCCCCGCCCGCACGAACGTGGAGTTTGTGCAGATCATCTCGCGTGACGAGGTGAGGTCGCGCACCTGGGAGCGTGGGACCGGTGAGACCCTGGCGTGTGGCACGGGGGCCTCGGCCACGGCGGTGGCGTGCTCTCTCAACGGCTGGACGGAAAGAGACGTGCTGATTCACCTGCCGGGCGGGGATCTGGAGATCGATTGGTCCGAGGACGGCTCGGTGTACATGACCGGCCCGGCCGTGACGGTATTCTCTGGCGAGATCGCTCTTTGAGTTGCCGGCTAGAAGTCGTCGAAGTCGCTGAGAAGCGTGCCCCGTAGCTCTTTCGGGACCCGGTAGGTGAGCGGGTCTTCGACCTCGAGGTTGCGCTCACGGCAGCGCCCGCAGATTCGGTTCCACGAGCCGCGCGACTTGAAGGGGCGGTCACAGCCCAGGCAGATTCGGATGCGGCCGTGGGGCCCGTGCAGTTCGCCGCGGCCGAGGTTGTGACGGCCGGCCCCTCCCCGCGTGCGGCGAGTGCCTCGGTCGCGTGAGCGCCCGGAGCTTTTCATTTGTGATGAACGACGTGCCATTTGGCCCCCTTTGCAGTGACAAATCTCGGGATGGTTATCGGCGGCCGGCAAGATGCTTTAGCGAAAAGGCACCCCGTTCCGGGGCCCGCAGGGATCCCAATCCATTGGGAGAGAAGAGGATGAGATTGTGCAGGAGCCTGGCACTGGCCGCGTTCGTGGCAGCCGGCTGCGCCAGGGTCGTCACGATCGAGGCGGAGATGCCGCCGCTGGTGCCCGTCGACAAGAACGTGAACGCGATCGGGATCGGGGAGTTCACCACTCGCAAGGGCACGCCGCCCGAGCTCGCCAAGGCCGTGGCCGGCATGCTGGCCGAGGAGATCCGGAGGAGCAGCCGGTACAAGCTGGCAACGGCCCCCGAGGCGGCGCAGCTTGTCATTTCCGGCGAGGTGTTGTGCCGCATCAGCGACGTGACGGTCAAGCGCGAGTTCGAGACGTTCAAGACCCGCATCGCCGAGGTCGCGGTGAAGTTCACCGGCGCGAACGGTACGGCCGCCAAGCGGTTTGCCGTCACCGAACGCCCCGCCGCCGAGGGCGGGAAGACACTGCCGGCGAGGCTCCGCAAAGTCGGTCCACTCCGCCAGGCGCTCCTGCGGGCATGCGTCGAGGCGCTGGTGGCCGACATCTCGCCCAGGAGGGTGCGGGTCAGGGTGCCGCGGCCGGGCCTGCTCGGCCAGGCGGCCACCCGCCGCGGGATCGATCTGCTCTCCGAGCATCCCGGGCGCGCCGTCCACGCCCTCAAGCGGGCCACGGAGCAGAACCCGCGGGATGCCGCCGCCGCAAACGCACTCGGCTTCTGCTGCGAGGTTACGGGCGACCTGGAACTCGCCCTGTCCGGCTATGTGTTCGCCGCGAAGATCGACCCGAGAAAGGAATACCGGGAGAACATGGAGCGGGCGCACAGGCTCCTGGAGCGCCGAAGGGCGATACTGAACACCGGTAAGCCATGACAAAGCGACTCTCGCTCACGCGCAGAATGCTCCGGTATCCGGCTCTTTGCCTGGTCGGCGCGCTGTGTGTGATGGGCGCGCGAGCCAGTGGGGATGGCGCCTCTGTCGTGGTTCTGCTGAATTCGGCGTCTGCCGACTCCGAATCCGTCGGCCTGCATTATGCGAAATTGCGCCGGGTCCCCGCGGCGAACATCTGCCGTATCCGGTGCACGACGTCCGAGGTCATATCCCGCCGCCAGTTCAACGCGGATATCCGGCAGCCGCTGCGGAAATTCCTGGTGAAAAACGGGCTGGCACGGGAGACCGGCGCGAACGGCCCGCTCGCGCTCAGCGTGAAGTACCTGGTCTCGACCTACGGGGTGCCCGTCAAGATACGGGAAGACTACAGCGAAGTGGAGTTGAAGGATCTGCCGCGCAAAGCCCAGCAGCGGAACGCGGCCGCCGTCGATTCCGAGCTGAGCCTGATCGCGGAGTCCGGGTATCCGCTGGAGGGCATGCGGAAGAACCCACTCTACAAGGCGCCGGACGCCGCGGGGCACCACGTCCTGTTCGCCACCCGGCTCGACGGCCCGTCACCCGAGATCGCGAGAGCCCTGGTCGACGCGGCGCTGCACGCGGAGCGGCACGGCCTGTTCGGCATCGGCTATGTTGACGCGACGGGGGCGAAGAGCGCACCTTACAACGTGGGCGACCAATGGATGTTCAGGGCGGCGGCGGCTCTCAAGGCCTCGGGCTTCTTCACCCGTGTTGATCGGGCGGGCGAGACCTTCCCCGCCGACATGCCGATGCCGCACGCCGCGTTCTATTTCGGATGGTACCGGCCGGCCCTGTGCGGCCCGATGGCCAGGAAGAACTTCCGGTTTCCTCCCGGCGCGGTGGCTTATCACCTGCATTCCGGCTCGGCCGCGCGCTTGAGGACAACCAGCATCGGCTGGGCGGGGCCCCTGCTGGCCAGGGGGGCTGCCGCCACCATGGGGGCGGTGTTCGAGCCGTTCCTCACCGGGTCGCCGGACGTCGGCGAGTTCGCCCGACTCTTTCTCGCCGGCAGGACCTTCGGCGAGAGCGCCTACCGGGCGACGACCGCCCTGTCTTGGATGATGACCTACGTCGGCGATCCGCTGTACGCGCCGTTCCGTGCCGACCGCCGCGCGGCGGCGCTGGAACGGCCGGAGAACCGCCGGTGGCGCGACATGCACGACGTGATCGCCGCGGCCAGGAAGGGCGAGATCGAGACGGCGCTGGCGATCTGCGCCAGGCACGGATCGGAGCCGCTCTTCGTCGAGATGGACGCACGAGTCAAGTATCAGTCCGGCCGGCCCGCCGAGGCGATGACGGTATATCGCAGGCTGGCCGGGATGGTGAAAGACGAGTACTCGTCGATCCAGCAGCACGCGGTCATCGGCGACTGGCTCATCTCGTCCGGCAAGGCCTCGGCCGCGATGAACGCGTACGTCGAGTGCATCCGCGCTCATCCGAGATCGCCGCACGGCATCCCGATCTATCGGAAGGCGCTGCGTCTCGCCAAGGGCCTCCGGTCGGCCAAGACCGAGGTCGCGTTGTGGCAGGGGCTGGCGGTCAACTTCCCTCACCAGGCGCTGGGGCGCTTCGCCGCCGGCGAGCTGTGGGGCCGTGGGCTGTGGAAGGAGTGCCCCGTTCCGCGGCTCCAGGTGCCACAGACGGACGGCAGGCCGACCATCGACGGCCGGCCTGATGACCTCGCTTGGAAGGGCGCCGCCGAGATCACGGACCTGCCCTACCTGATAGGCCCCCGGCGTGTCAGCCAGGGCGGCAGGGTGCGCCTGACTTACGACAAATCCGCTCTGTACGTCCTGGCCGAAGTCCATTCCAACGCGGGCCATCCCGCGCCGTACGGCCCGATGGTGCTGGATGAAGCTTTCGAGTTGATGCTGTCGCCCTGGCGCGATGCCCAACGCGCCGTGAAGCTTTCGTTCCCCAAGAAGAATGGGGCGTCCGTTCCTGTGAGAGGCGCGGTGTGGCGCACCGGGGTCCTGAGAGCCCAGCAGGGCCCGGTGAAGGTCGAGATCGGCTGGCTGGTGGAACTTGAGATTCCGTTTCGCGCGCTGGGGCTGAAGGAGGCGCCGAAAAACGCCAGATGGGCGGCGAACTTCGTCCGCAAGTGCTACGTGCCGAAGTTCCCGTTCCGGGTCGTGCCTTCGGCCGCCTCGTGGGCGCCGGCCGACACCGACCCGCTCGCGCCCGAGTGCGCCGGCTACCTGATGTTCAAATGAAAGACCTGGAGGAAAAGCTCACCAGGCTCCCCGCCGCGCCCGGCGTCTACCTCTTCAAGGACGCCCGCCACGAGGTGATTTACGTCGGCAAGGCAAAGAGCCTCCGCCCGCGGGTCCGCTCGTATTTCCGCCAAAGCGGCGACACCCGCATCTTCTACGAGTTCCTCGTCTCACGGATCGCCGACTTCGATTTCGTCGTCACGGGGAGCGAAAAGGAAGCGCTGATCCTTGAGAACAACCTCATCAAGCAGTTCCAGCCGCGATACAACATCCGCCTGCGCGATGAGAAGACGTACATCAGCCTCAAGATCGACCTGAACGCGCCGTTCCCGCGTATCCAGTTTCCCAAGAAGGCGGGGTCGCGGGCCGAGGTCGAGCAGCGCAAGCGCGAGCGCGGCGTGCTGTACTTCGGCCCCTACTCGTCGGCCAAGTCCGCTCGCGAGACCGTCCGGTTCGTCAACTCCGTCTTTCCCATCCGCAAGTGCAGCGACACCGTGTTCGGCAAGCGCGCCCGCCCGTGCTTGCACGCCCAGATGGGGAACTGCATGGGCCCGTGCTCCGGGGAGGTCGACGAAGGGACGTACCGCGAGATGCTCCACGACGCGATCCTGTTCCTCCAGGGCAAGAACGACGAGGCGCTGCGCGCCCTGCGCGCCAAGATGAAGGCGGCGGCCGATGCGCGCGAGTACGAGCTGGCCGCGACGCTGCGCGACCGGGTCAGCGCGATCGAGCGGACCATCGAGAAACAGAGGATCACCTCGGACCGCGCCGTGGACCGCGATGTGTTCGGGATGTTCCGTGAGGGCGGGCGCGTCGCGTTCCAGGCGATGTTCGTCCGCCACGGCCGCCTCGAGGACGTCGCCGTCCACGAGTTCGATGCGCACGACCTGCCCGACGCCGAGTTGCTCGCGGAGTTCCTCGGGCGGTTCTACGGCCAAATGCGGTTCACGCCTCCGGAAGTGCTCGTCCCGGTCGAGCCGACCGGGCGGGAGACGCTTCAGGAGTGGCTGAACGAACTGCGCGGCGGCCGGGTGGCGATCTCCGTGCCGCAGCGAGGCTCGCGGCGGGAGCTGATCGGGATGGCGAACCGGAACGCGCGCAGTTCGTTCGAAGCCCGGCACACCAGCCGGAAACGGGCGAAGCTCCTGCTCGAGTCGGTGCGCAAGATGCTCGAACTCCGGAACGTCCCGATGCGCATCGAATGCTTCGACATCTCGAACCTGCGGGGAAAGACCGCGGTGGGGTCGTTGGTCGGGTTCACTGCCGCCGCGCCCGACAAGGCCCGCTACCGGCGATTCAGGATCAAGACGGTCGAGGGGCAGGATGACTTCGCCATGCTGCGCGAGGTCCTCCGCCGCCGCTACCGGGGGAAGGAGGACCTGCCGGATCTCATCCTGGTGGACGGCGGCGCGGGGCAGGTCAGCGCCGTGCTGGACGTGCTGCGGGAGCTCGGCATCGAGGAGGCCGACCTGGTGGGCATCGCCAAGGCGCACCGGAAGGGCGAGATCGAGCGGTTCTTCAAGCCGGGGCGCCGGGATCCGATCGTCCTGCCCTCCGACAGCGGCGAGCTGCTGCTCTTGGAGCGCGTCCGCGACGAGGCCCACCGGTTCGCCATTACATACCACAAGAAGCTGCGCGAGCGGGGGTTCCTGCATTCTCCTCTCGAGGACATCCCGGGGCTTGGCCCCAAGCGTATCGCCGCCCTGCGTAAGCACTTCGGCAGCCTGAAGGCGATCAAGAGCGCCATGCCCGAGCAGCTCGCCGAAGCGGAGAATATCTCAGCCAGACTGGCCAAAATCGTTTATAATCACCTACATATGGGCTGAAGCTGGCCGGACGGCAAGCCCTGGAGGGTTTCCAACATGCGATCATTACCGGCCATGATTCTGGTTGCGGCGTTTCTGTGTAATGCCGCGCTCGGAGCGGAGACGGCGGCGCGGCCCGCGATGACCACGATAAAATCAATCAAAGTAACCCAGGCCGCAACGTCCGCCAAGGTGACCTGGCAGGCCGACGAAGGAAAAGGGATCAAGGGATGGGCGGTTCAATGGGGCAGCTTTTCAGCGCTCGAGGGCCGGACCGCCTATCGAACAAAGCACCTGAAGCCTGGAAGCAGGGAGGCCACCATCTCGGACCTCCGGCCGGGCCGGGTATACGCGGTCAATTTGTATCCGTATTTCCTTCAGTCGACGCGGGCGTCGAGGGCCCCGGTCTCCGGGCAGCCCGGCGTGCTCAAGGTGCGGGTGGGCGAACGCGGCACCGGCAGGCCGGCCGCGCCGCGGAATCTTCGCGCGGTGACCGACGGAACGCGCGTGCGGGTGACGTGGAGCCCGAGCCGGGAGCTGAACGTCGCCGGCTATGAGGTCGCGCGCAAAGCGCCGGGCGAAGACGAGGCCAAGCCATACCTGAAGCTGACCATCAGTGGGACCACACCGGTGCTCGCCCGCACCGACGGGGCCCGCGCTCGGGCCACGGGGGTGGCCGAAGTCCTGGACGTCGGCCTCGAAGAGAACCAGGAGTACGAGTACTCGGTCCGTGCGTTTACGGAGGACGAGCCGCCGGAGTATTCCGACCCGGCCGGCCCGATCACGATCAAGACCGAGCCGTACGTCTTCCGGCCGAGCGACATGGTGTTCGTCATCAACACCGAAGCCAAGAACGCGCGGAAGATCGCCTTGAACTACTGCCAGGCGCGCGGGATCAAGAACCCGCAGGCGGTGAAGGTGAAGCTGAAGGCAACGCTCGACATATCGCGCGGCGACTACGAAAAGAGACTGCTGGCGCCGGTCCGGCGATACCTCGAACAGAATCCGCGCACCACCATCCTGGTGTTGGTGCGAGGTATTCCGCTCCGGCTGCCCGAGAGCGGACGCAGCACCGACCCGCGCCGCTACTACGGCTGGGACCGCGCCTCGGTTGACTCCGAACTGGCGCTCGCCCGCGCCGGCGACTACTCGACCGAGGGCCGCCTGCGGAACCCGCTGTTCGGCAAGACGGTCAGGCTGACGCCGGTGGAACGGATCCTGGGGGTGGGCCGGCTCGACGGGCCGGACGACCGGATCGCCAACGACCTGGTGAGGCGTGCGGTCTCGGCCGAGAAGTTCGGCGTCCAGGGCATTGCATTCTTCGACGCCCGCGGCCTGACGTCCGGCGGCTACGCGATGGGCGACCAGATGATCCTGCGGGCGGCGGATATCATGAAGAAGGACGGGCGCCTTTCCGTCAAGATCGATCAGCGGCCCGACGTGGTCGACCTGTCCGTAATGAAGGAAACGATCGGCTTCTACTACGGGTGGTATTCCGGGCGCTTCACGCCGAAGAACAAGCGCTTCCGGTTCGGCCGGGGCGCCGTCGCCACCCACCTGCATTCCTACGCCGGGTGGTCCGTCTCGGCCAAGAGCCGGTGGACCGGGCCGATGCTGGCGCACGGCGCCACGGCGGTGCTCGGCACGTGCGACGAGCCGCTCCTCGACGGCTTCCCCGCGCCAGACCCGCTCGTCGGCAACCTGCTCAAGGGCCGCAATCTCGCCGAGGCCGCGCTGGCCTCGACGCGATTCCTGAGCTGGGTGGCCTACTGCGTCGGCGATCCGCTGTACCGGCCGTTCAAGCCGAAGGAGCCGGACCGCGGCCCGGCGGCCAAGTGAAAACCCGCCGCGCCCTCACGGCCGGACCCGTCCCGCGGTCCGTGCCCGCCAGCCGTCCGGCCTGGTATCGAGATGGATGTTTCCGTCGAGGAAAGTCTGATACAGCCACGCACCCTTGAACAGCGCGGCCACCTTTTTCCGCGCCGCCGTATCGCCGCGGTCTCCGCTGATCACCGCGTAGCTGGGTTTCACCGCGCGAACGAACTCGGGCAGCCCAGGCTCGTCGGCGCCGTGATGCGGGACGTAGAGCACGTCGGCCCGGAGGTCGCGGTGCGTCGCTATCAGCCCGCCCATTCCCGCCTGCTCGATGTCGGCCGTGAGCAGGACGCTTCGCCCGCCGGAAGTGATCCGTGCGACGAGTGACCGGTCGTTCACCCGGTTGAGCTGCCAGCCGGCCTGTGTTTTCGGGGGCCACAGAATCGCCACATCGAGCCCTGGCAGCGTGATCCTGTCGCCGTCGCCCGCCTCTCGGAACGGGATGCCGCCCGCGCGGAACGCCTGGATCAGGGTCTTGCCGATCTCGTCCTGGCCAAAGTTCTTGTTGGCGATGATCGTTCGAACGGGGAAACGATCGATCAGCGAGAGCACGCCGTTCACGTGGTCGGCGTCGGTGTGCGAGAGAAGGAGCAGGTCGATTCGTTTGATGCCCTGGTTCCACAGGCAGAACGCGGCCGGGCCCTTTCCGACGTCGTAGGTCGAGAACGGCGTCCCGGATCCGCAGTCGCACACGACCGTGCTGTCGCCGGCGGTGATCACGACGCACATGCCGTGCCCCACGTTGACGAACGTCGCGGACAGTTCGGGGGCCGGGCCGATGAACCCGCGCCAGCCAAGGTAAGCACACAGAACACAAGCCGGGACAACCGCGGCGCGGACGCCGGTCAGGCCGATCCATTTTCGCGCGGCGACCACGAGCAGCGAGGTGTAGAACAGCGCGATCCATCCCACCGGCGGCGGCGCCACAAACGCATGGCCGAACGGAAGCGCGCTGGCGAGCTCGACCGTGCCGATGAACAACGCGGCAACTACAGCCAGCGCCTTGGCGGCGAGGGCCGCAAGGAACGGCGCGAACGGCGCCACCGCCAGGAACAGAAACCCCAACGAGATCAGGACGGAGATGATAGGGACCAGCAGCGCCGTCGCCAGGATGGAGACGGGCGTGACGATGTTGAAGTAGTACGCCTGGAGCGGCGCGACGCATATCGTCGCCGCCGCGCACACCCCGATCGCTCCGGTCGCGACCTTCCAAACGCGCCTGGCCAGGCTCCGAGGCCGACTTCGCAGCTCCGGCTCCACCAGGCGCTCGATCTCGTCCGGGCGGCCCCGCAGGAGCCGCGCGAGGTTCCCGGCGAACATCAGGATGCCCAGCACCGCCACAAACGTAAGCTGGAACCCGGCCTCGAAGAGGTGCTGCGGCGCCCACGCCAGAATAATCAGCGCCGCGCCTGCTACCGCGTTGACCGGGTCGCGGGCGAACCGGAGCGCCCCGCCTACTTCGAACAGCACGATCATCAGCACGGCGCGGACGGTGGCCGGGCGAAGGCCGATCATCAACGCGTACGAGAAGACCACGCTCAGCACGATGACGCGGCGCCGCCAGCGCTGGATCAGGAGCATCCGGCACAACCAGAAGATCGCCCCGTACACGATGCCGACGTGGAGGCCCGAGATCGCCAGAATGTGCGTCGTCCCGCTCTTGTTGAACGCGCCCGCCAGCCGCCGGTCGAGCCGCTCGCGATCCCCCAGCAGCACCGCCTTCAGGACGCCGGCAGTGTCCTTGGAGGAGCGGGCGGTGTCTTCGGAGAAGCCGGCCTCGTCGATCTGCCGCCGGAAGGACTGCTTGACCGCGTACAGGAACCGCAGGAACGAGCCGGTGCTCCTTTTCTCCACCACCACGGCGTTCTGGCCGGTGATCGACATCCGCGCTACAATTCCCCTCGACGCCGCATAGCGGCCGGACGGCCGGTCAGGGTCGACCGGCTTGATCCAGCCGAATACGCGTACCTCGTCGCCGTGGCTGGACTCCGCCAACTTCCCCTTGGCGGCGATTTTCACGTCGCCGGAAGTCTCTACGACCCGCCCGTTGGCCTCGATCTGGCGCGCCCTGACGCAAAAGGTGCTGATTTCTCGCGGCCCGAACTCGTCCGTTTCGATTAACGGCGAGATCTCCATGACGCCGATCTCGCCCATAAGCGTCCCGCGGATGGCGCAGAGACTCGGGTCCTTGTCCAGGAGCCGCGCCAGCGAGGTCCGGGCACGGCTGCGGGAAGCATGGGTGTGATACGCCTGGGTCGTGGCGCCGGCGGCGCCCACCAGAATGAGGATCAGAGCGGACCTGAGATTGCCACCGAGCCGGTGCCGCAGAGCAATGACACATGCGGCGCACACAACGCCCAGGAACACCGGGCCGCGGATGTGAAGATCCAGATGCCTCGCCGCGACAATCCCGATGGCGAACGCGACGGCCGCGGCGAGGAGCGGCCGGTGCCGCTCGGCCGACTGCTCGAAGGCATCCGGGTCGGGCGGCGGGGCTGGATCGCTCTCCCTCATGCGGCTCTCTCTATCCGCGTCCGGGCGACGGCTGCTCGGGCGACAGACCGCGGATCTCTCTGAGGCCCGGCGGCGCGACGTACTGGGCGACATAGCCGCAGTCCGCACAGACGTACGCGTCCATTTTGTAGCCGCGCCACATGAACCGGGCCGTCGGGCGGAACATCGCGAAGTTGACCTGTCCGGGCCGCATGTTCTTTCCACCACACGCGAGGCATGTCATCTCGCGTTCGCTCATCGGGCTCTCCCTCCTATATTATTGCTCTGTCACTCCTTCGAGGATCGCGATGAGGTCGGCTTCGGTGATCGGCTTCGGGTTCGCCTTGAGCGAGCCCGACGGCATGCTCTCCTCCGCAATGACCCGGAAGTCGCTCTGCGGGATGTTGTATTCGGTGAGGGTGTGCGGCAGGCCGAGGCGGTCGAGCATCTCGTCGGTCACGTCGGCGATCTCGTTGCCGGCGACGCGCGAGAGCCGGTCGTATTTCTGCGCGGCAGCGTTTCGGTTGAGGCGGATCGACGCCGGGAGCAGCACGCCGCAGCACAGCCCGTGCGGGATGTGATAACGGATTCCCAGCGGATGCGCCATGCCGTGGACCACGCCCAACCGCGCGTTTGCCAGCGCCATGCCGGCCATTACGCTCCCGTAGGCGCAGGCCTCGCGCGCCGCCCGGTCGCCGCCGTCGTCAAACGCCCTGGGAAGGTTGGCCAGCAGAAGCTGAGCCGCCTGGAAGCTCAGGGCGGCGGTGATGGGGGTGGCGTGAATCGAGACATACGACTCGATGGCCTGCGTCAGAGCGTCCAGTCCGGATGCAGCGGTCACGTTGGGCGGACAGGTCAGCGTGAGATCGGGATCCACGAGAGCCACTTTCGGCAGCACGCCCGCGCCGCGGACACTCGCCTTCACCGCGCCGGCCGGATAACTGATCACCGCGTTGGGCGTGACCTCCGCGCCCGTGCCGCTGGTGGTGGGGGCCGCAACGCACGGGAGCAGCGTTTGCGCGTCCGCCGCTCTGCCCTGAACGTATTCGGCGGTCGGCACGTCGGAGCCGGTCAGTGCGGCGATCGCCTTCGCGGCGTCGACCGGGCTGCCGCCGCCGATGCCGATCACCAGGTCGCATCTCTCTTCGCGGCAGAGCTGCCGGCCGGCGTCGACCTGCGCGTCCGTCGGCTCGCCGGCGATCTCCTCAAACCGCCGCGGCTCGACGCCCGCTCCTCTCAGCAGCTCGCACGCCCGGTCTGTCACCCCGGCCTCTTCCATCGCGCGCGTGCCGGTCACAATCAGGGCGCGTCTTCCCAGTTCTTTTGCCAGCTCGCCGAGCTGCTCGAAGCATCCCGGGCCTGTAATCAACCGGTCAACCGTCTTGAACGTATGCATCGTCCGCTCCGCGCCCGGCCCGTAACGTCCGCGCTGTCGCCAAGTGTCCGTCTGTCCGGACAGACGGACACTTGCCGCTTGTCATAATGCGACGGCCCCCAGGGCCTGGAACATGGCTCTGGCCTTGTCGAGTGTTTCCTGGTACTCGGCTTCCGGCTCGGAGTCAGCCACGATGCCGCCACCGACCTGAAGGTAAGCGCGGCCCGGCGTCAAGATGATGGTCCGGATCGCGATGTTGAGGTCGGCGCGTCCGTCGAAGCCGATGTAGCCGATGTTCCCGGTGTAGACCGATCGCTTGGTCGGCTCCAGCTCGTCGATGATCTCCATCGAACGGATCTTGGGTGCGCCGGTAATCGAGCCGCCAGGGAACGACGCCTTGATCAGGTCGATCATGTCGTGCCGCTTGTGCAGATCGCCCTCGACGGTCGCGACCAGATGGTACACCGTCGGGTACTCCTCCAGGACGATCGGTTCGGTCACGTGGACGGAGCCGTAGGAACAGACGCGGCCCAGGTCGTTGCGTTCGAGGTCGACGATCATGGTGAGCTCGGCGCGGTCTTTCTTGCTGGCGACGAGCTCGTCACGCATCCGTTGGTTGAACGTGTCGTCGCCCTGTCGACGTGGCCGGGTGCCCTTGATCGGCCGGGTCTCGACGTGGCGGCCGGTGACGCGGAGAAAGCGCTCGGGCGACGAACTCAGCACGACGCCGCCCTCGACCGGGAGGAAGCAGGCGAACGGCGCGGGATTGGCGGCGCGCAGGGCGGCGTACAGTTCGAGCGGCGCGGCATCGGTCTGCGCCTCGAAACGCTGCGACAGGTTCACCTGGAAGATGTCGCCCGCGGCGATGTACTCCTTGGCCTGCTGGACCGCCCGTAGGTACTCGTCCCGGGTGAAGTTCGACCGGAGGCCGGTCGAGGATACAGCAGGGAACTCGGGGGCCGGGGGCGCTCCTTTGATGGCCGAGACAAGCTGCTCCCGCCGCCGACTCGAGCCCTCGGCGCCGGCATCCACGCTGGAGACGTACCACTTGCCCGTCTGATGATCGAAGCCGGCCACCACGTCGTACAGTGCGAAGTACATCTCGGGGATGGCGATGTCGCCCACCGTGTTGTCCGGCAGGCGTTCGATGAAGCGTCCCAGGTCGTAGGCGAAGTATCCCACCGCACCGCCGACGAACGGGATCGGCGACGGCGCGAGCGGCATCCGATGCGACCTGAGCACCCGGCGCAGAACGGCGAACGGATTCCGCCCCGCGCGCTTGCCGTTGATGAACACCGATTTGCCCTGGGACTGGACGGCCAGGAACGGTTCGCAGCCGACGAATGAGAACCTGCCCAGCCGCGCCGGGTCCATTCCGCTGTCGAGGAAGAACGGCATCCGCTCGCCCGCGACGGCGCACAGCACGGCAAACGGCGCTGCTTGGCCCCGGACTTCAGCCACGGATGCACACGGATGAACACGGATGGACGAGGCAGACCTCAATAGACGAATCGCCTCCAATCAAGTCGCGTTCGCCCGAAGTTCACCAAGAGTCCCACCTTGACGCCCGTTGCCTTCAGGTAGTTGATTAGCTGCGCCTCGTGCTCGGGCGCCAGCGAACGTACAGCCTTGATCTCAACGATGACCTTTCTTTCCACAAGGATATCCGGCTGGAACTCCCCGACGACCTCTCCTCTGAACGTGACTTCGAGCGGCACTTGAGATTCCGTTCTCAGCCCTTTCTCCGCCAAGGCCAAGTGCAGTGCCTTCTGGTACACGCTCTCGAGGAACCCGCCCCCCCAGCTCCGTGGACACGTCCATACAAGCCCCGATGATCTTTTCTGTCAGCTTCTCTTCAACCAGTCCCATCCGTGCTCATCCGTGTCCATCCGTGGCTAGTCTTCCTTTACGCCGGCTTTCACGAACTCGTTGCACGCCCAGATCTGCCATTCGGGCTCGACGCCGATGGACGGCTCGTCGCCGTAGAAGCCGGCGATGAACCCGCCCACCCCGCCACACCACAGCTCATCGACCAACCGGCGCGCCCAGGCGCGGATCTCCGCCTCGTCCCCCTTCCTCAGCACGGCCTGAATGTCCACCGGGCACCAGTACGTGACCCTGCCGGCGTACTTCGCCAGGTTGTCGATCCCGTGGACCTGCTGCTGGTCGAACTGGAGGGCGTCGACACCGACCTCGATCAGGTCGGGGATGATGTCGGTCACCTTGCCACAGGAGTGCATGAGGACCTTCAGGTTCTGCTTCCTGGCGGCGTCGCACAGCCTTCGGAACCGCGGTTTGAAGACCTCGCGCCACATGTCCGGGTGGATCATCAGGCCGAGCTGCGTGCCCCAGTCCTCGCAGAAGCCGATGCCATCGGCGCCGATGCGCCCGTAATTGCCGATCATGGCGAGCAGGGTTTCGTCGATGCGGTCGTGGAGGACCTCGATCTTGTCGCGGTGCAGATGCAGGTCTATCATGTACTGGTCGAGCCGGCGGATCTTGCGGGCGATGTTGAACGTAAAGCCGGGCAGGCTGCCGTGCACGAAGCGGTCTTTCTCCTTCGCTGCTTTTTCCGCCGCGCGCTCGTATCGCGCCGGGTCCCCGAGCGGCGGCAGCGGAAACGTCTCGGCTTCCTCTATGCTTTCCAGCGCGCCTCTGGCGACCTCGCCCTTCGAGATGGCGTCGATGCGCGCCCACGTGTTGCCCCACACGTCGCGCCGCTCCGATCGGCCGTCGCCCACGCTCTCCCAGCCGGTCTCCAGGTCGCCGGTGGCCGGGCCGATGTGGGCGAAGTCGCTGCCCCACGGCTCCGGCAGGCTGCGGGCGAGCCGTTCGGGCCGGGTGAACTCCAGCGTCCGGATCACGATTTCCTTCGACGTCATCGCTATCTCCGTCAGAGGTTAGGCACGGGTGCACACGGATGGGCACTGATCCGTGCCCGGCGCCATCCGTGTTCATCTGTGTTCATCCGTGGCCTCATTCTTGGATGCCGAGGAGTTGCGCCGCGTTGTTCCAGAGAATATCCTCCAGCATGTCGCGGTTGTCAATCACGCGCTGAAGTTTTTCGATCTCGGCCTCCTGATCCTGCCAGGGGGAGTCGGTCCCGAACATCACCCGGCCGGCGTGCTCGCGGCAGATGCGGGTGAACGTCTCGCTCGGCTCGCCAGGGATGGTGTGGGAAACATCGATGTGGACGTCCGAACCCAAGCCGTGGCGGACGAACTCGGTTGACTGCCAGAATCCGCCGAGATGCGACAGGACCATCTTCAGTTCGGGCACGCGGTTCTTGATCTCGAGCATGGTGGCGGGCATGCAGCGGTGGTCGCCGAGGAACGCGAGGTCGTCGCCGGAATGGAACAGCAGGATGAGGCCCGCGTCCGCGACGGCCCGGTAGACCGGCAGGCAGCGCTCGTCCAGCACGTCGAAATCCTGGTACAGCGGATGCAGCTTGATGCCTTTGAACGCGGCGTCCGCGATCTGTTGCACCTGGTCCACGGCTTCGCCGGCGTAGGGGTGCACGGAGGGGAACGGGACGATCCGGTCGGAGGCGATCTCGCCGCACCAGCGGAAGATGCTGCCGAACTGGCCGGCCGTGGTCGCGATGCACGCCACGACAGACATCTCGACCCCGGCGCGGTCCATCGAGCGGAGCAGGTCGGCGATGGTCCCGTCGAGGTGCGGGTGCTGCATCGGGGCGCTTTCATTAATGGCGCTGACGGCGCGCTCGGCGAGAAAGTCCGGAAACGCATGCGTATGGAAATCGATTGCTCTCATCGGCGGCAATTCTACGGGCGGCCGGGCTGCCGATCAAGCGGCGGCTTGACTTGGCCGGCCCGCGGCCCCATAATCGCCCCGTCATATTTGCGAGGTGTGCGAAATGAACTGCCCGAAGTGCGGCGCGGCCACCGAAGAGGTGGAGGTCAAGTCAATCAAGGTAGACCGCTGCCCGGAGTGCGGCGGGACCTGGTACGAGAAGGATGAGCTGCGGCTGCTCAAGGACAAAGAGAGCCACGGGGACTACTGCTGGGTGGACGTGGACCTTTGGAAGGACGCGGAGAAGCTCAGCGTCGCCGAGCAATCGTACTGCAACTGCCCGCGCGACGGCGCCCCGCTCGCCAAGGTGGACTACGGCGACTCGGGCGTAAAGGTCGAGGTCTGCCCGAAGTGCTTCGGCATCTGGCTCGACGCCGGCGAGTACGACAAGATCATCGGCCACCTCGAGCGGACGGTCGACGCCGAAACGTCCGGCCAACTGCTGGGCGACGTGAAGGACGAATTCGCCGACCTGTTCACCGGCAAGGAAGGCGTGGGGTCAGAGTTGAGGGATTTGGGCAGGGTCCTGTATCTGTTGCAGCTCCGATTTGTCGCCGAGCATCCCGCACTGCGAACCATCAAAGAAGCCATCCGGCACATGTTTCCGGAATAGCGCCCGCCGCTCAGTCTTCATCGTAGTACACCCGCGCGTAGAGGTAGGTGGGATCGTCGGCCTCGAAGTCGCTGCTGGCGACGGCCTTGAGCCCCAAGGCGTCGCCGTCGCTCAGCTCGAACTCCCAGCCGTCCACCCGCTTGGTGCAGGCCCCGCTGCTCAGCACGCACTCCTTGCCCTGCGGGACGTCGTAGTCGGTCCACGAGTCGATGTCGCCGTCGGCGCGGGAGTCGGCGGCCGAGCCCTTCCGCGGCGTGAACGTGATGGTGCCGGCGGTGATGTTCGTGGCGAAGCAGGCGCGGATCGCCGTCACTTTGCCCGCGGGCAGCTCGATCTCGCCCGCGCTGGACGGGCTGCTGGTGATGTCCGGCACGTAGAGCGTCTTGGTCCACGGGCCGTACTCGTCTCCGGTTGAGATGAAGCACTTGAAGGCGAACCACTGGCCGCGTTTCCGGCTGTTCGAGATCTTGAACCCGTTGTGGTTTTCATCGACCTGCCGCTCGATGCTGATGCCGCCACCCGACTCCAGATCGACGTGTCCCGCGACGCGGTCGCTCTCGCTGTCCTCGTAGCGCCGGAGGCTGTAGACGCCGCGCGCGTTCTCATCGGCGCCGATCTCGCCGTCGTTCCCGGCGCGGGGCGTCGGCGCGTGGGTGCACCGGTGCAGCGCCCGGTATCGTTCGCCTCGCCGCGCTTGCGTCTCGAGCTCGCGGAGCCTCGAGTCGACCCGCAGGGCCCCCATAACGAATTCGGATGCATCGGTCGAAAGCGAAAGCTCCACCCGCCCTCGCGCCAGATCATATCTCACGCCCAGCAGCGCCGCCCCCAGCGACTCGAAGCCCGTCGTGACGGGGTCCCCCTCGTCGTCCCGGCCGGTGAAGTTCAACCGATAGCCCAAGTTCGCGAGCGACCAGTCGAGCGCCGCCAGCTCGACCGTCCCGGCATAGACGATGTCCTTGTACGCCTGGAGGAGCTGCTCGGCGACGTTCTCGTAGTGCGAGCTGTGCTCGGGCAGCACGAAGTTCTCGTTGTAGAACCGGCGGACCACCTCCACGGGATTCGTCGGCTCGGTGTAGGCGGTGCCCGTGTATCCGGATTCGGGGAATCGAGCCGAGAGCGGCTCGGCGAGGTAGGAGTAGACCAGGCAGATATCCGAGGCGCATTCGGCGGCGCCTTCCTCGTATTCGTCCCCGACCGTCGCCGGCTGGGCGAGCAGGATCACGCCGTTATCGAAGTCAAACATCGACGGCACCCACGCCCACGCGTCGTCGGCGGTCTTGCGGTAGACCTGCGGGCACAGCGCGACGGCGTTCTCGCCGAGCCCGTCGGCTTCGGCCAGGCTGTGCGCGATGCGCCGCTTCGACGCGCTGGCGACCTGGAAGCGGCGATAGACTCGGCCGTAGGTGGCATCGTTGTCCGGATCGTAGCACTTCGGCCAGGTCCAGTCCGATTCGTGCGCCGCGTTCCAGAGCTTGGTCAGCCCGCCGGTCGACAGGTAGAGGGTCTCGTTGACCGGCCGCATCGGGCCGAAGATCTGGACGGCGGTCGCCCGCCCCTCGGTCGACGGTTTCAGGATCGCGGACAGCGGCTTGTCCGGCGAGTTGTACGTGATGGTCTTCTCCGGCAGCTCGCCCACTTCTTTGAAGTGAAACGTCCGGGTGGCGGGGTCGGCGTAGTACCGGTGCCCGCGCTGGAACACCATCAGCTCCGCCAGGGCGTCATCGAAATCCTGCGAATCGAAGACGACCTTCGGCGGCACCACGTCCAGTTCGTCCAGCTCGCCCGGAACGTATCCCTTGGCCGGCGCCGCCGCGATGACCCCCGCTGTCCGAAGCTCATCCGCGTGCTGATCGAACAGCCATTCGATGATCTCGCCGATCTCCTTGCCGGACCGGCCGGCGTCGTAATCGTCATCGTCCGGCGGCGCGTTGAACACCACCCGCGGAAAGCCGTGAGACGGGTCGTGGACGGAGACTTCCTTCGAAAGCTCGCGCAGGCCAAGGCACGTGTAGGCGACCCGCTCGGCGTTCGGCACGCCTTCGAGATCGACGCGCTTGATCCGCCCGCGGAAGCGCACCGTACCATCGACCGACAGGGTCACGTCGTCCTCGACCCCGTAGTTGGCATCGGTGTGCGGCACGTGCTGCGTGAAGCGCAGTTCGCGCGCCCGCTCCCACGACACCTCCAGCGTGCCGAGCGAAACCTTCTTCGCCGTCAGGTCCTGTTCGTCACCGTTGATCGCCAGTGTGTAGCCCATCACCTGCTCCTGCCATGCTCCCGGCACGGCGCGAAGTTTCATGTACCATATGGGACATAGAAATGCGCGCCCCGGGTGTGCGTGGTTGGCGTTTACTCGGGGTCGGATGCGGACGTGAATTCGAGGACCAGGTTGGCGTCGAATCCGGCACGCCGCCGGTCTTCGGGCAGCGACGGGCGGATGGCGTCGAGCCGCGCGTCGGGCCACGTGATGCGAACGACCGAGCCGGTCTTCCAGACCAGGTCCGCCTTGGTCCCGCCGAGCGACGCGCGGAGCGCGCCGATGGCCTGCATCAGCTTCCAGTCGGCATTCCGCACCATGACCACCGCCGCCCGGATCCGGTAGGTCCAGTTGCGGGACGTGTCGTCCACGTCCGCGAAGGTGGACCAGAGCATGGGCTGGGCGTTCTGCCCCAGCGCCTCGACCTGCGGCACCAGCAGCCGTCCACGATCACCGATCTGCACGCCGCCGAACTCAATCACGTCGCTCATCGTATTCCCCGTCTTGACGCGGCCCTAACGGGACGTATAGGCCGTATGGGACGTATGTCGTTGCTCTTCAGAACCGGTCGGATGTCGCATCTCCGGCGCGCGGCGCGGTGATGGTTCGATTTTTCAGCGGCCGGATGATGTTGCCGTCTGCGTCGCGCAGATGCAGCCGCTCCGGCCAGCCGTGAAGAATCTTGTCAATCAGCTCGCGGGCGGAGCGGATCAGCCGGATGGCGGCGGACTCCTGATCTTCGCCGGGCAATCCCAGCCGCAGGTCCTTGAACTCGATTGCCTTGGCCGACGCGAGCATCTCCCACAACATCGAGATCAGCGGCGGCGGAGAAGCCTCCCAACCCGCGATGTCGTACTCCCTGCCGAAGAGCGACTCGATCATGGTGTCGGCCATGTCCATCGCCGCGTCCAGGTCGGCTTGGGTGATGCCTTCCTGCGCGTTCGCCGCCAACGCGGGAAATCCCTTGAGATACCCGGCACCGGCCGTGACGTCGTCCCCGTAGTGGCCGGGCGGAACGGTCTCCTGGACGTAGAAGTCCTGCATGACCGTCTGCTCGCCCTCGCCGTTGACCCAGGTGTAGTACCACCGGTCGACGTAGCGCCCGACCGCGTCGAGGTTGGCGCCCGACGCGTCGACGTAGTACTCGCCGCTTGCCTCCTCGTGCTGGATCGAGCTGATGGTTTCGAGCACGGTCTCGCAGTCGGTGTCGATGATCTCGACCTGGCGGACCTGATACGGATCGGTCGGCGGGCCGTCCCACCGGAACAGGATTCCAAGGCGGACGTCCGCGTCCTTTTCTGCTCTGCCGCGTGGAAGGGTCATGTCACGACTCCAAGAATGTCAGAATCCAAACTCCAGATGGCAAGACCGCCGCACCCTCACAACTCCTGCGTTTGCCGTTGGGCGGGCACGTTGGCGACCGCCTCGCGGATTTTTTCGAGGGTGTCTGACGAGCTCGACCAGCCGGCGCCCTTGACGCCGTCGAGGGTGGCCTCGGCCGCGCGGGAAGACACCGCGGCGTCCAGCTTGGTGGTGTCGAGCGTGTTGCCTTTGGTCGCCGGCTGGATGGCGCTGACGTCGCACAACGTGGCCGTTACGTCCACGTCGGTATCCGCCGCGTTGGGGCTCTTGATCTCGATCTGCACGTCCTTGCCGCTGGGCACCAGGAACGGTGCGGTGATCACCACGACCGCCGTCTCTCCGGCCTCGAACTCCACCTCCTGCGGCGAAGGCTGGACCGGCTTGCCGTCGATTTGCAGCGTCAGCTCGAACGTGCCTCCGCTGCCGTCCAGGTCTTTGGCGCCGTCGCCGATTTCAATCACCGCCTCGCACAGGGTCGGCCCGCTGGAGATGGCGTCGCTGTCGAACACCTCGACCGCGCCGGTCAGGTCGTAATCCCCGTTCTGCTGTTTGATCTGCCTTGTACTTGCCATCAGAACGCTCCTATGAACGGCCAGGCGAAGGGGCACGGGAACAGTCTTGGCCCGGCCTCCGGCGCCGCGACGTAGACCTTGAAGTTGTCCCAGCTTGCCGCGTGCGAAGTGTTGGCCTGCTGATAACCGCTGATCCCGCCATATCCCGGGGCGGTCAGGGTCCCGTCGGACGCGCTGAGCTTCTCCGTGTCGGATCCGTCCAGGAACACCTTGAGCGCCGTGCCGACGCCCTCCAGATAGACCTTGTGCGAGGCACTGATCCCGTCGGTAGTAGAGGCGAGCGTGGTGGCGCTCCCTTCGCCGTCCTGCAGCCGTATGTGCAGCGTGGCCGGGGAGAGCGTGATGACGGCGTAGTAGTAGTGCGTCGCGTCCGCTTGGCGGAAGTCTACGTGCGGATAGCGCACCTTGCCACTCGACAGGCCGGGAGTCAGGTCCGCCTCAACCCCGTAGTCGGCGCCTTCGGCCGCCATGTTCGCATCGTCAAACCGGTAGACCGAGACGGTGTCGGCACCTGGGTTGATCGTGAAGACGGCTTGCCCGGACGTAGTGCGGACGTAGTCCCCGTTCTTTAGAGCCGTCCAGTGATCGGAGTCCGCGCTGAGCGGGTTGTAGTCGGTCCCGAAATCGTAGCCGGCGTACTGGACGGTGAACGCGCGGCTGAAATGCCCGTCTGCGTGGTCCGCCATCGGCGGGACCAGTTCGTCCCATCTCTGCTGTGCCGGGTCCAGCACAGCCACCCCGCTCATCCGCGTGATCTCAGACGGCAGGGAGCGTGTCCCGACCACCGAGATGATCTGCGAGTCACCCCTCCGGGCCACCTGGCCCCAGCCAAACCCGTGCTCTCTGAGGGCCCCGAAACACTTCGGCACGCGGACCACTTGCCCGCTCTCCTCCAGGTCGTCGATGAGGTCGGCCTGCAAGAGGTGGCGCGCCCTGGCTTGCTCGATGAACTGGCGCCGGGCCAGTTCGCATCTCAGGAGTTGTCGTTTGGTCCGGTTCATTCTTGGGTTTCCCGCATTCGAGCCCAGTCGCCGAGCCGGTTCGGAGCGCGGTTCACAGGGCAAATCGCAAGAGCAGGGAGATCGCGGCGATGATCAGCACGCCCAGGGCGATGCGCCGGTCCACCCGGCGGTCGCGCTCCCGGTCGTGGTTCATCAGGACGGCCAAGCCCTCGCCGCGCCGCTCACAGCGGGCGTTGATCGCGGCGATGTGCCGGTCGAGCTTCGCGTGCAGCGCGCCGATGTCCTCGCGCACCTGCTTGCGGAGGATACGGTTGTCCTCGCGCAGGGCGCGGAATTGCTCCTGAACGTCTGGTTCCATCACGCGTCCCCACGGTCTCGGGTCACTTCTTCGCCAGCCCCAGCTTGACGAGCCATCCGTGCAGCCAGCCTTCGACCCCGGCCGCCTCGGCCACGGCTTGCACCGAGCGCTTGACCTGCTTCGCGTCTTCGGAACCGAGGACCTTCTCGCAGGTTTCCACGCCCTGGATGACAGCCTCGCCGACGCGCTCGACCCGCTGGGCCATTTCCTTGATCTTCTTGTGCCGCTTGCAGCCGATGACGCCGGCAATGGCGCCCAGGATGTTCAGGATGCCACTGATCACGGTGACGATTTCGATCCCGCTCATTGGGTTCCTCCTTGTGTTATGCGGCGGCGCGGCGCAGCACGTCGGCCGCGATTCGATTGTGTTCCCTGGAGAGCCGGGCCAGCTCGTCCCGCGACGCTCGGCCGATCCCTGCGGCCCTCAACGCCCCGAGGACGGCATCGATGCTGCGGAACTCCTTCGAGTGCTCCAGCGCCAGCCTCGAGTAGCGCTTGTAGTCCCTCTCCACCTCCTGGACAGCCCGCACCCATTCCTCGGGGTTGTCGAACTCATCCACCGCCAGCCCGCCGGGCCCCAGCGCCTCGGGCAACCCGCCCTGGCGGCTGACCACGGACGGGATTCCGAACGCCGCCGCCTCGGCGACGGCGCGGCCGAAGCACTCGGCATCCACCGCCGGCTGAAGCAGGATCCGCGTCGAACGATATACCTCGTTCGTGTTCACCGCGGCGGGCAGGTGGGCGACGCGCTCCCACGGCACGTCGAGCGTCCCGCCGCCGACGACCAGAAACTCGCGGTCGTCAAGCAGCCGCACCAGGCGCTCGAACACTCTCCGTCCGTTGCCAGCGGCCGGCCGGATGGCCGTCAGGTAGCGGTGGACCCGGACACCGGGGCGCGTCGGCCCGGCAATCAGCGGGTACTGGATGATCGCGCGGCGCCCGAACACCCGCTCGATCACCCGACGCGTGTAGTCCGAGTTGCACGAGACCAGGTCGGCGGAGCGGAACATCTCTCGCTGGACGTTGGCATCGCGTCGCCGCCGCATGCAGCCGAGCGAACAGGTCGACGGCTCGGCACGGCCGCCCGTCTCGATCCAGGCGTGAAGCCCGTCCTTGCGATAATTGCAGACGTGCTCGCCCAGACTGCACACGAACACGGCAGCCCTGCGCCCCTGACGCTTCGCCTCGCGGACTACGTCCGGCGCAACACGCAGCTGGGTAAACACCCAATCCGGATCGGCCGAGCGGATGAGCTCGCCCAGATCGCGCTTCGAATGCTTCTGCCAAGTGCGCGTCTGCGTCTCGAAACCATTCCGCCCCAGGTGATCCAGCAAACGGTGCATGCTGATTTCGGCCCCGCCCGGTGCCGCCGGATACACCTTGTCCGAGACGAACAGGATCTTCCCGTTGCGGATTTCGGATTGTGGATTGCGGACCGTCGTCCTGACGCGCGCCGCAGCGGGGCGGTCGTCGGGGTGCAGCAGTTCTTCCACCTTGGCGAGCACCTCGTCGGTCCCGATATCAGCGACGTTGGGGCGCCAGATCCAGCAGTGCGTGGCGGCGTAGTGCTTCAGCACCACGTGCGGATTGGTCGGCCCGAACAGCGCGACACACGGCGTGCCGACCGCCGCGGCGAGATGCATCGGGCCGCTGTCCGGCCCGACCAGCACGTCGCACGCAGCGATCAGCGCCGCCGCGCGCGGCAGGCTGAGCCCGCAGGCGCCGACGATGCCGGGTGTGTCGAGCCGAAGAGATTTCTCGAGCGCGACCACTCGCACATCGCGATCTATCAGCCGCCGCGCCAGCTCGCCGAACTTGTCGAGCGGCCAGTCCTTCCGTGAAGAAGCGGACTTCAAATGCAGGCAGACGACCGGGCGCTCGCCGAGGCCGATCCCGCGTTCCGCCAGCCAGTTCCGCGCCCACGCCCGCTCGGCCTGGGTGAGCGCGAGGTGCGGCACGAGGTCCCGCGCGAATTCAGTGTCCCACGTGGGACATTGCATCTTCGTCGCGCCCGGCCAAACGCCGCAGATGTGGGCGAAGTGCTCGATGCGGTTCGATTCCCAGCCGCTCACGGCAGCGGCAGGGTGTTCGCCTGCACGTGCAGGCGAACACCCTGCGTCGGCCCGTACGTCAGGCCCTGACAGGTCGAATGTGAGGTCATACCGGGCCGCCAGGATGCGCCGCCAGCGCGGGCGGAACTTGCGGTAGTCGCACGCAATCACCCGAGCGCCGTCGAGCCGCGAACGAAGCAACTCCGCATACTCGACGGGCAGCGCCACGTCGAGACGTGCGTCCGGGTACCTGGCCCGGAGGGCCGCAATGGCCGGCAGCATGCACACCACGTCGCCCAACCCGCCGCTTCGTCTTGTCACCAAGATCCGCACCTGCCACCTCACAAATCCGAAATCCGAAGCACGAAGCCCGAAACAAACCCGAAATCCGAAGTCCGAATGACCAAGACCGCCACGCGATAGGCGTCTTGAGTCTTGGCCATTCGGATTTGTTTCGGATTTCGAGATTCGCGTTTCGTGCTTCGCCCTACGGCGTCACGTCGGCATACACGACTGCGTCGGGCAGCACGAGAACGGGCAGGAAGTTCTTGCCCACGTACAGATTGACGCCCGGCGGGTTGGTCTGGACGACGGCGTAGCTGAACGCCCCATAGACCTTGACCAGGTCGTTCGAGCCGTTCCCCGCGGGGATCATCTGGCTGCCGAGCTGGAGCCGCCCGAAGGCGTTCTCGCGCGGCAGGATCACGACCGTGTCGTCCGGGACAAACCGCTGGAAGTCGCCATTCGCGTCGATGTAGCCCGCGTTGTATACGTGCCAGTCCAGCCCCATGAAGTGCGTGATGTAGCCCGACTCGGCGACCTGCTCGCGGACGGTCCCCTGCCCCAGCAGGTTCTGCACCTTGGTGTTCTTGATGATGTACGCCATCGTGTTGCGGTTCACGTAGGCGTCGGCCGCGGCGTAGCCCGAGTCCTTCTCGATCAGCTCGGCCCAGGCGCCCACGTCGTCGGGGATGTCAGTCGTCGTGGTTGCCCAGCTCGCCGATGCGGTGGGCTTGTGCGACGAATCGACCCCGTAGTCGATGCTCCGGTTCACCCCGCCGATCTGGCAGGTGAGCGTCCCGCTGAGCGCCTGCGAGACGGCCCACTCGACCGTGTAGGCGATCCGCGCCTCCAGGTCCGCCTGCTCGCGGGTGATGAGCGCGCGGGCGTTGTTCTGCTCCGCCGTGCCCGGCTCGCGCAGCCAGCCGAGCGCTCCCTCGTCGAGCGCCTTCTCGAGGTTCATCAGGAGGCAGGTGGCGCTCTTGGTGTCGACGCTCATCAGGTCGAGCTTCGAGGCGGCCTGGTTGGGCACGCGGAACCCGGCCTTCTGCCGCGACGGCTTCAGCACGTCCCACCGCGCCTGGATGCCGTCGATGATCTCGTCGGGGAACCGCGAGGTGAGCACCAGGTTCGGGTGCTCGAACTCGTCGACCGTCTTGGTCATCACCTGGTAGTTCAGAACGTCCAGTTCGCCAAAG
>CAZDHT010000020.1:0-3174 GCA_964505325.1 uncultured Planctomycetota bacterium | reverse complement strand
CTCGTCGACCGTCTTGGTCATCACCTGGTAGTTCAGAACGTCCAGTTCGCCAAAGGAAGGCATGGGTGTTCTCCTTTTCAGAAATAGGTCGTATAGGTCTTATAGGACCTATCAGATATCTTCGTCGAACGCGCACTGCGTGAGGTCGGCCTTGGCGCCGCTGTCGAGGCCGATCAGCGCGCCGGCGACGAAATCGCCTCGGAACGCGCCGAGCGCCTCGGTGTCGGCCGCAGCCCCTGTGTCGTCGAGCAGACCGACCTCGTCGTCCAGGATCACCCTGGCGGTCTCGGTGCCGTCTGACGCGCTGGGGTCGTACTCCTTGTACTTGTCCGTGGCGGTGACCTTGCCGAGGACCAGCCCCTTGCGGAGCGTGGTGGTCGGCGAGTTGCCGCTGTCAAGCGCCGTCGAGTCGATCACGATCCCTATCACCGACTCGCGGCCGTGGTCTGTGAAGCGGATCTCCGAGGGGTCCGCCGAAACCGTGCTGCCCAGTCCGATTCGATACGTCATGTTCTTCCTCCTTACTTGGTCGGGTCCTCTGCCATCTCTGCGGTCAGTTCTTCACACTCCCGCCAGTTCCCTGTTCTCTCGCGCCAGTTTCGCCGCGCGGGCGTCGGTCATCGCGGGGCCGGACGGGTCCGGCATCGGGCGCAGCCGCGTGTGCTCGGTCATGTCGACCGCGGCGCCGGGCGGCGTGTTGGCGATGATGTCGTGTGCCAGTCCGGCGATGTCCGCGCCGGCGGTGTCGAACGAATACCTGGCCGCCACCCCCGCCGTGAGGAGTTGTCGCAGCGCCTCCGCGGCGGGCCGGGTGAACTTGCCGAACCGCATCGCGTCGTCGACCTCGCGCTCCGCCCGCTCGCGTTCGAGCTGGTAGAGCCGGACGTTGAGTTCCGAGTTTCGGGTTTCGAGCTGCAAGTTTTCGGATTCGGGCTCCGTGCTGTGGCCGGGGCCGGTGGCCACGTTTCCGGCCTCATCGAGGCCGGCTACAGGAGAGGCCAGCTCCAACATGATCGCCCGCTTCGACTCTCCCTCCTCCGTGGCCGCCTGGATGAACTCTCCCTGGTCGGTCACGACGGGGTAGTTGGTGAGTGCGACGTGCTCGATGACCTCGCCCCAGTCGCGGCCGGAGCCGTCGACGAAGCTGGGGTTGATGGAGACGGAGACGGCGGAGACGGTCTTGCCGAGCCGGGCGGCGTCGTCATCGTTCGGGATGTTGAGCAGGCCCCAGAGGCCCGCCCCGGTGGGGTCGCCGTCGCGGAGTTCGAGTTCCTCGAGGAAGCCGGCGTTGTCGCGCGGGTCATAGCTGTGGCCCCAGGGCAGGGGCACCTTGATGCCCGCGTCGAGCATCTGGTCGAAGTTGTGTTTCCATCGTTCGAGCCGGCCGCGATCCACTTGCAGCGTGAAGGCCGCCCGCGGGTTCGTCCACCTGCCCTCGCGGATCAGCTCCTTCCAGAACTTCTGCGCCGCATCCAGCGCGATTGCCCCGTCGTCGGGATTGACCAGCCAGTAGACGTCGTTCACGTTCTTCATGTCAGGGTTGCTCCCGTTCTACACACTTGTTCTTACCGGCACGTTGAGTTGCTCGAGCAGCTTCAGCCGGTCGATCAGCTCGGCGGTCTTGCCGCCGCTCTTCTCCGCCTCGACGGCCAGCCGCAGCACGTCCGCCAGGATCTCCTCGTTCTGCCGACTGATGCCGCTGGTCGCCAGCCGAACTCCCTCATCCACAGCCCGTCCGAAGTTCAGCTCGACCAGCGGCTGGATCACGAATTCATTGACCTGGCCGACGATGTCCTGCAAGAGCCCCGCCTCCATCAGCAGGAACGTGTCGGCGTACTGCCGCGCCGCGGCGTGGCTGCCGACCGAACCATCCTGCGTGAGCGACCGCTCCGGGACGAACAGCGCCCGCAGCTTCTTCGCATCGAGGTGTTCCAGGTAGCTCTTGAACATCTCGCCGCGCTGGTCGTCGAGCAGGTACTCGACGTCCCATCGGCGGTTGCCGTGCTCGTCCCGTTCGTCGGGCAGCGCGATCGAGCCCGAGCTGCGGAGCGACGCAAGCGTCGTGTTCAGCGAGTCGAGGGCGTGCTCCTCGGCGCCGGTCTCCGGGTTGAGCCGCATCTCGGGCGGCCCGTAGGCCTTCATCACCGGGTCCGCTTTCCGCTCGAAGTACCGGTTGGCGAACAGGTAGATGATGGACGACCAGTACCACGGCTCGTAGCAGGCGTCGAGCCGCCCGCGGCCGTAGAGGTTCCCCCACTCCTTGTTGAGCGTCATCACGAACGTCTTGGCCGGGGGGATGGGCTTGTCCATGTGCGGCTGCTTGAGCCCGGCGTAGCGGCCGTTCTCGTCGGCAAAGAGCTCGAACGTCCCCGGCTCCAGGTCCTTCAGCTTTCGATAGGCGTAGAACGTCCCGCCTGGAACGGTCCGCAGTTCCCAGACCTTTTCGTGCGCCTGGTGGCCGAACTCGACCGCGTTGAGGCAGCTCCGGAACAGCGCCCGGATCAACGGCCGGACCAGATCGGACACGAGGTCGCGGATTTCGTCGCTCCCGCCCTCGATCCACCACGCCCCGTCACGGGTGACGTTCATCACCGGCGCCTTGATCGCTGCCAGCCCCAGCGCGACCTGCGGATCGAGCCGCATCCGCTTCTTCACCTCCACGCCGACCTGTGTCGGGTTGTACGCCCCGACGTACGCCGCCGTGACCGCGGTGATGAACGGGCGCGAATGGCGGGTCCGTTCGCCGAGCGGCGGGCGGCGGGTCTGCGCATCGACTTCTGCGGCGAAGCGCAGCACCTGGCCGCGCACGTCGTACGGAAGCTGCCAGATGGATTCCGGAAGCTGCATGTCTTCTCCTTCTCGACACTGATTTGCACTGATCCGGACTGACTGGAATCAGTGCTTGTCAGTGCTGATCAGTGTCTGATCGGTCACGCGGCGCGCTGCCGACGGTGAATCCGGTCCAGTTCCGGGAGCCCGCCGACCGTGACGGTCTGGCGGTGGAGGATGGGCCAGCCGTCATCGCCCATCGGCGCGTCGATCATGGTGCGATCGGTGATGCACTGGCCCACCGAGGCCTCAATGCCGGCGATAATCGCCTCGGTGGTAGTCTCGGCGACCGTGGGCATCTTCTTCGGCTTCTATCCGGCCTGGAAGGCCTCCCGCCTGGATCCC
>CAZDHT010000019.1:0-36795 GCA_964505325.1 uncultured Planctomycetota bacterium | reverse complement strand
TCCTTCAGCCCGGCGATCTTGGTGGAATTGGCGTCCAGCGCTTTCCTCAGCGCGCCGGCCGTCCCCAGAAGGAAATGGCCTTGGGTCGTCGCGTAACCGACAGCCACGCCGTTGATGTTCGCAGTCTGGACGTCGACTCCGGCCACCTTTGCGGGCTTGAACACGTCGGGCGGCACGCCGGCCTTGGTCTTGATGTATTCGAGGAGCACGCTGACGGCCTTCGCAGCGGGGCTGTCCGCCTTGCCGACTTCAATGATCAGCAGCAGCTCCGGCTGCGGCGGCCCCATCTCGACCGGGGGCGGCGCCAGGCCGACGACGGCGAGGCCGATCTTGGTCTGAAGAAGCGGCATCAGGACGTCCGTATCGAGTTCGCCCTTCTTCATTGCCTCCTGGGCGAGGAGCTTCTTCAGCGCGGCCACCGGGCCCTGGAAGACGGCCCTCAGCTCCGGCTCATTCAGGATGCCGTGCAGGGCGGTCTTGCTGCACGCCGGATTGTTGCCGTCGTAGGCGATGACCAGCATGGACTCCGCGGGGATCCACTTGGCCAGCGGGTTCACGGTGACTGGCTCGCCGGCCGTCGCAGCCGCCGCACCCAAGAGCGTAACCAGAGCCAATGTCGCCACGACCCGTTTCATTTCCTGTCGCATGTCCGGCCTCCTTTAACTGGTCCGATGAACTCCCAAGCCGACATCTTTATAGCCGAACGGCGCAAAAAGGGAAGAACTTTCTTGCCAAGTTGATACCCCAGATGCAGCCGTTCAGGTTGGCCATTGCCACGCGCGGGCCTGTTCTGGTTCTGCTACTCCTCCCGGGTGAGCGAGCGGAGGGCGTCTTTGATCATGTTCCGCTCGTAAGTCGACTTGGCTTTGTCCAGGGCCTCGCCCAGCTCGTCCACGACCGAGATGTCGTCCAGAGCCTTGAGTGCCGTCACTACGTTTCGCCGCACGTACTCGGACTTGTGCTTGAGGCCCTGGGCGATCTGCTTGGCCACGGGCGGGATGTCCTTTGCGCACTTTCTCAGCGCCTTGGCAATGGGCTCGACGGGGGAAGGCGGCCGGTCACTCACGACCACAGTCGCCAGCGGCTTGACGGCGCGGGCGTCGGGAACCGCGGTGAAGTAAGCCACGAGGTGGCTCATCGCGTCGCCGCGCCGCTTGGGATCGTTCAGCAGCGCCAGCATGGCCTCCAGCGCCGCCTTGTCGGGTTTGGCCGCGAGCAGGCTTGCCGACTCGCGCACGACGAAACTGTCGCCGATCTTGAGCAGCGGGATGAGGTGCTTCGGCGCGACCGGCTCGCGGCGGGCGCGCAGCACCACGGCCCGGCCGGCCTGCGCTTGCACCCCGGCGTTCTTGTCGCCCAGAGCCTTGGGTGCGAGCTTCAGCAGGTCGTCGGTGGGCAGGCTCTGCAAGGCGCGGGCGGCTGCGAGCCGCACGTCCTCCTTCTCATCCGCCAGCAGCGCGGACACCACGTTCGCAAGCTCGCCCTTGGGGATGGACCTCGGCAGGTTCAGTGGCGGTCGGTAGCCGGGCCGGTGGAAGCGCGGCGACGCCGGGTCGGGCTGAAGCATGAGCCGCACGGCGCGGACCAGCGGCTCGTCCTTGGCGCCGGCGGACACGATGACAGAGTAGGCCCGGTCGCGGCTGATCCACCAGGTCTTGTACCTCTTCTCGTCGCACTTGTCCCCCAGCACCTTCAACATCGGCTCGATGACGGCCGCGTTCTTCATGTTCAGCAGGGTTCGGAACGCGTCATGGGCATGCTTCTGCTCCCGGGCCAGGCGCGCAATCAGCGGCTTCATTGCCCGCTCCGGCGCCGTCCCGGCCATCCGGGCCTCCGCCGCCCAGCGGACCTCGTCCGACTTGTCCCTCAGCAGCTCCTCGAGGAGGCCGACGTACTTCTCCTTCTCCGTCTTGGCCATGTTCTGGAGGCGGTCGAGCGCCCGGGTGCGCCGGTCGTCCGACAGATCGGTCCGCCGGACGAGCGCGAGCCAGCCGCCCTGAGGCAGACTGCGCCGGTAAGAGAGCTGCCGGAGGATCTCTTGGTCCTTTGTCGCCTTGGCCAGCTCGACCACCGCTCCCTCGTCCAGGCAGTCCAGGTAGCGGGCGGTGAGCCATTGCTTCCGGTTCCTGTCCTGGGCGCCGTCGAGGTGCTTCTTGATCGCCGTGACCGCGGCGGGGGTCCTGATCTGCACGAGAGCATTCACCGCGGCGTTGGACGTGTTCTCCTCCGCGTCCGGGGAGTCGAGCACCTTGGCAAGGGCGGGCACGGCCGAGACCAACTTGGCGCTGCCGGCCGTCAGCACGGCCGGGTACCTCAGCCTGGCGCTCTGCCCGATGGCCTCGACGAGCGCTTTCTCGCCCTTCGCTCCGAGCTTGGCAAGGATGTTCAACTGATAGAGCGCCCGCTCGAGGTTGCGCCGACCAAGCTTGACCGCGCCCGGCAGTTGCAGGTCGTAGCGGCATTCGGCGAAGGCCCGCGCCATCAGCAGCCGGGCGTCGACGTTCTCTGGTTCGGCCGTCAGGATCGTGTGGAGTTGCGCCACGGCCGCGGCGTAGTCGCCGATTCTGACGAGCTTCTCGGCTTTGTCGACGTCCGCGGCGAAGGCCGCCCCAGCCAGCATTGCCAACGCCACGGCCGCCACACCCGTTCTTCTCAACATCTGGCTTCCTCCGAGCGCGCTCGCTTCAGCTTTGAGATCGTTCAAGAGGCCGCTTTGCTGCGGACAACTTAGCGCAATCTGTTCGACCCGGCAACCCTTGACGACGGGCCTGGCGCAGGCTGTGGAGGCGGCTGTGGTCTGAGGGGATGCGCTGACGTGCTCAGGGAGTGGCGCCGGGCGGCGTAGTCTGTGAGGAAACGGCAGCGGGGACCGTTGTCGCCGGCCGTTCGGCGGGCCTGCGGGGTCGCTCGTCGTCTTCCGTGTCTTGGGTGGTTTCGGGGGCGTATATGTAGCCCAGCACCATGGCCAAGATGCCCCCGAGGATGCACAGGGCCACGACGAAGTTCCTGGTGGTATGGCTCACGTCTCAGTCCTCACAGCCCGGCGAGCCGCATTGTAGCATCCGGCATCCCCGAATCAAGCTCTTTCTGGCGGGGCTACTTGACGACCTTCTGGAGGTAGGCGGCGGCGCGGCCGATGTCCTTCATGTCGGCCGCCAGAAACAGCTTGTCGCCGGATCGCAACTCGCGCATACCACGCGGGATGACGAACTCTCCGGTCGCTTCGCGGTAGACGCCGGCGATAACGCACGCCTTGGGGAACTGGGCGTCCCCGGCGATGTCGGCCACGGTCTTGCCGTGAGCGACGGAGTTCTCGGGGATCACCGCGATGGTGAGCGACGCCTTGCCGCCGCCGAGGCTCGCCACCTGCCGCAGTTGCGGCTGTTCGATCTCCAGGGCGAGCTGGTTGACGAACAAGTCGACCACGTTGATGATCTTCGTGACCCCGGCGGTCCGGTAGGCGGCTTCGTATTTCTCGTTGCGCATTCGGGCGATGATGCGCGGTACGCCGAAGTACCGGGCCAGGACCGCGAAGGCCAGGTTGTCGGCGTCGTGCGGCGTCACCGCGGCGGCGACGTCGGCCTTGTTGAGGCCCGTCTCCTCCAGCACGTCGATGTCGGTGGCGTTGCCGAACCGGACCAGGGCTCCCGTGCGGGCGGCGATGCCCTCGCACACGCTGCGGTCCTGTTCGACCACGACGACGTCGTGCTTGTGCGCAATGAGCGCCCGCGCCAGCGACTGCCCCACCCCGCCGCCGCCTGCGATCACGATGTACATGCGAGACCTCCGGTTTCGACTCCAGATTCTGAACTCGTTCTCACCGCAGCTTGAGCATCGCGAGCGCGATGACGGCGAACGCGGCGGAGAGAATCCACAATCGCACCGTCACCTTGCTCTCGCTGATGCCGCGATGAAGCAGCGACGAATGGAACGGCGCCCGAAACAAGACGCGCCGGCCCAGCAACTTCAAGCCAATATAATCCTGAATGAAGGCGGATGCAATCTCGATGATAAACACGCCGCCGGCGATGATGAAGATGCCTTCCTGGCGGATCAGCACGGCGATCGACCCGAGGAGCGCCCCCAACGCGAGTGCGCCGGTGTCGCCCATCATCACCGTTGCGGGGAACGCATTGTACCAGAGAAACCCGGCGCACGCTCCGGCGCCGGCGCAACACAGCACGGCCAGCTCGCCGGCGCCGGCGAGGTGCTGGTTCACCTCGTATCCCAAGTGGTCGATGCGGGGGAAGAACTGGAGGAACGGTGCGTGGGCAGGGTGTCCGATGATGTACGCGAAAACAGCGAGGACCAGGAACACGAGCATCGCCGGGACAGTCGCCAGGCCGTCCATGCCGTCGGTCAAGTTCACGGAGTTCGTCGACACGATCACGAACAGCACGATCAGAGGGATGCCGGCCCAGCCGATGTAAAGGCCCCATTTGATGAACGGGAGGTAGATTGACCCGCGAACGTCCTCGAACGCGATGGGCGAGACAGTTTCGCTGAGCAGTGCGACGCCCAGCAGGAAGCCGAGGGCAATCTGCGCCGCATATTTGGTCTTGCGGGACAGACCTCGGTCGCTGCCCTGGTGCCGAAACTTGGCCAGGTCGTCGCCGAGCCCCAGCAGCCCGCCGCCCAGCCCGATCGCCAGTGCGATGAGGACGAACGTGTTGGTCGGGTCGCACCACAGCCCGGCCGAGACAACCGTCGCGGCGATGAGCACCAGGCCGCCCATCGTGGGGACGGCCGACTTGCGGCCCGAGTCGAGTTGGCTGTAATGGCGGGCCTGCTCGCGGACACCTTTGCGCCGCATCAGCCGGATGAACCAGGGCATCAGGGCGAAGACGAACAGAAAGCCCGTGGCCGCGGCGCACATCGCACGGAACGGCTGGTACCGGAACAGCCGCAGGAACCGCAGGATGGTGTCCGGATCGTGAAACCATTTGTATAGGAGGTAGAACATCGCTGCCTGTCTGTCGTTTGTGCGCCGCCGGGCGGCCCCGACGCTATGGAACGTCCGTCATGGGGCGGTCCTTCTCAGCCATCCTTGTTTGAGGTGGAAGTATCGACGTCTGAGCGACTCGGGAGACGGAAACGGCCGGCCTCTCGCCGTCAGATCAGCCAGCTCCAGAATGCTCTGCCTGAACACCGATTTGGTGGCGGCCCCCTCGGCCAGGAGATCAAGCCGGCGGATGAGGTCCGCTGCGGCTTCGTCCAGGTCCATCCGGCGCGCCCCCATTTCCAGCACGGCGATGGCGGCCTGGTGACGCACCAGCCAGGGCCCTTCGGAGGCCAGGGCCGCAAGTGCGTCGAATCCCGATTGACCCACGGCGATTCGGCCGAGCGCCTGGGCGATCGATGCCCGCACCTCGATGTTCTCTTCCTCGGCCAGCGCGTCAAGCAGCTTGTGTTCCAGCTCGGATGATTCCTCGCACAGCAGGGCGAGCGCCCGTGCGGCCTCCGCCCGCACCTCCCAGTACCAGTCGCCAAGTGCCTGGCACAGCGCGGCGACGGCCTCCGGAGTCCGCAGGCCGACCGTCGGCAGCATCTCCGCACAGTTCCGCCGGACGATCCCGGCTTCGTCGCGTTCGACCAGCTTGACCACGAGCGTGTCGTACAGCTCTTCGCAGGATGTGCGGGCGATGATCTTCACCGCACAGTTGCGGACCTCCCACGAGTCGCTCTCGAGGAATCTCCGGACGCGCTGCACGACGCCGTTCGTCGCCTCGGTGACCGACCGCAGCATGCGCTGCGCCTCCGCCAGCTCCGCCCGGTAGCGCCGCGGATGAAGCAGCACCTTGATATTGCGGCAGATCAGATTCAAGTGTCGGGTCCCAGGTCCAGGGTCCGCGCAAACCGGATCCGCTTCCAGATCGGCGGATGACTGAACAGGAAAATCTCGGCCAGCTTGTTCGGACGGACGTCGGCCAGGTTCATTGCGCCGAGCTTCTTCATGGCCGATATGAACGGCTCGCGTGCGCCGGTGCTGCGCAGCGCGTACTCGTCGCTCTGCACTTCGCGCCGGCGGCTGTACCACTTCTCGAACGGCATGACCAACAACTGAATCCCCGCCAGGACCGCGACCAGTATGGGAAACGTCTCGGGGTTGGCCACACGGCTGGCGACGGACCTGGTGACGGGCTCGATGCCCAGTGCGGCGGCCGCTCGGTGCAGCACCAGGCTGCCGGCGTACAGGCTGGCCACGCACAAGGCGCCGGCCAGGACGAGGCCCTTGATCACGTGCCGGTGCACGACGTGGCCGAGCTCATGTGCGAACACCGCAATGATCTCGTCGTGGGTGAATTCTGCGAGGAGGGTGTCGCCCAGAACCACCCGCCGCGTCGAGCCGAGCCCGACCACCGCGGCGTTTGCTTTCTTCGTCTCGCGTGAGAGGCCGATGCGGAACGCGCCGCGCAGCCGGATTCCCGCCGTTGCCGCCAGGCCGCGGAGCTTCGACGCAAGCTCCTCGTCGGCGATCGGTTCGAGCTTGTAGAAGATGGGGATCAGAATCCGGGGCGCGAACTTCGTGAGGACGTAGGTGAACAGGATCCACACGAGCGACGCCGGCAGCCACCAGGTCTGGGGCCATTGGCGGAGCATCGCGTAGAAGGCGAGCACGAGTGGGGCCGCGATGACGAACGACAGCAGCCATTTCTTGAGGCGGCGCTTTGCCCAACGGTCCAGGGCCTGCGTCGACAGCCCGAACTGATGCTCGAGCACGTATCCGCCGTAGAAGGACAGCGGCAGCGAGACGAGCAGGTACGCGAGCGAGAAGCCGGCGAAGTAGAAAAAGACGGCCCCGAGAAAGGCGTTGGGGCCGGCGATCTCGCGGGCACGGTCCGCGAAGGCCGACGAGCCGCCAGCGATCATGGCCGCCAGAAACGCGACGCCGACCGCGAGGTGCGCGAAGAAGAGGAGGTAGCGCCGACGCGCGTAGCGCTTGACCTCCTTGACGGTACGTTCGACGAGCTTGACACGTTCGCCACGTTGGCTGTCGGACATCAGGGGGGCTCAAGAAAATGCCGCAGTCCTGGAACAGGGCTGCGGGCTCGTGCATCGATCTTGAAGTAAACCCGAAACATGCTAGCAACGCCGCTCAACCGCCGCAAGCTTTATTTGTGCGCGGCGGCGCGAACCGGTGCCGGCTTCGGCGGCGCGGGAGCAGTCGTGCGAGGTTGCGCGCGGGGGCTATCGAGGATGGAGGAGCGACGGGGATGCCGCCGTCAGTTGGCGTTGCGGCCGCTGACGGTGCCGAACGTCCACAGGAGGATCCGGGCGTCCATCAGCCACGACATTCTCTTGACGTAAACCAGATCGTACGTGAGCTTGTTTCTGACGTCGATCAGGTTCTCGTCGTACTTGTAGCGGACCTGGGCGAGGCCGGTGATGCCGGGCTTCACCGCGAGGCGCTGCTCGTAGTTCGGGATCTCCCGGCGGAACCGGTTGACGAAGAACGGTCTTTCAGGCCTGGGTCCGATCAGGCTCATCTCGCCGCGGAGCACGTTGATGAGTTGGGGGAACTCGTCGATGTGGGTCTTGCGGAGGAAGCTGCCGAGCCTGGTGATGCGGCTGTCGCGCTTCCTGGCCCAGACGGGGCCGGTTGCCTTTTCGGCGCCGAAGCGCATGGTACGGAGCTTGATGATTTGGAACAGCTTTCCGCCCTCGCCGACGCGGACCTGCCTGAAGAATGCGGTGCCCTTGCTGGTCAACTTGGTGAGCGCGGCAAAGAAGAGCGTGACCGGGCCCAGGATGATCAGCAAGAGGGAAGCCCCGAGAATGTCGAGGGCTCGCTTGATCTCTCGGAAGCCGCGGCGGGCAAAGCGGAGCGTCAGCCCCGTGAGTCCTCCGCCCATCACTGCCATTGTGATCGGCTCTGGCATTTGGGTTTCCTTTCCCTTAGCAACGTCCGGCTGTCAATCCACTGGAAACACTGCAAAATGTATGCCTGCCAGGAGAGAAAAGATCGCAGGATGGGAGGCGGGCGCATAACCGGTTGGAGTTCAGGGAGTTACGGCAGAAGTTTTTCGGGCAAGGGGTGCCTGGGAGATGGCCCCGCAGGGCGCTGGTGTTGCGAAAACGCAACGCCCAGCCGGGACCGGATGGCCAAGGCAGGGGTAAGCGCTTGGCTCGCTTGTGGTTACGCCATGTCGCTCTGCGTAAACACGCGATGCGACGATGTGGTATTCTGGCGACACGCGCTGCTTGCCATCAGCCGAGCTGGTCCGTCAAGTCGGGAGTTCAGCCAAGGCGCCTGTTCCAAGCAGCGTCCGGCTGAGCCGAGGCACAGCCGCCGCCCCTCGGGACGCTCCCTCAGCTCCGCAGTTCCTGCTCGTCGGCCTAGCGCTCTTCGTCTTCCCAGAGCAGCCCTTCGAAGGACTGAAGCTGGATCGTGGGGCGCTGCTGGAACTGTAGCGCTATACCGTAAATCCCTTGTTCCAGATGGACTTCGGGCCACGAGCCCACCACGCGGTCCGGATGCAGTTGCTCGACCCGACGGACGATGCCTGAGCCGACAAGCGTCAAGTTCGGCTTGTCTTCGCCCTGGCGCGCTGGCACACCGAGCCGAACCCATAACGGGTCGGCAGGCGTTACCTGCCCTGCGGGTGCCTCGAAGTACAGCCCGCCGGAGCTCACGTTGTGTGTCACGCCGTCGAGCGCTGCCAGGTTATCCTCTGGCTTCACGGAGAACTTTACAGGCAGCGTGAGTTCGAGCCTCTTGTCTCGCCGCTTGTCAGTTCCACGAGATGCCATCAGACCTCCTCCGCGCACGGATTCCTCTCATCCGAAAACCCTCCCAAATCCCGCTGCTTCGCGCTTTCACCGGGCACCCTAGTCCACAGCAATTTCTGTGCCATCACAGTAGGACAAGCGCGGGCAATTTCGCCCACCTCATAAGTCGTTGTGCCTTTGGGACTTCTGGAGTTGACGCCCCGACGTGCTGAACGAGGCCGTGCCCGGCCGCCGTTTTCATGTGGCCTGTAGACAACATTGGCCGCTGTTGCTGTGTGAAAAAAAACACATGTCGCTTCGCAGCAACCGATCCGTTGCGTTGCGCTGCATTGCGCTGGCGCGCCGCGTCACTGGCCCACTTGCTGTCAGGATTGGGGGGGCTTCTTCCTCCGTTTCTGTCCGGCGTGGATGAGCCCGTACTCGATGGCGTCGAGCAGAGCCTGATAGCTTGCCTCGAGGATGTTGTGCGAGACGCCGACAGTGCCCCACTTCTGCCGGCCGTCGCTCGACTCGATCAGCACCCGCACGTCGCTTGCCGTCCCGTAGGAGCTGTCCAGCACGCGCACCTTGTAGTCGGTCAGGACGATGCTCTTGATGTCCGGGTAGAACTCCGACAGGGCCTTCCGGAGGGCGTTGTCGAGAGCGCCGACGGGGCCCTTGCCTTCGGCGGCGGTGTGAACTTCGCGGTCTCCCAGCCTGACCTTGATGGTGGCCTCGGACGTGATCTCGCCGCCCTCGCGCCGCTCCGAGATGATGCGGAATCCGCAGTCATGGAAAAGCTCTTTTCTGCCGCCGAACGTCTTTCTCATCAGCAGTTCGAACGAGCCCTCGGCTCCCTCGTACTGGTATCCCTTGCTCTCCAGGTCCACCAGCTCATCGGTCAGCTTGTTGATTTCGGGCGAATCCTTGCTCAGCCGGCTCCGATACTTCGACGCGCGGTCGAGCATGGAGGCGCGGCCGGCCTGCTCGGAGATTAACAGGCGCCGGCGATTCCCCACGGACTCCGGCGCGATGTGCTCGAAGGACATGGGCTCCTTGAGCACCCCGTCGATGTGCATTCCGCCTTTATGGGCGAACGCGCTGTCGCCCACGTAGGGCAGGTTCCTGGGATGTGCCAGGTTTGCCAGCTCGCTGACGTAGCGCGAGAGATCCCGCAGCTTGGTGAGTTTCCGCTTGCCGATGGCGTGGACGTGCAGCTTCAGTTCGAGCCCAGGAATGATGGAGCACAGGTCGGCGTTGCCGCACCGTTCCCCGTACCCGTTGATGGTGCCTTGCACGTGGCAGCAGCCGTGTTCGACGGCGACCAGCGAGGTCGCGGCGGCCATCCCCGCGTCGTTGTGCGTATGGATGCCCAGCGGGGCGTCAAATCGGGCGCGGACGACATCCACCATATCCGTGATCTCGCCGGGCAGACATCCTCCGTTGGTGTCGCACAGCACCAGGATGTCGGCGCCGCCGTTGAGTGCCGCTTCCAGCGTCCGGAGGGCGTATTCCGCGTTGAGCTTGTACCCGTCGAAGAAGTGCTCTGCGTCGCAAATCGTTTCGAGGCCCTGGGCTTTGGTAAACGCGCAGGAATCCTCGATCATCCTCAGGTTTTCGGCTTCGCTGGTTTTGAGCACCTTGCTGACGTGGAGAACCGAGCTCTTGCCGAAGATCGTGGCGACGGGCACGCCCGCCTCGACCATGCTGCGGAGACCGGGATCATCCTCCGCTTTCCGCCTCGGGCGGCGGGTGCTCCCGAACGCGGCCAGCCTGGCGTGTTTGAGGCGCACCGCCTTGGCTTTCCGAAAGAACTTGGCGTCCTTCTTGGTCGCAGCGGGAAAGCCGCCCTCGACGTAGTCGAATCCCATCTCATCAAGGCGCTGGACGACGAGCAGTTTGTCCTCGGCCGAGAAAACGATACCCTCGCCCTGGGCCCCATCCCGCAGGGTGCAGTCGTAGATCGACACGTGTGTCATGGCGCACTCACTCCGTTCCCTGGCACCGGCGGCGCACGGCACCACCGAGTACCCCGTCGATTCTAGCCGCTCCGTGGGCCGAGTTCAAGTTTGCTTAGGCACAAGCCTTTGCGCCGCAGACGCATAGACGCATGGCCGGGGGATTCCTGTCCGTCGATTTGTCGGCGAGCTAGCCGGCCTTGATGCTGCTGACGTTGATGCTGAGCTTCTTGACGCGGTGCCAGAGGCTACGCTCGGATATGCCCAAAAGCCTGGCGGCTTTGGACTGGACGCCGCCGGTGCTGTGCAAGGTCTCCACGATGATCTGTCTCTCCACGTCGTCGAGCGTGTGGTCGAGGGATTCGATCTGGTCGGGCAGGGTGTACTTGGGCTTCTGGGCGATTGACTGAATGGCTATGGGGAGGTGCTTGGGCGTGATGATGTCTTCGTCGGCCATCACCACGGCGCGGTGGACGCAGTTTTCGAGCTCCCGGACGTTGCCGGGCCAGTGGTACATCATCAGGAAGTCGAGGGTTTCCTTGGAGACGCCGGTGACGGTGCGGGTCATCTGCTCGTTGGCCTGCCGCAGGAAGTGGTCGACGAGCAGCGGGATGTCTTCCTTCCGGTCCCGCAGTGGCGGCACCACGATGGAGAAGACGTTGAGCCGGAAATACAGGTCCTCTCGGAACTGGTTCTCACGAACGGCGTTGGCGAGGTCCTTGTTCGTGGCGGCGATGACGCGGACGTCGATGCCGATGGTTTCGGTGCCGCCGACCAGCTCGAATTCCTTTTCCTGGAGGACGCGGAGGATTTTGGCCTGGGTGGTGAGGCTCATGTCGCCGATTTCGTCAAGAAAGATGGTGCCGGTGTTGGCGAGCTCGAATTTGCCGCTCTTCCGCTGCACGGCGCCGGTGAACGAGCCCTTTTCGTGGCCGAACAGCTCGCTCTCCAGCAGTCCCTCGGGGATCGCGACGCAGTTGAGCTTGACGAAGGGCTTGTCTTTCCGTGCGGAATGGTAATGGATGGCCTGCGCGATGAGCTCTTTGCCGGTGCCGCTCTCGCCGTAAATGAGGACGGTCACGTCGGTCTGCACCACCTTCTGGATCAGCTCGTAGACCTGCTGCATGGCACTGCTGTTGCCGATGATGTTCTCGAAGGCGAACTGCCGCCGGAGCTTCTGCTCGAGCTTTCGGATCTCCCGCTGGAACTGGCGTTTCTCGAGCGCCCGGCTGATCACGATGCTCATCTCGTCGATCTTGAACGGCTTGGTGAAGAAGTCGTAGGCGCCGGCGCGCATCGCCTCGAGCGCGTGTGGCTTGCGGCCGAACGCGGTCATGACGATGATCACGGCCCCGGGGTCGTGCTCCTTGAGCAGGGGAATGGCCTCGATGCCGCTCATGCCGGGAAGTTTGACGTCGAGAATGATGAGGTCGAACGCCCCCTTCTTGACGGTTTCCACGGCGGACTCCGCGTCACCGACCGCCACCGCCTCGTAGCCGCGTTTGGTGACGGCTTCCGTCAGGAAGAAGCGCATGTTCTCGTCATCATCAACGATCAGCACCTTCTCGGTCATATGCGGCGTCCCTCACATTCTCCTCGGCCGGGACCTGCGCCCCGGCCGGCTCGATGGGCAGTATTATGCTGAACGTGGTCCCGGAGTCCGGTTCGCTCTCCACTTCGATCTGCCCCGAGTGGGCCGTAATGATCTGGTGGGCGATGGGCAGCCCGAGACCGGTGCCTTTGGGTTTGGTGGTGAAGAAAGGCGTGAACAGTTTGTCGCGGTCTTCCGGGCTCACGTGCGGGCCGCTGTTCGCGACGGCAACCAGGACCTGTTCCGGGGCGCCGGGCTTCGTCGCCGTCCGCCTCCTCACCGAGACAGCCACGGTGCCGTTGTCCGGCGTGGCCTGAAACGCGTTGCGGACGATGTTGACGATGGCGCGGGCCAGCGTCTCGCGGTCGGCGCGAACGCAGATCAGCTCCGGCGTGTAGTCCTCGTGAAGTGCGACGCCGCGGCCCCGGTGTTCAAACGCACAGAACTGGACGCTCTCGCGGACCAGGTCCCGCACGTCGTGCGGCTCTACGTGCGTCATCGGCGGGTGGGAGAAGTCGAGCAGGTCCTCGACCAGCGTGTTGAGTTGGTCCATCGTGCGGAGGATGGTGCCGGTGTACCGTCGCTTCGGATCGTCCTCACGGAAGTCCTCTTGGATGAGTTCCACCAGCCCCTGGAGCGAGCCGAGCGGATTGCGGATCTCGTGTGCCATGCCGGCGGCCAGGCGGCCCAGGGAGGCAAGCTGGTCGGTGCGCTTGATCTGCTCGCGGAGCTGCTTGAGCTCCGCCAGGTTCTTGAACGTGAGCACGATGCCGCGGTGTCGGCCGCCTTCGCCCCGCAGCAGCGAGATGGTCACCCCCAGTGCGACCGTGCTGCCGTCTGACGTGGCGGCATTGACCTCGACCGAGGAGCGGGTCCGGTGCGCGGTGAGCGCCGAGATGATCATGTCGCGAAGTACGCGGTTCTCCGGGATGTTCGGAAACACGGCGCCGAAGTGCTGCCCGACGACCGCCTTGGCTTCGTAGTCCAACGTCTTCTCGGCCACTGCGCTGAAGCTGGTGACGGTTCCCGCCGAGCTGATCGTCATCATGCTGGCTTCCACGCTGTCGATGATGTGGCCGAGGAGCTTCTGCTCGTCGGTCCGCCCGGCTTCGGGCGCCGCTTCGGCGGGGGCGGTCTGCGGCCCGGCGCCGGCCCGGGGGTTGACCCGGATGATCCAGGCTATCCCGAACCCCGAGGCGACGCCGCAGGCCACCACGGCGATGACGAGCGGCACGAACGTGTCCGCCTCGGCGCCGGCGGGAACGACGTACCTGTGCACCACCCACACCGCCGCGCCGCAGGCCAGCGCGGTCAGGAGGATGACGACTGACATCAGCGGCCAGGGGTCGCGGGGTTCGGAACGTTCTTGCGGGTGCTCTCTCATGGCTGTACCGGTGTTCTGTGGTGGTATGTGGTCTTCCGCCCGCCGCCCGCTCTCACTCGGTCATAGCGTAGAGGAGTATGTTGGTGAGCAGTTTCTCGGCACTGTTCAACTCCAGCCCACGGCACGCAGCACACGGGAACCCCTCGAAAGCACAACCGAAATCGTACTTGCTGTACACCAACACCGCCCGGCCGTTCACCACAACTGCTTCGAGGAAGGGCTTCCTGTCCTCGGGTTTGGGCAGCTCCTTCTTTAGTATCGGGCGGTATTCCACGGTGTTTATGGAGTACTTGATTCGGAATACCTTGTGGTCCAGCGGCAGTCTTTCCAGGCCGTGCTTGGGGAAAATCTGCTTGATCAGGTCCCGGAATGCCCCGTCGAACCGGGTACGTCCACAGCAGGCGTCGGCCAGCACGAACCCGCCCCGGGCCACGTACTCGCGGAGGGCCTCGACCTGTTTCGGGGTGTATTTGAACTCCTTGTGGCCGGTCATATAGACAAGCGGATACTTGTAGAGTTCGGGGTCGGTGGGATCGACGTCCTTCCTCTTCAGGTTCACCCTGGCACCGGTGGCTTTGGCGTACAGATGAAGCATGCCCTTGGTCGCGGTCGGATCGGGGTCCCAGTCGCCGTCGTGTTTGAGCTGCGCGAACACCAACGCGCCGCGTGCCACACGCCCGTCGTCCTTGATCTCGCGCCTCGCGATCGGGTCCGCCACCTTGTCGAGCTTGTCCTTGAGCGGCTTGTAGCCCATGGCATACGCGGCCACGTTGACGCCGAGGCGGAGAGCGTTCGTTTCGTCCACCGCGAGGGCGGGGTCGTGGATGTTCCCGTCCCACGCGCACGACAGGTCCTTCTTCGAGTAGAAGACCGCCGTCCGGCAGCCGGTGGTGATGCCCTCCCACACCAGGTTGCGCCGGTCGGTGATCTTGTGCGGGGCCATATACACCCGGTGTTCTTCGGGCAGCTTGGCCAGCGGGGCGGTGGGGAAGACCTTCGCCATCTCGGCGCGGAACGATCGGTCGAGGGTCGCGTTCGAGCAACAGGCGTCGGCGACGATTGTGCCACCGCGCTCGCAGAACTCGCGGACCCGTTTTCGCTGCTGTTCGGTGAGCGTGAGCAGGCCGTGACCGGTGATGTAGAGGATCGGCGCCTCGAGCCAGCTCTCCACCGTGTCGTCCAACTCGACCACCTGCCACGTGCACTTCAACTCGAGGTCCAGTGAGACCTTCTTGGCCAGGTTCTCGGCGTCGTAATAGTCGGTGTTCCATTTGTCTCCGTAGCGGAGCTTCTGAATTAGAACGTTCGAGCTGGCCTTGCCCAAGAACAGCAGGTTGAAGATGGTATCGAGGTCTCCCATGTGCGCGCCGCCGAACCGGCGCCCGCCTCTGCCCCAGTTTCCGGCGGGCTGTTGGGTGCCGACCAGGTGGTTGGCGCCTTCGGCATACCAGTCGTGCTTGCCGATGTTTTTCCTGGCCGAGAACGCGCACACCCGCTCCAGCGCATACAGGTAATAGCCCACGTAGCTCTGCCCGCGCCCCGGGTTCTCCTTGACCGTGAAGTGTTCGGCCAGCCAGTTGAGCCCGGCCGCAATGCGCTTGTTCTGTTCGTATTGCCCGCACGTCTTGGACCGCTGGTGGAGCTTCATCCCGCAGATGTACAGGCTGCCCAGGCCCGCCGCCGTCATGCTGCCATACGTCGCGCCTTGGCGGGCGCGGCCGACGACGTTGGGCGGATTCGTATACGACCAGCCGCCATCCTTGGCCTGGGTGTCCACCAAGTACTTCTCGGCGGCTTTCCACGTCCCCTCCGGGATAGTGATGCCGACGTCGTGGGCGGCGCGCAGGCCCAGCAGGCCGAACTGCGTGCAGGAATGGTCCGACATCTGGCTGCTCCGAACGCCCCACTGCCGGCGGACGTTGCGGAGCCGCGGGTCTGCCTTGACGCGCTGTTCCCACGCCTGGCGCGCCTTCTTCATCCGCTCGCTGTATGCGGCGGCCGACTGGTACCGCCACCCCCCGTCCTTGTTCTGCGCCCCGACAAGCCAGTCGGCGCACTTCTGGATGGTCGCACGGTACTTCTTCCCATCCACCGCCGCCAGCGCCGTGGCGATGCAGCCGACGTGGTACGTGTTGGCCATCCAGTTCTTTGGATCGGCACACATGTTGGCGGCGCGGACGATGTCGGGGTCGGTCGCCGGGACCCCGCAGTGCAGCATCGCCAGTACGGCGAGCGCGTTCATCCCGACCCCGTATCGAGCTTTCTGGTTGAACAGGCCCGTGCCGCGCAGGTACTTCACCCCCTTGCCGATCGCCGCCTTGACCTCTTCCGGCGTGACCTGCGCCTCGGCGCGGTCTAACGGCAGGAAGGCCCCTCCCAGCAGGGCCAGCACGAGCAAGCTGATAGTTGCCTTTCGCATTGTTTCGCCCTGGAACGGCGGTTCAGCCCATACTTGCCTCTGCATAAAGTCTAACACCGGCGTCGGCGCGTGTCAAACGTCGCAGCCGCTTGTTCGCACCTGCTCTGCTGGTGCCGGCCTTCGCGGGCCACAGCCTGCCTCGGCGAGCGAAGGCTAGTCACCGTTTTTCGCGGACTTCACTGGGCCGACGTGTTACGTTTTTGTTTGCAGCTATCGAGCCCCGCAGTTAGAATGTGCCGTCCAATCCCGCAATACTTGTTGCAGGAGCGAAGAATGCCTCGGACAAGCTTCGCAGGAGCGCACACCGCTCTCGTGACGCCGTTCCTTCCCGACGGCTCCGTGGACTGGGCCGGCTTCGAGAAGAACGTCGCCTTCCAGATCGACCAGGGCATCACGGGCCTGCTGCCCACCGGCACCACCGGCGAATCGCCGACGCTGAGCTGGGAGGAGCACGACAGCGTCATCGAGGATGCGATCTCGGTGAGCGGCGGGCGGGCGCAGGTCATCGCCGGCACCGGCAGCAACTCAACCCAGGAAGCGCTGCGCGGGAGCAGGCACGCGGCGGAGTGCGGCGCCGACGCGCTGCTCCTGGTCGACTGCTACTACAACGGCCCCTCTACGCTAGAGCTCCGGCTCGAGTATCATGGTGCCATCGCCGTGGCCTGTCCCGACTGCACCGTCATCCCGTACGTCATCCCCGGCCGAAGCGGCACCGCGCTCTCGCCGGAGGACCTGGCGATCCTCGCCCGTGAGCACCCCAACGTCTCCGCCGTGAAAGAGGCCACCGGGGACGTCGAACGTATGGCGGTCACGCGCGGGCTGGTGGGCGAGGACTTCTATATCCTCTCCGGCGACGACGGAATCACGCTTCAGATCATGCTCGACCCGCGGGTCCGCGCCCAGGGCGTGGTCTCCGTGATCAGCAACGTCGCCCCCGCCGCCGTTGCCCGGATGGTCAAGGCGGCGTTGGACGGCGACACGGGCCGGGCGAAGGAAGTCGGCCTGGCGCTCGAGCCACTGTTCGACATTGTCACGGTCAGCGCGGAAGACGAACGTCAAATGCCGGATGGGTCCACACGGGTGGTCATGGACAAGTTCCGCAATCCGCTCGCCATCAAGACCCTGATGAATGGCCTGGGGATGCCTGCCGGGCCCCGGCGTCCCCCGCTGGGAAAGATGACGCGAAACGGCTTGCGGATCGTGCGCGACGCGGCGCGCACGACGTGGGAGAACTCCTCATGGGTCCTCGAGCCCATCGCCGACGCGTATGGGGTCGACGTCGCCCGGCGCATCGAGGACGACGAATGCTGGCAGGGCCTGGCGTACGACTGACCTGCTTCCCGTAGGGCCTTGGACCCTAGCAGCCCGTTGAAGAATGGCGCAAGCCGACCCGCCCGCTCACAGAGCGGGCCTACAGCCGCGCCGAGCGGCGTCTATTGTGGGCCGGTTCTGCGAACCGGCGGCTTTTTCAACGGGCTGCTAGACGGCCGAACCCCACCTTGAGCAGCAGCTAGCGACCTCCATCCATTGGCAGGTCCCCGTGACTTTATTGGGGCTGTCTTTGGCTCCGCATTGGAGGGAGAGGCTGGTTGACCTCGGAAGTGCCTCTGCCACGGGCTGATCGGCGCAGCGCGAGACGGAAGGGGCGGGTCGGCGTTTCGCTCAAGGAGTTCCCGCCCGCATGCGCCTGGCGACTTCAACGGCCTGGCGGCACAGCTTGGCGGTCGCCGGTTCCTTCAGCCAGTAGGTGTGTGTGCCGTCCAGCACTTTGAACCGGACCACGTCTGCGGCCCTGAGGATCGCCAAGTGGTGTGAGATGCGGGCCACAGAACGCCCCAATTCCCCGGCCAGTTTGCGAGGGCTCATTCTTTTCTTCTCGAGGAGTAGGACGATTCTGAAGCGGATCACGTTGGCCAAAGCGCCCAATAGCCGCGCACCGCGGAATTCGACCTCTGTCATCGCTGACGGCCTCCCAATTGTGATAGTGGCATGGCGAGTTTACACTTTTCTAGAATACCAGAATACCAGTATACTAGAATTCTAGAAAAGCGTAAACCCACTGTCAAGCTTGCTGGGGTCTCAAAACCTGCGGGGCGTTCTTTGACCCGCGAGTTATCGTGCTTTGAGCTCAGTCGTCGGATCAACCGCTTCTCGCTCGGATTCCATCACGGGCGGCCTGGAAAGGTCGCTCGAGTTCTCCGTGAGACCGCAGGTGGTCCTTCGTAGGACGCAAGAGCGGCGTTTCACGTTGCGCGACGCGTGAGTTGCCTTAGGGCCTCTAACAGAATCCAGGTGGGGCGGGCATTCCTGCCTGCCCGGTGGCAGACAAGAAGGGACTCCACCGAAGCGGCTATGTCCCTCTCGCGAAGGCGGACGTCCTCCCCACCGTTTTGCTGGAGCTCCTTACACCCCCCGCCTCCGGGGTGAACGTCCCCCGCGTCTACCAGCCGCGCCTCGCGCCACCATTGCACCGCGCGCCATTCGGTGCAGGCTCTGCTTGACGCGGGCGCACTACGCGGGTACACTGGCCGCGTTCGACGAGGACGTGCGATGACCGAGCCCGACAAGTTGCCCGACAGCGCCGGCCGTTTTGGGCCGTACGGTGGGATGTTCGTGCCGGAAACGCTGATACCGGCGCTCCAGGAGCTCGAGCGCGAGTTCCTCGCCGCAAAGAAAGACCCGGAGTTTCAGCAGGAACTGGCCTACTACCTGGCGGAATACGCCGGGCGACCGACGCCGCTGTACTTCGTCAGGCGCCTGTCGGACGAGGTTGGATCGAAGGTGTACCTCAAGCGCGAGGACATGCTGCACACCGGCGCGCACAAGATCAACAACACGCTCGGCCAGGGGCTGCTTGCGAGGCGGATGGGGAAGAAGCGCATCATCGCCGAGACCGGCGCCGGCCAGCACGGCGTCGCGACGGCCACCGCCGCGGCGGTGTTCGGCATGGAATGCGTGGTCTACATGGGGACGGACGACATGGAGCGGCAGGCGCTGAACGTCTTCCGCATGCGCCAGCTTGGCTCCGAGGTCCGCGAAGTGAAAACCGGCTCCCGCACGCTGAAGGACGCGATCACCGAGGCGATCCGCGACTGGGTCACCAACGTCCGAACCACCAACTACATCCTTGGCTCCGTGCTGGGGCCGCATCCCTACCCGATGATGGTGCGGGATTTCCAGTCGGTCATCGGCCGGGAGACCCGCGCCCAGATCATGGAAAAGGAAGGGCGGTTGCCCGACCTGCTGGTCGCCTGCGTCGGCGGCGGCAGCAACTCGATCGGTCTGTTCCACGAGTTTCTGGGCGACGAGTCCGTGAAGATGCTCGGCGTCGAGGCGGGCGGAGTCGGCCGCGAGCTCGGCCAGCACGCCGCACGGTTTATCGGCGGCAGTCTGGGTATCCTGCACGGCACGCGCACGTTTCTGCTCCAGTACGACGACGGCCAGATCGCCCCGACCCACTCCATCTCGGCGGGGTTGGACTACGCGGCGATTGGGCCGGAGCTCAGCCTGTATCACGATTGGAAACGAATCGAGTTCACCCACGTCAGCGACGACGAGGCGCTCGACGCGTTCCAGCGCCTCAGTCGGCTCGAAGGCATGATCCCGGCGCTGGAGAGCGCCCACGCCATCGCGCAGGTGCTCAAGATGAAAGGCCACCTGCCCGAGCTGGTCGTCATCAACCTGTCCGGCCGCGGCGACAAAGACGTCCAGGCCGTCGCGAAACATCTCGGCCAAGAGTTGCACTAGCCGGGAAGAATTCGGTGGGGCAGGCATTCGTGCCTGCCAAGCCAACGCCAACCCCACATGGGAGGGGGCGACGATGGGAATCGAACAAATCGAAATCGAAGGCTTCCGATCGCTCAAGCACGTCGTGTGGGAGCCCTCGAACCTCAACGTACTCATCGGCCCGAATGGGTCGGGGAAGTCAAACCTGCTTCGCGCGCTTGAGACCCTCTCGACAGCCGCGCAGGGGCGGCTCGACGAAGCCGTGGACCGATGCGGCGGCTTCACCCTGGCGGCGTGGAACCACAAGGCGCAGGTGATTGCGTGGCGAACGCGTTTAGCGTTGCCCCATCCCGCGGAGCTCCCTCCCACAGAGGGACCAGGCACGGCTGTCACGCATACGCACGAGTACGGGCTTGAACTTAGACGGCGGGGTGGGATCGGCGAGTTCATTGTTGGGGCTGAATCACTTTCAGTGGGCATGCAGCTTGTGTTCGAGAGCCAGAACACGCGGGGTTCCTATCAACTGCGACTGAGTCGTCTGGAATTGGATCCATCGGGCGTTGCGCCCCACGATGTGTTGCTCGCAGTGTGCTCTCGCTTTCCCTCAGCCAGCGAGCAGCCCGGCTTGCGGATCGTTCAGCGATTCCTCGCGGAAGCGAAGTGTTACCAAGATGTCCTCGTGGACCCTGGCGCGGATATTCGCCGGTCGACGAAAGCGCGTCGTGAGGATCGGGTGCAGCCGGATGGACAGAACTTGGCGTCCTTCGTCCACACGCACTACCAGAAGAATGATGCGTTCACCGTGGCCGTCGATGACGCGATGAGAGCGGCCTTCGGTGACGACTTTGTGCGGCTCCTCACCCCCCCAGCCGAGGACACCCGGGTGCACTTGCAGGTGAAGTGGCAGTCCCTTTCGGAGCCCATGTCCGCAACAGAACTCTCGGATGGTGTTCTGCGGTTCCTCGTGCTAATTGCGATTCTGTCACAACCTGATCCTCCTCCGCTCATCGCCATCGACGAACCAGAGACGGGGCTGCATCCGCGAATGCAGCACATCATTGCCGAGTACGCGGTCGAGGCGTCAAGAAAGACCCAAGTGATTCTCACCACGCACTCGCCGGAGTTCCTGGACGCGTTCCGCGACACGATCCCGAAGGTCACCGTGGCGTTCTGGGAAGACGGGCAAACGGTCCTGAAGACCCCGCCGGAAGATGTTCTGAAGGACTGGCTCAAGCAGTACACGCTCGGCAGTCTGATGTCCAGCGGCGAACTGGAGGGCGAAGCCGAATGAGGTTCCTGCTGTTCGTCGAAGGTTACACCGAGAAGCAGGGCGTCGCCGCCTTCGTGAAACGGTGGCTCGACGCACAGAGGCTTCAACACGTGGGCGTTACGCCGGTCAACTTCAAGGGGAGTGGACGGTTCGTCGAAGATGCGCCTGCAAAGGCGGAAGCGCGGCTCACCGAACGCCGCGCCAACGAGGTCATCGCTATCATTGGATTACTTGACCTGTACGGTTTGCCCGACGGTTATGAGCAAGGAATAACTGCGGACGAGAGATACGAATTCGCCAAGCAGAAGATTGAACAGCGGGTCGCGCAGCCTCGATACCGCCAGTTCTTCGCCGTCCACGAGACGGAGGCGTGGCTCCTGAGCGATCCTGGTGTTTTCCCGCGCCAGGTCCAGCCGGTAATCAACCAGCTCAGTGCTCGGCCGGAGAGGGTGAATTTCGACGAGCCGCCGGCAACGCGATTGCGCGCCGAGTATCGCCGGACTCTCAACAGAGAATACAAGAAGCCGGTGGACGGGCCGAATCTGCTCAGGAAGCTCGACCCGGGCACTGCGGCGCAGAAGTGCCCGTACCTGAAACAGATGTTGGATGAAATGGTGCAACTGGCTCGTGACGCAGGTCTGTAGGAAGCGAACGTGAACCGGATCGAGAAGACATACGCTGATCTCAAAGCCGAAGGCCGAGCAGCGTTCAACGTGTACCTGTGCGCCGGGGATCCAGACCTTGAGACGACCGGTGAATTGATCGTCGCACTGGAAGGGGCCGGCGTCGACATGATCGAGCTGGGGATGCCGTTCAGCGATCCGATCGCCGACGGCCCGGTCATTCAGGCGGCGGGGCAGCGCTCGCTCGAGCGCGGCACGACCCTGCGCAAGGTGCTCGATCTGGTCGCGGAGGTACGGGCGCAGTCGGAAATCCCCATCGCGCTGATGACGTACTACAACATCGTCTACAAGTTCGGCGTCGAGCGCTTCGTGAGCGAGGCGAGCAGGGCGGGAATAGACGGCGTGATCGTCCCGGACCTGATCGCCGAGGAGGCCGACGAACTCATCGCGCTGGCCCGAGGGGCCGGGCTGGCGACGATCTTCTTCGTTGCTCCCACCAGCACCGACGAGCGCATCGAGATGGCCGACCGCGCGTCGACCGGGTTCATCTACTGCGTGTCCGTGACGGGCATCACGGGCGCTAGGGATGAGCTGCCGGACGACCTGCGGGAGTACCTGCTCCGCGTGCGTTCAAAGGTCAGCACGCCGATCGTCGTGGGCTTCGGGGTGTCGAAGCGGGAGCAGGTCCGCGCGCTGTCCGAGGTCGCCGACGGCATCATCGTGGGCAGCGCGGTCGTGCGCGAGATCGAGTCCGCCTCGCAATTGCCCCGCGCCGAGTTGGTCAGGAAGGTCGCGGAGTTCGCCGGGAACCTGGCGCAGGGAGTTCACTAGAACACTGTTGCTGTTGAGCCGATGGCTATCGTTTGCAGACGTTGCGGCCGCCAGTATGACGTGACGCTCTTCCAGTTCGGACGGTCGATCACGTGCGAGTGCGGAGAGCGGCTTCCCCGCCAGGCGGAGACCCGTGTGGGCATGGAACAGGCCGAAGCCGAGTCGGCCGGTGTCGGATACCTGACGCCGGTCACGGACGAAGACCTGCTGCTCTACGTCATCCGGCACGGGCAGACGGTGTGGAACAAGAGCGGGAGGCTCCAGGGCCAGCTCGACATCGAGCTGAGCGATGATGGCCGGGCCGAAGCGGCCCGGGTCGCCGGAGCGCTGGCCGGTGTCACGTTCGAGGCCGCGTATTCCAGCGACTTGAAGCGGTGCGTGGAGACGGCAGAGATCATTCTCAGCGGACGCGACGTGCCGCTCTTCAAGACCCCGGCCCTTCGCGAGGAGGACTACGGGGAGTGGGCGGGGAAGAACTACGCGGAGATCGCGCGGCGCTGGCCGGAGCAGTGCGCGGCGCGCGAACGCGACCGGGCGAATTCGCGCCCCGAAGGCGGCGAGTCGCTCGGCGAGGTGCAGGCGCGGGTGACGGCGAAGCTGGACGAGATCGCAGCGAAGTACAGCCGCGGGAACGTGCTGGTGGTCACGCACGGCGGCCCGGCGTTCGTCTTCTTCTCGAAAGTGATGGCGCCGGAAGGCAAGCTCAAGGGCAACTTCAGCGTCAAGAATTGCACCATCAACGTCGTCGCTCACACCCGCTTCGGCTGGAAGCTGCAAAGCCTCAACAGCCTTTCCCCGTGAGCGCCGTCGAAGCCTCTGCATGATCGCACGCCGCATGATCGCACGCCGCGTATTGATTCGCAGCCTAACCCACGCTATGATAATGCACTTGGCCTGTCACTGGGGTGGTTTACCGGCCGGCGTGACGGGAAGGCATGCGCGAGAAGAGGCGGAGCCGTTAAGGCAGGGAGAGGCCAGTTATCGACGTGCAGGTCAGGGACGCGTACTACGTTGGAATCGACATCGGCTCGGTCAGCGCGAAGCTGGCTGTGCTCGATGACGCGAACCGGGTGGTCGAGAACCACTACGTTCGCACGAGGGGCCAGCCGGTCGAGACCGCGCGGGACCTGATCGCCGACATGTTCTCCCGCGTGCCACGTGAGAAGATCGCCGGCCTTGCCCTGACAGGCAACGGCGGAAAACTGCTGGGCCGTATCCTGGGCATCGACACGGTCAACGAAATCGTCGCCCAGAGCACCGGCACGGCGGCGTTCCACCCGGACGTCCGGACCATCATCGAGATGGGCGGCGAGGACTCGAAGCTGATCAAGCTCGAGTACGACGAGGGCGCGTCGGAGCCACGCATCGCCGACTTCGCGATGAACACGGTGTGCGCCGCCGGCACCGGCTCGTTCCTCGATCAGCAGGCGGCGCGGCTGGGGCTCAGCATCGAGCGCGAGTTCGGCGAACTGGCACTCAAGTCCAAGACCCCGCCGCGGATCGCCGGCCGGTGCAGCGTGTTTGCCAAGACCGACATGATTCACCTGCAGCAGGACGCGACGCCCGACTACGACATCGTCGCCGGGCTGTGTCACGCGCTCGCCCGCAACTTCCACAGCAACATCTGCCGCGGCAAGAAGTTTGAGAGCCCCATCGCGTTCCAGGGCGGCGTCGCTGCGAACGCAGGCATGGTCACGGCCTTCGAGACCGTCCTGCAACTCGAGCCGGGCGAGCTGCTCATCCCCGAACACTTCGCTTCGATGGGAGCGATCGGCGCGGTGCTGGCCGCCAGCAAGGCCGGGACGCTGGCGCCGATGCCCGACATCGCCGTGGTTGACGAGCACCTGGCGAACTACCAGCCGGAGGCCGAGCGGCTGGAGCCGCTGGAGGACAAGGGTTACCATTGCCAGATCGAGCCGGCGCCGATCGAGGGAGACGGGCCGGTGGATGCGTACCTCGGGGTCGACGTCGGATCGATCAGCACGAACCTCGTCCTGATCGACCGCCGCAAACGCGTGATCGCGCGCGAATACCTGATGACCGCCGGCCGCCCCATCGACGCCATCCAACGCGGCCTGGTCGCCATCGGCCGCGAGTTCGAAGATAAGGTCATCATTCGCGGCGCCGGCACCACCGGATCCGGCCGGTACCTGACCGGCGACTTCGTCGGCGCGGACATTATCAAGAATGAGATCACCGCGCATGCCCGAGCCGCCGCGTTCGTCTGCCCGGACGTGGATACCATCTTCGAGATCGGCGGGCAGGACTCGAAGTACGTCTCCCTCGACCACGGCGCGGTGGTGGACTTCACGATGAACAAAGTATGCGCCGCGGGGACCGGCTCATTCCTCGAGGAGCAGGCGGAGCGGTTGGGCGTGAAGATCGACCGCGAGTTCGGCGACGCCGCACTGGCTGCGAAGTCTCCCTGCTTCCTGGGCGACCGCTGCACCGTGTTCGTCGAATCCAGCCTGAACCACTACCTGCAAATCGGCGTCGCGAAGGATGACCTCATCGCCGGGCTGTGTTACTCGATCGTCTACAACTACCTGAACAAGGTGGTCGAGAGCCGCAAGGTGGGCGAGGTGATCCTCTTCCAGGGCGGCACGGCGTACAACCGCGGCGTGTGCGCCGCCTTCGAGAAGGTCACCGGAAAGAAAATCATCCTGCCGCCCCATCACGACGTGATGGGTGCGATCGGCGCCGCTCTGATCGCGATGGAGGAGACCAAGGGGCCATCGCGGTTCAAGGGGTTCGACCTGAGCGACCGCCAATACACCGTCGAGTCGTTCGAGTGCCACGACTGCCCCAACCACTGCGAGATCAAGCGCGTGACCGTCGAGGGCGAGCGGCCGCTGCACTACGGGAGCCGATGCGGCAAGTTTGACGAGGAAAAGAAACGAAGCAGGAAAGTCAAATTGCCGCGGCTCTTCCAGGAGCGCAAGCAGCTTCTCCTCAAGGCCTACCCCAAGGACACGCCCGACAATCCCAACGGCAAAACGGTCGGGATTCCGCAGGCGGCGCACTACTTCGAACTGTTCCCCCTGTGGAAGGCGTTCTTCACCGAGCTGGGATTCCAGGTCGTCACGTCGCGCGACACCAACCAGCAGATCATCCGTAACGGCGTCGGCCACGTCGCCGCCGACACCTGCTTCCCCATCAAGGTCGCGCACGGACACGTGCTCGACCTGATCGAGGGCGGCGTAGACTACCTGTTCCTCCCGTGCTTGGTGGACATGGAGAAATCCGAGCCGGGCTTCACCAACTACTACGCTTGTCCGTACATCCAATCGGTCCCGTACTTCATCCGCGCGGCGATCGACCTGACCCAGACCGACGCCGAGGTGCTCGAGCCGGTCATCCACATGAGCCGCGGCCGCAAGTACGTGGCCCGGTTGCTGTCGAAGCTGGCGAAGCAGCTCGGCGCATCTTCTCGCGCCGGCGTGCGCGCCGCCGAGACCGCGTTCAAGGCCCTCGACGGCTTCTTCGAGAAGCTGCAGGCGCGCGGCCGCCAGGTCATCGAGTCGCTGGGCCCCAACGACGTGGCCATCGCTATCGTCAGCCGCCCGTACAACGGCTGCGACACCGGAATGAACCTGAATCTGCCCGAGAAACTGCGCGAGATGGGGGCCGTCCCCCTGCCGACCGATTGTCTGCCGCTCGATGGCATGCAGGTCTCCAGAGATTTCCCGCACATGTACTGGAAGTACGGCCAGGGGATCCTGGCGGCGGCGCGGTACATCCGGTCGCAGCACAACATCCAGGCGCTCTACGTCACCAACTTCGGATGCGGGCCCGACTCGTTCATCAGCAAGTTCTTCGAGCGCGAGATGAACGGCAAGCCGTACCTCACCATCGAGATCGACGAGCACAGCGCCGACGGCGGCGTGCTGACCCGCTGCGAGGCGTTTCTCGACAGCCTCCGCAACGTGAAGCACACCCAGGCGCCGCCCGCGTCGGCGATCGTCAGCCCCGAATATATCCCCGTCCGCGAAAAGAAGCGCACCCTCTACATCCCTCACATGGACGATCACGGCCGGATGCTCGCTGCGACCGTGCGGCGCCACGGCATCCCGTCGCGGGTCATGCCGATGGCCAACGAGGAGAGCCTCACCCTCGGCCGCAAGTTCACCACGGGGCGCGAGTGTTACCCGTGCATCATCACCACCGGCGATATTATCAAGCAGACCATGGCCCCGGACTTCGACCCCGCGACCAGCGCCTTCCTGATGCCCAAAGCGATGGGGCCGTGCCGGTTCGGCCAGTACAACAAGTTCCACCGCATGGTCCTTAATGACATCGGCCTCGAGGACGTGCCCATATTCGCGCTGGATCAGCAGGACGGATTCAACCAATCGCTCGCCCAGCTCGGGGCGGCCTTCCGCCTCGTTGCCTGGCGCGGTCTAGTGTTGGTGGACCTGCTCCAGAAGGTCGTCCGGAGCACCCGGCCTTACGAGGTCCATCCCGGCGAGACCAATGCCCTGTACGAGCGTTGCCTGAAACGAACCGAGGAAGTGTTGGAGAGCGGGGGCGACGTGGTGCCGCTGGCCGCGGAGTTCCAAGCGGCGTTCGACGCCGTCGAGGTCAACCGCAGCATGGTCAAGCCGAAGATTGGCCTGGTGGGCGAGATCTACGTCCGCTGTAACGAGTTCGCCAACAACTTCATCGTGCGGAAGCTCGAAGCGCTGGGCGCCGAGGTCTCGCTCCCGCCGCTCGAGGAATGGATTGATTACATCGACTGGGAGCGCCGGAACGACTTCCGTCGCACCCACCAGTTCAAGGCCCTGATGGTCGAGCACGTCAAGGAATGGGTCATGGAGCGCGACGTGCGCAGGCTGTCCCGCCCGTTCAAGGGTGCCATACGTGATTTCTGGCGCGAGGAACCCACCCCCAGGATCTTGCAGCGCGCCAGCCGCTACCTCGCCCCGGAAGTCCGCGGCGAGGCGGTGCTGAGCATGGGCCGCGCCGTCGAGTACGTCGAGCACGGCTTCGCCGGCGTGGTCAACATCACGCCGTTCAACTGCATCCCGGGCACCATTGTCAACGCGCTGCTCCGGCCGTTCGTTGCCGATCACGGCAACATCCCGTGCCTGAAGATGGAATACGACGGACACGAAGAGGCGGGCGAGGCCCTGCGCCTCGAGGCGTTCATGCACCAAGCCCGGCAGGCGGCGGTGGCCCGGACGGAAACGCGCGGAGAAGAACATGAAAGGCAAAGCCTGGAAGTTCGGTGATGACGTCAACACCGACGAGATCATCCCGGCGCGATACCTGAACACAATCGATCCCGACGAGTTGGCGGCGCACTGCATGGAGAACGCCGACCCGGAGTTCGCCAAAAAGGTGCAGCCGGGAGACATCATCGTCGGCGGGGCGAACTTCGGGTGCGGGTCGTCCCGCGAGCACGCCCCCATCGCCATCAAGGGGGCCGGCGTCTCGTGCGTCATCGCCCGCACGTTTGCCCGCATCTTCTTCCGGAACTGCATCAACACCGGCCTCCCCATACTCGCCTGCCCGGAGGCGGCGGACGAGATCCGCGCCGGCGACGAGATCGAGATCGACCTCGCCAGGGGCCGCATCAAGAACCTCACCCAGGGCAGCAACTACACCACCGAACCGTTCCCCAAAGAGATGCAGGACATCATCGCCGCCGGCGGCCTCATGAACTTCGTCAAGCAGGCAACGCCCGGGGCCGGGCCGTGACGGAAACAACCGGGGGCAAGCGGCTCCGCATCCGCGCGTGGCTGTGCACCGCGCTGATCGCAGGCGGCGCCGTTGCGTCGGCGCTGACGGTCGCCGGCTTCGCCAGCGGGCTGTGGCGGCCGTGCGAGCTCACGAGTCACTTCCGCGCCCAGTACTTCCTCTGCCTCGGCGGTGCGGCGATCACGCTGGCGCTGCTTCGGCGGCGGGTGACCGGGCCGGTCTTCGCCGCGTTCGCCCTGGTCAACCTGGCCGTGCTGCTCCCGCTGTTCGTCGGCGGCGAACACAGCGCACGCCGGCCGGACACCCTCCGCGCGATGACGATGAACATCCACACCGCCAACCGCGACGTGCAGAAAGTCTGCGACGCGATCCGGGAGTATGAGCCGGACTTCGTGCTGCTCCTGGAGGTCAACGACCGATGGCTGGCGGACCTCGGCGAGCTGGCGGCGACGTATCCGCACGTGCGCGGCGAGCCGCGCGAGGACAACTTCGGCATCGCGCTGTTCAGCAGGCTGCCGTTCCGCACGGCGCGGATCGCCTACGTCGACGGGGCCAAGGTGCCGTCCGTCCTCGCCGAGTTGGAGGCGCCCGGCGGGGTCTTCACCGTGTTCGGAACGCATCCGCTTCCGCCGTCCTGCCCGTCCTGCTCACGGCTCCGCAACCAGCAGCTCGCGGCTATCCCCGAGGCGCTCGCCCGGGTGACCACTCCCGTCGTCCTGATGGGCGATCTCAACGTCACGCCGTTCTCCGTTTACTTCGAGCGGCTGCTGAAGGCGTCGGGCCTGCGCGACAGCGCGCGCGGCCGCGGTTATCAGCCCACGTGGCCGACCGACCGGCCGATGTTCTTTATCCCCATCGACCACTGCCTCCACTCGCCGGACATCGGCATTGTCGACCGACAGGTAGGGCCGAACGTCGGCTCGGACCACTACCCGCTCATCGTCGACTTCAATCTGCCCGCGGACGGCCGGAGACCAAGCCGCCCTTGATTCAGGACGTGATCTTCGACATGGACGGGACCCTCATGGACCCCGGCCAGTTCATCTGCGAGGCGGCCGTGTTTCCGCCGCGACCGGCAGACATCCCCCACCACGACACACATTCGGCCGCCCGGGGCCAGGAGGTGAAGGCAACGTCTCCAGACCTTCCCCAGCTGCTCCAGGAAATCTTCATGATCGTCTATGTGGCCCAGTTGCGTGCCGCCCCGATCATCGGCGTACTTCTTCAGATTCCAGTAAGGTGGTGATGTTACAACGAGATGTATCTCCGTTTCGGGGGGCAGGCCCCGCATCTTTCGAGCGTCACCCAAGAAGATCCGATGAGTTGTCTTGAGGAGATCAGTCTTTTCGCTCCACGCCTCATGCTTGGCGCGAAACTTCTCCTCGACCGTTGTCTCTCTGCCGCCACGAGAGACCATGGCCTTGGCCTGGTCCCGACTTGTTGTCACGTTCGACATTTGAATTGTCCGACGCCGGTACACACAACTATACTACCTCTATCCTATCCGGGCAACCAGATTCCCTCGTGCGTTCGCCGTAGGCTCTCACCGCTTCGACTTCAGGAAGATGCCGCCGTCCGCGCAGCCGACGTCGGTGATCAGCCATTCGTAGTTGCTCTGAGCGCCCTCGTCCCACTTCCACGTGTCGTCGAACGCCTTGATCTGCGCGGCGCTGGGGGTGCCCTTGTGGTCCTTGAACAGGATGTTGTACGGCCGCTTCGAGTTGAACGGCGGGTCGAGGTAGATGAGGTCGACGGACTCGTCGGGGAAGAGGTCTTTCTCGCGCAGGAAGTTGGCATTGTCCCCGTAGCAGAGGAGGTTTTCCGCCATCGAATGCTCCCCTCCATTGAATAAGGGCCTCGAACAAGCCTTGGTGGGGCAGGCATTCGTGCCTGCCATCTGGCCGACAAGAATGTCGGCCCCACCGCTATGTGGAGTCCCTCAGGCGGGTGAGGTGACTGCTATGATAGTCGGGCGGGCGGGAGATGCCGGGTCGTGTGGAAGACAAGAGAAAATGGAAAGCCGGCAAAACGGGAAAGAGGATCTGGGCCGGCTCCCCGCGGGGAGGAGCACAAACAGGAGACCCGCACCGCTGACCTTCTGTAGCCGCGTCCTGCCTGTCCCGCCGAAGCTACGCGAAGGGGGATGGGCGCGGCCGCCCGAGGTCACGGACCTCGGCTACAATCTCCCCCTCCCGGGCCGGCGGCCAAGGCTGGGGAAGCGGCGGGCGGAGCGGTTTTTTTTCGTGGAAAAATCGGCAGGCCGCTTGACACAGGCCCGAACCGGTGGCATATTACATAAGGCTTTGCGGGACAATAGGTTAGGTGCGAAAAAACTTTTTCTGCCGAACAAAGCCATTGAAACACTTGAAACAGTTCAGGTCGTCGATGGCACTGTCCGGCGGTCCCGTCGGTGTTTTTCCGGAAAACACGCCCGGCCGGGCGCAGAAATCGCGCGCTCCGGCGCCATTGTGTCAACCCGATCGGTTCAGCGCGCGGGTCGGTTGAGCGCGCGGGCGGCGATGTCGTTCCGGTAATGTGCGTCCTGGAATGAAATCCGGTCCACCGCCTCGTAGGCGCGGGTGATCGCGGCGGGCAGGTCCGCACCCACGGCGGTGACACCCAGGACCCGGCCGCCGTTGGTGACGAGCCGACCGTCCCGCTCGATCGTGCCGGCGTGAAAGACCTTGACGTCGCCGAGCGCCTCGGCCTCGTCGATGCCGGTGATGGGGAAGCCCTTCTGGTACTTGTCCGGATACCCGCCGGACGCCATCACGACGCAGACGGCCGGCCGCTCGTCCCACTCGATCTCCGCCTGGTCGAGCGTCCCGTCGATGGTGCTCAGAATGAGGGGCACGAGGTCGGACTTGAGGCGGATGAGGATCGGCTGCGTTTCGGGGTCGCCGAACCGCACGTTGAATTCGAGCACTCTCGGGTTATCGGCCTCAATCATCAGGCCGGCATACAGGACGCCGCGGTAGGGCTTGTCCTCGACGTTCATCGCGTGGACGGTCGGGATGAGGATGTCGCGTTCGATCTTGTCGTAGACTTCGCTGGTGACCACGGGGGCGGGTGAGTAGGCGCCCATGCCGCCGGTGTTCGGGCCGTCATCGTTGTCGAGGGCGCGTTTGTGGTCCTGCGACGATGGCATCGTCGCGATTGTCTTCCCGTCGGTGAATGCCATTATCGATGCTTCTTCGCCGGTCAGGAATTCCTCCACGATGAGCTTGCTGCCCGCGGTGCCGAACCGGCCTTCGATGATCATGGCGTCGATCCACTCATCGGCCTCTTTCTTCGACTTGCAGATAATGACGCCCTTGCCGGCGGCGAGCCCGTCGGCCTTGACGACAATCGGCGGGCGGAGGCTGGCGACGTAATCCTTTGCCGCCTCCGCGCGGTCGAATGCCTGGTACCCGCCGGTCGGGATGGCGTGCCTATGCAGGATATCTTTCGCGAAGGCCTTGCTGCCTTCGAGTTGTGCGGCGGCGCGGGACGGGCCGAACGCCTTGATGCCGGCGCCGGCGCACGCGTCGACCAGCCCGGCGACCAGTGGCGCTTCCGGGCCGACCAGGACGAGATCGATCTGCTCGCGTTTGGCGAACCTCAGAAGCACGGCGACATCGTCCGCCGCGATGTCCACCAACTCGGCATGCTGCGCGATCCCGGCGTTTCCCGGCGCGCCGTAGAGCGTGTCGCACAGCGGCGACTGCGAGATCTTCCAGGCGAGAGCATGTTCGCGCCCACCGGAACCAACCAACAGGATCTTCATGACGCTCTCCTCGGTTACCGATTGGGGTCTGCGCCGTGCGGCGAACCGGGACTTACTGCGCCGCGACGCTGATGCCCTTGAAACAGAAGGGCGGCACGCTGAGAGAGCTCTTCATCTCGGGCGTGTCGCCGATGGCGGCGATGCCGTCCTTCATCAGGTCGTACACGTTGCCGAAGATCATGCAATTTTTGACGCGGCCGGCCAGTGAGCCGTTCTGGATGAGGAAGCCGAGTTCGACGTTGACCGAGAGCTCGCCTGCGAGGGTGTTGCTCATCCCGCCGCCGAGCACGCTGTCGACGAGCAGGCCGTGTTTGATGTCGTGGAGCATTTCTTCGAAGGGCGTATCGCCCGGGCTGACGACCGTGTTGTTGTGGCCCGGGGCCGGCTGCGAGCCGTAGCCGCGCAGGCCGTTTCCGGTCGGCTTGGTGCCGAGGATCCCGGCGGTCTGGAGATCGAACAGGAAGTTCTTGAGCACGCCGTTTTCGATGAGGGGCGTCCGGGTCGATGCGAGCCCTTCGGTGTCGTGGGGTGCGCTCGACGCCGCGTAGTCGATGAGCGCGTCATCGAGGGCGGAAACCCGTTCATCCACGATCTGCTCGCCGAGCCTTCCCACCAGCGGCGACGCCCCCTTTTGCACGAGCTTGCCGTTGACCCCCTGCGAGAGCGAGATGAGGAGGGTGGCCATCGCATCCGGCGTGAAGATGGTCGGGTACGTGCCGGTCGAGATGGTGGCTTCGACTTTGGCGCGGTCGAGGTCGCTCACCACTTTCCGGCTGAGCGGGGCGGCGTCGGTCAGCAGGCGCGAGCCGGCGCGGCCATCTCCGACCCACAGAAGGCCGTCGTCGTTGACGGCGAGCGCGGTGAGGTCTATGGAGAAGGTGGTCGAGCGGTGGCCGACATCCAGGCCGTTGGTGTTGGCGACGCGTTCGTCGCTGATGGCGGTGGAAACGTGCGCCGTGCACTGGACATCGGGGTATTTATCGAGGACCTGGTCAATCGCGCCCTGGCCGAGCTCGGTCATCTCTCGCGTTGTGAAGGCGGACACGTTCTCGTCGTACGATTTGACGTCGGCCGGCTCGCAGTTCGACGGGAACTCGAACTTGGCTTCCTGGCCGAACTTTGCGCTCTCCAGAGCGTTCTTGACCAGTTCATCGATGCGGTTGAGATCCGACGTGCTGGAGAACCCGATGCGGCCGTCCTGGATGACGCGCAGTCCTACGCCGCGCCCGGACTTGGTCGCGACGTATTTCAGCTTGTTGTTCTCGAATTCCACGGGCCGGCTCTCGGAAGAGTCGTAGAAGACCTCGGCGGCGTCGGCCGCGGCGCCGGCCTTCGTCAGGACCGTGTCTATCAAGGCATCGACATCAATCATCGTCCACCTACCACCACATTGCGTATGCGCACGCTGGGGCCGCCGTCGGACACGCGGAGCGGCGACTGGCCGCCCTTGCCGCATCCGCCCAGGCCGCCGTGCATGCTGAAGTCGTTCCCGATCCGCTCGATGTTGGCGAGGGTCTGGAACACATTTCCCGTGAGGACCACGTCCCGCAGCTTTCGGCCCAGCTTTCCGTTCTTGATCTCGTACGCCTCTTCGGCGGAGAAGGTGAACATCTCCATGTCGGTCTGCCCGCCGATGGCGCCGATGGCATAGATGCCGTCGTCGACGCCTTCGAGGAGTTGCTCGAACGGGTATTGGCGCGGCTCCATGTAGGTGTTGGACATTCGGACGATTGGGACGAAGCCGTACGTGAGGCAGCGGGCGTTGCCGGTGGGGGGTTCGTTCATCATGGCCGCGGTCTCGCGGGAGTGCAGGCGGCTGGTCAGCACGCCACCGCGGATGAGATACGTCTTGGTGCCCCTGGTGCCTTCGGCGTCGTAGGCGTAGTATCCGGCCTCGCCGGGTGCGCTGGGATCATCGCAGATGCACAACGCGTCGGGCCCGAATCGCCGGCCGATGCTCATCATCTTCTTGAGCCGTTCGTTCTCGTGTATGAAGTCGGCCTCGCTGAGGTGCCCGAATGCTTCGTGAACGAACACGCCGCACAGCTTGGAGTCCAGCACGACGGTGTGCGGGCCGGCCTCGGGCGGCTCGGCGGACAGGAGGTCGATGGCGCGCTGAGCGACCTTCTCACACACCTCGTCGCGGCCCTCGACGATCTGGTAGCCGCGAACGTCCCCGACGCTGTCGTAGGCGCGCTGGACGTTCGTCCCGTCCTTTGCGACGGCCATGGCCATCGTGCCCGTGAAGCACGTCTCCTGGACCAGCTCGGCTCCGTCGGTGGTCACCAGGTGCTCCACCACGGTGGAGTCCCGGTAGACGACACTCGAAGTCTGTATCTTGGGCATGGCGAGGATGGTGTTGTTGTATCGCTCGCAGAGCGCCTGTTTCTGTTCGAGCGGGATCTGGCGCGGGTCGACTTCCGGTTTGGCAACGACGTGGTCGGTCGCCGGTTCGACCGGCGCGAGACCGGTGGGGTCGCGTTTGACGAGCCGCGCCTGGGCGCACGCCGCCTCGACGAAGCGCGGGAGTTCCTCGACCTCGTTGAACGACGCGAAGCCCCAGCCGCCTTTGACCATCGCCCGCACGCTCCCGCCGAGGCGGGTGCGCCGGCCGATGCTCTCCAGCTCTTTGCCGGTGTACTGCACGGAGGTGGCGCCGGCCTCCTGCACTCGGATTTCGATGTAGTCGGCGCTGCCCGCCCCGAGGGCCTTACGAATCCGGTCGATCATCTAGAACTCCATTTTCCTCAGCGACTTCGACCCGAGCCACATCGGCACAGCGCAAGCCGCGGCTGTCAGCACCAGCAGAACCGCTACCGCACCGCACAGGCCGAGGATCATCTCGAAGCGGGAGATCGCACCGGTTGCCCAGAGGTGGACCGGGATGGCCTCGACCGCCACGACGATGGAAACATACAACAAACTGAGTATCAAATTCAAGGTCCCACCAAAGCCGGACACGATCTTCGCGGGGCTGGTCTCGTGCAGGTTCGGATACAGGGCGCTCAGGCCGACCGCCATGCCGCTGAGTCCCAGCGAAATCATGCACACCGTGAACACGTGAAGCATGATGAACGCCTTGGGCTCGCCGAGCATCAGGTCGGACATGACCATCAACACCGTCGTGATCGTCACGGACGCCACGAAGGAGAACGTGAACTTGCTCCACAGCACGTAGGTCCGCTTCAACGGGACGAGCCCCAGGACCCAGAATCGGAGTCCTTCCAGGCTGAACATCGGGAAAACAAACCGGGTGGTCAACGTGGCCAGGACCAGGCAGATCGAGCCGAGGTTGAGGAACGTCGTCAGGTTCCGCCACATCGGCTGCGCGGCGGGATACCGCAGGTTGCGCAGGTTCAGAATGTAGAGCCCGAGCAGGCCGAACAGGACGGCGCACTGGGTCCACTGCACCGGATCACGGACGAAGGTCTTCAGGTCTTTCGCGATCAGTTGGTACATGGGCTGCCGTGTGAGGCGGCGCACGATACGTGGGATCGGGCCGCTCGTCGGCATGACGATCTCGAGGCGGCCGGCGCGGCGCCTTGACGACATCGAATGGATGCGATCCCACGCCCGGACATAGGCGCGGCTGGCAAACCCGTAGGCGAGCAGGCACAGGAACAGCGAATTGCTCGCCAGCAGGCCCAGGTAATAGAGCGCCTCGCCGAGGTTCCCCGATTCGACCCCATTGGCACAAATGGCCAGGCCCCGCGATACCCACGCGCTGGGCCAGTATACGCTGTGAGTGACGCTGACGCGCCGCAGCAGCGTCGCCGCGAGAAACAGCCGGGTCCCGGACCGCTTGGTGTGAATATAGGAGGGGCCAATGATCAGCGCGGCGACGGCCAGCGTGATCGCCGCCCAGGTCAGCAGTTTTCGCATCCAGGGGCGCAACACCGTGGAAATGACCAGCGCAATCAGCGCCCCGGCGCTGGCGGGGATCAGCACAAAGCTGAAGAAGAAAACGAACATCGCGATGTAGTAGTACCACGGCGCACCTTTGTGGACGCCGTAGGCCAGCATGATCGGGACGCCCAGCAGCATGAAGGCCCACGAACTGAACGTCAGCGACTCGGCGAGCTTGTAGAGGAACAGCGTCCCCGGCGAGATCGGGCAGGAGCGCAGGAACCACACCTCCTTGGACCGAAAGAGAGCGGTGTAGGCGATGACGGCGTTGCTGAAGACGAGCATGACCGTCAACAGCAGGAAGAACAGGGAGATGAGCATGTCAGAGATGCTGCTTTCGTGCAGCAATCTGACCACCCAGTGGAAGCCGTAGTAGGGGAACACGTAGAGGCCGATCCAGATGGCGCCGCCGAGCACGGCGATGGAGAAGATTTTCAGGCGAGAGTGCTGGCCGATGGTGCGCAAGGCGTTCCAGATGATATTTCGCCGCATCGCCAGCAGTGGGGCAATTCCGTTCAAGCCCGGCTCCGGTCAGACTTCAAAGCGCTCTTCGATCAGCTTGTCAATGCCGTCGAGGCCCGCCAGGGCCGCCGGCAGGTCGCCCAGTTCGCCCGTATCGACCAAGACGCCGCCGCAGTGGCGCAGCGGGCCGATCACGGGCGTCGGACCGGCCAGGCTTGCGATGACCGATGGATTGGTGTCTTCGGCAAGCCCGCCGGCTGGTTTCGCGGGCGAGTTGAGCACGATCGCGGCGACATCGAGCCCGCGAGACCGTGCGAACTCGACCGTCAGCAGCGAGTGGTTGATGGTGCCCAGTCCGGCGCGCGCAACCACCAGGAGCGGCACGCCGAACTCGGCGGCCATGTCTGCGACTAGGTAGTCGCCCACAATCGGGACCATTATGCCGCCGAT